>BNZQ01000001.1 GCA_026001225.1 Clostridia bacterium
GATAAGCGAAATTCCGCGACAGTTATTGGGTTTTAAGGCGAGTTTTACAAAGACTGCTGCGGAAATCCAACAAATTGCAGACAGCGTTCCGTCGGCGAATCGTTATTCTACCGACGGCAATACGACATATTGCGATGTGATTTTCGGCGGCCGTCATATTAGAAATATCCATGACAAGAGCGACACAAACGATGTTGAAAGTATAAATTCGGATTTACGAACATACATAGCCGGTTTGCGCCGCCGAAGCCGTTGCTTTTTCCGAAGCCTTGAAACCCTTAACGGGGTATTGGCAATATTCGCTGATGCGTATAACAAGTTCGGCGAGAACAAACTGCGATGCCGAGTTCCCGTAATACATAAAAAACAGCCGGACGGACGCCATCTTCATAAATACCGTGACGTCCCTTTCGGAATTATGCATTTTGTCTGAATTGCTACTTGTCCACTCCTCGATCGGTAAGAAGTCTTGCTCACTCCCGTACGCTTTGTTTCATTTTTCAATTTTCATTTTTTATGTTATACTATTCCCCATGCGTGTCACTCCGACAGTCGAATTGCTCAAGCACACCGAGGATCCCGAGCGCGCGATCGCTCTGGCGGCCAAGCTGTGCTATTCCAAAAGCGATTTGGACGACCTCCGATCCGACGTGGACGCGTCCGACGTCGGGCGGTTTATTTCCATGCTGTATTCTTTGGGGCATTTGTCGGCATTCGAGCACGCTTCCTTTACGTTTGGGATCGAGGGCGTTTCGCGCGCGTTGCTGGCTCAAATCACGCGGCACAGGATCGCCAGCTTTTCGGTTCAATCCCAACGGTACGTGGATATAGGCGCGGAATTCAACTATATCATGCCGCCCGCGATCGCGGAATTGGACGAGGAGCAGAAATCGGGCGGCGCGCTGCAAAAAGAATACGACAGGCAAATGAAACAAATGCACGAGTGGTACCGCGAATGGCAAAGCCGTCTGAATCCGGGCGAGAAGGGCAACGAGGACGCGCGCTTTGTTTTGCCCAACGCCGCCGAAACCAAGATGATCGTCACGATGAACGCCCGCGAGCTGCTGCATTTCTTTGAATTGCGCTGCTGCAACCGCGCCCAATGGGAAATCCGCGAGGTTGCGTGGCGTATGTTAGAGCTCGCGAGCCGAGCCGCGCCCGCCGTGTTCGCCAAGGCCGGGCCGTCCTGTATATCCGGCGTCTGCTCCGAGGGCAAAATGTCTTGCGGAAAGGCGGCGGAGGTCAAGGCGAGGCGCAATGCTTCGCAAAATGGAAAGTGAAAAGTTGAATGACAGGACAGTGCGCGTTTTCCTGTCATCTCGACCGAAGCGAATGAAATGAGCGGAGCGGAGAGATCCCCGACATATACGGGTGGGAGATTTCTCGACTTCGCTCGAAATGACAGAGCGGCGCATAGGCGTCGGTGGAGATTCTGCCCTTGAATGACGGTCTTTTGTCCCGTTGGACTTTTTCCCGTTTTTGTGATATACTGTTTCCCATGAAAGCAGAAGGCAGAAACGCCGTTATCGAGGCCATTCGCTCCGACGTCACAATCGACAAGCTGTTAGTCGCTAAGGACTTGCAGGACATAGGGGCCAAGCGCATTTTGGCGATGGCGCACGAAAAACGGATCAAGACGCAAACCGTCGAGCGCAAGATTTTGGACGCCGAAAGCGAAACCGGTTCGCACCAAGGGTTTATCGCCTTTACGACCGATTTTAAGTATTGCGAGGTCGAGGACATTCTGGCGGCGGCTCAAGCCTCCGGGCAAAAGCCCTTGATCATCATTTTGGACGGCGTGGAGGACCCGCACAATCTGGGCAGCGTTTTGCGCGTGGCCGAGTGCGGCGGGGCGCACGGCGTAGTGATCGCAAAGCACCGCGCCGTCGGCGTCAACGACACGGTGCTCAGGGTGTCGGCGGGCGCGGCCGAGCACGTCAGGGTTGCCCGCGTGACCAACGTCAATGACACGATCGATTTTTTAAAAAAGAATAACATTTGGGTGATGGCGGCCGACCTGAACGGCGCCGATATCTACAAGACAGATTTGAATTGCCCGCTGGCTTTGGTCGTGGGCGGCGAGGGCGCGGGCGTGAAACGCTTAACGCGCGAAAAGTGCGACGGCGTGGTGACCTTGCCGATTTACGGAAAGGTCAATTCGCTGAACGCGTCGGTCGCCTGCGGGATTGCCTTGTATGAGGCGTTGCGCCAACGCGCCGCCACATATCGGGCGTGATACGGGCTACGTTTGTCAAGTCGCCTCGGTCGTGTAGGAGGGTCTACATTCCCTTCGCCGACATTGACAACTGTTGTCCGTCTGACGCCCGCTCTGCGGCGGCTTGGCATGGTATCTCTCGAAAAACATAAAACAATGATCAACCTCGATAAAATCAAAGCCGGCGACGCGGCCGAGACCGACAAAATGGTGGAGCGGTTTACGCCGCAAATCGTGATATTGTCCTACCGATTGGCGCGGAACAACGCGGGAATCCGCGAGGATTTGGTGCAGGCGGGCTTGTTGGCGCTCGTGCAGGCGGCGCGGGGTTACGATGCCGCGAAAGGGGCGGCGTTTGCGACGTTCGCGTTGCTGTGCGCCAAACGCCGCATGATCGACGAATGGCGCAGGCTGACGCGCAACGACGGGTTGACGGTCGGCTTGGACGACGCGGAAAACATATATACGGACGCCGATTTGGATATCGGGATGATGAAGCGCGACCTTCTTGCCGCGCTGCCGAATATCCTGTCGGCGGCGGAATTGAAGGTTTTTCTGATGAAGATGCGGGGCGCGAGTTATGCCGAGATCGCCCGCGCGCTGTCGAACGACAAAAAAACGACGACCGAAAAAGCCGTGGACAACGCCTTGAAACGGGCGAGGAAAAAGATTTATGAGCTATACAATGCTATATAGGAAATACCGCCCGAAAACGTTCGACGCGCTCGTCGGGCAGGAGCACGTCGTCCGCATTCTGACCAATCAGGTCATGAGCGGCAACGTCGGCCACGCCTATCTTTTTACGGGCAGCCGCGGCGTGGGCAAGACCAGCGCGGCCAAGCTTTTCGCCCGCGCGATCAATTGCTTGCGTCCCGTGAACGGTTCGCCCTGTTATAAGTGCGCGGCGTGTTTGGCGACCGAGGACCCCTCCAACGTGGATATCACCGAGATCGACGCGGCCAGCAACAACGGCGTGGACGAGATCCGCGACCTGCGCGAAAAGGTCAAATACCCGCCCGTGGCCGTCCGCCGAAAGGTCTACATCATCGACGAGGTGCACATGCTGACCGGCGCGGCGTTCAACGCGATGCTGAAAACGCTGGAGGAACCGCCCGCTCACGCGGTCTTTATTCTGGCGACCACCGAGGCGCACAAATTGCCCGCCACGATCCTGTCGCGCTGTATGCGGTTCGACTTCCGGCTCGTGCCGATCGAAACGCTGACCGGCGTGCTGCGAGGCATTTTGGCCGACATCAAAAAGGACTATGAGGAGGAAGCGTTGTTTTTATTGGCGGCGGCGGCCGAGGGCAGCGTGCGCGACATGCTGTCCTTGGCGGATATGTGCGTGTCCTATTCGGAGAAGAAGTTACGGGCGGCCGACGTTTCGGAAATTTTGGGCGCGGCCGATTTCAAGAGCGTCATCGGCGTAGCGGAAACAGTCTTAAACGGCGACGGCGGGCGGTGTATCGAGACGATCGACCGCCTGATTTCCTCCGGCAAGTCTCCGGCGGTGCTGTCTAAGGATTTGGCCGCCGTGTTCCGCGCCCTGCTGATCTTCAAAACCTGCGGGGACGCGCGCGGTATTCTGCATTTGACGGCGGAGGCGGCGGAACGTTATAAAACGTTGGCGGCGGACGCGCCCGCCGGATTGCTGTTTAAATGCGCCGAGAATTTCGCGCGCCTCGACGGGGAAATGCGGTACAGCGTCGCCCCGCGCGTGTTGGTGGAAATCGCCTGCTTGGAATTGGCGATGCAAAACAACGCGCAATTAAGCGGGCGTCATTCTAAACGAGGTGAAGAATCCCCCTCGGCGCAGGACAAGGGACAAGGGACAGGGGACGCTCCGCGAAATCCCGCGCCGAGGCTCGCGCCGTTGCAAATCGAAAATCCCGCCGTAAAGTCCGCCGAAATCGCGCCGGATTCCCCCGCGGACGAGATCGGGCTTTGTCCCGCGCCGCGCCCGCCCGTCGTTCCTGTCAATCCGCAGCAAAATTCTCCTCCGTCGGAGGAGTGGCCGCCGAAGGCGGACAGCGCGGCTGTCGCCACGCCCGCCGCCGACGCGCGCAGGCTGTGGGGCAAGGTGGTGCGCGGCTTGCGCGAAAAGGGCGAATTTTCGTTGTATGCGATCACGTCCGAAAAATCGGCCGTTTCTTTGCGCGGCAAGGTTTTGGTTTTACGTCTGACCGACGTTTCCGAATATGAATCGTTGCAAGAGCCGATGAACGTGGCGGCGATCAACGGGATCTTGGATGATACGGGGTATACGTTTCAAAGCGAGCGCGTCGATCCGGCGGGCAAGAACGCCCGCGAGGCCTTCGAGCACGACCTGCAGCATATATTGGATATGGGCGGCGATTTGGTTCATATATCGCATAAAAGAATGAATAATGAATAATTTCGGTTCATTATTTCAGGTTAAAGTTTTTGAAAAGAGCGCGAGAAAAACTTTTTACAAAAGGTGTTTCTCGCAAAAAAATAAAGGAGAACGAAAAAAATGAAATTCGGCGGCGGCATGGGCGGCATGAACATGCAACAGATGATGAAACAAGCCCAAAAAATGAAAGAGCAGATGGAAGAGGCCCAAGAGGAATTGGAGGAGGCGGAGATCACGGCGTCCAGCGGCGGCGGCGCGGTGACGGTGACGGTTAACGGCAAAAAGGAGCTGCTTTCGATCAAGATCAAGCCCGAAGCGGTCGATCCGGAGGACGTTGAAATGTTGGAGGATTTGATCATAGCGGCGATCAACGAGGCCAACGAAAAGGCGCAAGAGTTGTACGACTCAAAAATGGGAGCTTTCGGGGGCTTGATTTAGCCGAAAACAGAAAAACAAGATGGAGATTCCTCGCTTCTTTCGAACATATAATAAAAGTTTTTGGGAAAGGTTTGGAAAACTCTTTTTTGCACACAAACCGAGGAACCGAGGATCGCGGGCAAACGAAGTTTGCACAGAACCGAGGCGACGACGGTTTGGAATCGAAGATTCAAAGGGTTTTCCGACAAACCGAATAAATAAAAAAATACGATGAACGCAATCGAACCGATCGCCAAATTGGCCAATCAATTTTCGCGCCTCCCCGGAGTGGGGGGCAAGACCGCGTTGCGCTACGCCTACCGGGTCGTCGAAATGTCCGACGCGGACGCCGAGGACTTTGTAGCGGCTGTCCGCGACGTTAAAGAGAACGTCGCCTATTGCGGTGTGTGCGGCAACTTTACCGAAAAGGACAGAAATCCCTGTGCGATCTGCGCGGGCCGCGATCATGGGATCGTGTGCGTGGTCAAGGAGCCGAAGGACGTTTTGGCGCTTGAAAAGGTACGGGATTACGGCGGCGTTTATCACGTCCTGCACGGTACGATCAGCCCGCTGGACGGCCGGGGGCCCGACGACATACGGATCAAGGAATTGGTTCGGCGCGTGGGCGGCGGGGAAGTTCGCGAGGTGATCATGGCGACCAATCCCGACGTGGAGGGCGAGGCGACGGCGTTTTATATAGCCCGCCTGTTAAAGCCGCTCGGCGTCAAGGTGACGCGCATTGCGCAGGGCATTTCCATGGGCAGCGATATCGAATACGCCGACGAGGTTACATTGTCGCGGGCGTTGGAGGATCGCAGGGAAATATAGAATTGATCGGCGGTCGGCGATCAGGACTTCCGATATTTATTTTTCGTGGCGATTCCGCCGCGGATATGCCTCTCGCTCAAATTTAAATCTAAAATTTTTTTCACTTCTTCATAGAGGGAAGGGTTGCTTTCGGCGAGGCGCTCGGTAACGTCCTTATGTACGGAGGTACCAAATTGTACACAATATTTTCATAGATACTTACGTGTTTTTGTGCAAAATGAACCGTTTTATTGATTCTGCTACCAATTTTGGCCTTGCAGTTTAAGAAGCTAACACAAATCCGATTTGTGGAGCCGCTTGCCGAATAACCATGCCACCGATTTGGCGTTATAGGTTTTCTTCACTTTCCACAACGGCATATTTTCCGCGCGCAAAGGCGGTGATGTCAAGGTTTAAAGCATCAAGCACATTGCCGGCAAGCCAAAACGACGAGGACGACAATTTGCGCTCCCCGCTTTCGAGCCTATGGTATTGGCGCCAAAGAATTCCCGCTTTATCCGCGACCTGTTGCTGTGTTAAGCCTAATTTTTTTCGGGCTTCAAGCAGAATCTCGGCTTCGGTTTTTACAATCTGATTTGGCACAAATTAAACTCCTATTCCGACAAAGGCATAAGGCTATATTCACCTTTCTTGAACAAGGTGGGATCGAGTTCCAACGCCGTCAAGACCGCGTTGACAATCCGAACCGACGAGGAGGAGATGTTGACGCCTTTTTTCTCGTAACGGCGATACTGTTCAAGCGTAACACCCGCTTTCTTTGCCGTTTCCTCTTGCGTAAGCCCCAATTTTTCTCTTTGGCTTATAAGCATAGCATTTTCCGGAACCATGATTTGCCAAGACATACTGAATTAACTCCTTCCAATAAAATTTTGCTCATGATCGAGCCTACTATATATTATATGTCCGAACGGACATACTTGTCAAGCGAAAATCAGTCGATTTCAATAAACTCTGCAAAAACATACGCCATCCTGTGTCGGTGCGTCTTTCTGTCGCATTATAAATGCGTAAAAAGAGAGCGAAAAACACAAAAAGTCGGTCTGAACAACCGGCTTTTTGCGTTGCAGGCGGATTTTTCATCTTTACCAAGATTTTGCTGTCCTTTGCAATTATGCACAAGCAGGTTAATATTATACGTTTAAGAACAATGAAAATTCGACAAGATACGCATTGAAAATAAGCCAAATGGAACATTTAGTTTGAGCTAAAGCATACATTTTACTTGACAAGCAGGTTTTTTAGAGTATACTATAGAGTGAACGGAGGCGTATTCCTATGAATCAAAACATGGAAAGCTTATACTTAGACAGACTTATTGACCCCGCGATTGAAACGGCATTGAGTACCGCGGGCTGCGTAGTTATCGAGGGACCGAAATGGTGCGGTAAAAGTACCACGGCAAAACGCTTTGCCAAAACGGTTGTGGAACTCGCAAAGCCAAGCACATACCGTCAATATAAGTTGTATGCCGATTTCGGAGACGATGAATTGCTCCGGGGCGAAAAGCCGCTCCTGTTTGACGAGTGGCAGAAAATACCCGACCTTTGGGATTATATCCGCGCCGAGATTGATTCAAAAAGCGGTCAGCGCGGTCAATACATTCTTACCGGCTCCGCCCGTCCGGTAGAGAACGGCGGAAAGGATAACAAAAGGCACAGCGGAACTGGGCGAATCTTAAAAGTCGTTATGCGCCCGATGTCGCTGTGGGAATCAAAAGACAGCACGGGCGAGGTCAGTCTTTCGGATTTGTTTGACGGGGCGACCCGCGCCGGCGGTAGGCAAAAACAAACCATTAGAGAAACGGCGTATTTATTATGTCGCGGCGGTTGGCCCGAAACGGTTATCGAGCGGGACAAGGATAAAGCGTTATTATTATCCGCTAAATATGTTTCCTCTCTGATAGAAACCGACATAGTGGAACTTGACGATATTAAGCGAAATCCGACGCGCGCAAGAGCGATCCTGCGATCATACGCACGCAATATTTCCGCGCCGGCAAAGTTAACGACTTTGCAACAGGATTTAGAGGTTAATGATTCGGCGTTGGATACGAGAACTTTGGATTCGTATATAAACGCATTTAAGAAACTGTTTGTTATTGAGGATATAGAGGCTTGGTCTCCGAAGCTCCGCTCGTCTACGGCATTACGCACCGCGGATACGAGGCAATTTGTTGACCCGGCTATCGCCGCCGCCGTGCTTGGCGCTAAACCGGACGATTTAATTTCAGACCTCAATACCTTCGGGCTGTTGTTTGAATCTATGTGCATACGCGACCTGCGTGTCTACGCCGAACGCTTGAACGGTAATGTGTTTAATTATCGCGATAAGACGGGACTTGAAGCCGATGCTATTATCCATTTAGATAATGGCAAATGGGCGGCTATTGAAGTCAAACTCGGCAGTGACGATGCGATAGAGCAAGGCGCAAAGCACTTGTTAGAGCTTAAAGGCAGAGTAGATACCGAAAAAATGAAACAACCGTCTTTCTTAATGGTTATGACTGCGTCGCCCTATGCCTACCGCCGTCCCGACGGCGTATACGTAGTGCCGATCGGGTGCTTGAAAGATTAACGGATTCAAATTCTATTGATAATATTGAAATCAATATGGTGACGGACACGGTAGCGATGTACGTTCTATGCTTTGAAAAGTAAAGAACTTTTCAAGTGAACTATGTTCGACTTTGTGATAATGCTATTGATTATTTTTTAGTAAAAGCGGCAGACCTATGTGTCATCCGGTATTTATGCGGAGGTAAACCGTAATAGCTTTTAAATACGGACATGAAGCGGCTGGGTGATTCATAGCCTAATTCGTCAGCGATATCGAGGAGACTGAAATCGGTTTTGGTCAGCATGGATTCTGCCGCAGTCATACGGTTCTCGGTCAGAATTTCCAAAAGGGATTTATCAGTATGGTTTTTAAATAACCGATATAAATGACGATAACTGTATCCCGAGTATTTTACAAGTGCAGGGATTCCGATTTTTAGTGCTTCCTGTGATTTGAACGTGTACGGAATGGCTTTACGGAATACGTTTTGGGCATAAAACCGATGCTTCGCGCGGGCTTTGAGCAAGTCGTCGTTTCGCCGCATATCGATACGTCCGGTAAGATAACACGCGCGTTGGGCGGCTATCGGAACGCTTTCGGCGGCGTTTTCGCCGCACGTTTCGCCGTTGCGTCGGATTGGATGCTTGCGGAAAAGCCCGACGGAACGGGCGGAACCTATTTCTTAAAGAGAAAAATCAATTTTTAACGGGCTCATCGGTTAATCGGCGGTTACCTTGTTTTGAGACGAACCGCGTTTTGCGAACTCCTTTGGGGTTAAGGAAACGGCGCGTTTGAAAGCGGCGGTGAAATAGGCGGAGGAATCGAAATTTAAGAGATAGGCGATTTCCTTTACGGTATGCTTTCCCGAGAGGAGCAGCTTTTTACTTTCCTCGATTTTCAGATACAGAAAGTAATTCATAATCGTGCGGTCCGTGTTCTTTTTGAATTGTGTGCAGAGAAAGGTCTTGCCGTAATTGAATTTGGCGCACACGTCGGTCAACGAAAGCTTTTCGTAGAGGTTTTCCCGCAAATATCGGACAACCATGGTTTCGATTTGGCGGGAACGGGCTGCGGGATCGACGAAAGCTTCGGTTTGCGCGGTCTTTAAACGGTCGCGCATGGAGAGAATCAGGAACTGTTCCAGATAAGTGCGGATCATCTGCTGTCCGCCGAGGTTGGGGCTTTCGACCGATTCCAATTTTCTCAAATCGGGGTTGAAATCATACAGGCGGAAGGTCTGTTTCGCCTCGGACAAAATATTGCGCAGCAGCGCGTCGCGCTCGGCGGCGACCTCGAATTGTTTTTCGGCAAAGAAAGCCATAGCGGGGGATTTACACACGAACGCAACGATCAGGATTTGGGGCGAAGCGTTGCCCGACGTGCGGATTTTGTGGAATTCGCCGGGCTTGTGAAACAGGACGTTGCCCGGTATTAGCCGGATATCCGTATCGCCGCGCGTGCAGATCGCCTCGCCCCGCTCCGCATAGACAAGCTCCCAAAAATCGTGCGTTTCGCCCGCGAAAACGTACCCCGCGGGAAACCGCGGAAAATGCACGGTTACGATTCGGTCGACCACGATCAGGTTTTCGATTTTATGCTTGTAAAATCTCATACATAATAGTATACCATAGAATCTTTATAGCCGCAATAATTTTTATATGGTTTTATTTGCGAACAAAATCTATACTTTTGCGAAAGGAAAAATATCGTGTTTTCGGAGGAGTTGCGGTATAATGAATATACAATCCGATACGGACGCGAATCAAAAAAAATAACTTTTAAGGATGACCCGACATGAAAAAAGGAATCAGCATTTGGTCGTTTAAAACGGGAACCCTGGCGGAGGCGTTCGCCTTGGGCAAAAAGGCGGGCTTCGACGGCGTGGAGGTCGCGTTAAACGAGGACGGGGAGCTCGGTCTTTCCGCGACCGACGCGCAGTTGGCCGGAATCAAACGGCAGGCCGCGGACGCGGGGCTCGAATTGTACAGCGTGGCGACGGGCTTGTATTGGAAATACTCGCTTACGTCGAATGACAAGGCGCAAAGAGAGAAAGCGAAGTCGATCGTCAGAAAGCAATTGGAAACGGCGGCGGCTTTGGGGTGCGACACGGTTTTGGTCGTACCGGGGGCGGTGAGCGTTTCGTTCGCGCCGGAGCTCGGCGTCGTACCTTACGACGCGGCGTATGACCGCGCGGGAGAGGCGGTCAAAGAGCTTGCGCCGTATGCCGAGAAATTAAAGGTCGCTATCGGTTTGGAAAACGTGTGGAACAATTTTCTGCTTTCGCCGTTGGAATTGCGGGACTTTATCGACAAAATCGGCAGTCAATACGTCGGCAGTTACTTCGACGTCGGCAACGTCGTGTATACGGGGTATCCCGAACAATGGATCAGGATTTTGGGCAAGCGTATCCGGAAAGTGCATTTCAAGGATTATCGGCGGGCGGCGGGCGGCGTACACGGGTTCGTGGATCTTTTGGCGGGCGATACGGACTATCCCGCGGTTATGACCGCATTGAAAGAGATCGGTTACGGCGGTTGGGTCACGGGCGAGATGCTCCCGGCGTATACGCACCACGCGGAGCAGATTCTGTTCAACACGTGTAATTCGATGAAACGGATTATCGGCGAGAAATAGGCAAAGTTTTTTCTCCCGCAGGCCCTCTTTCAAAAATTTAAAAAGGAAAGAAACATCATGATCAAAGTAGGCTTAATCGGACTCGGCTATATGGGCGGCACGCACGCGGCCGCTTACGGACAGTTGCTGCAAAAACTGAACTTCAGGGTGACGGCCGTGGCCGACCTTGATCAAAGCAAGGCGGACAAGACGGCCGCGCAGTTCGGCGCGGCGGCGTATTATTCGGGCGACGAATTGTTAAAGCGCGGCGACGTGAACGTCGTCGATATCTGCCTGCCGACATACCTGCATTACGAGTATGCCGAGAAAGCGATCGGGAAAGGACTCCATGTGTTCGTGGAAAAACCGCTGTGCTTAAATTCGGATGAAGCGAAAAAATTGACCGGCTATGCCAAACAGAAAAAGGTTTACGCGCAGGTCGGTCAATGTATCCGTTTTTGGGACGAATACGAATACCTAAAAAAGGTGTACGACAACAAGGAATTCGGGAAAGTATTGCACGCCAAATTCCGCCGTTTAAGCCCGCGCCCGACGTGGGGTTGGCAGAATTGGCTGATGGACGAGAAAAAGAGCGGCGGCGCGATGTTGGATCTGCACGTTCACGACGCGGACTATATGCTGTACCTGTTCGGCAAACCCAAAAAGATGAAAGCCTTTCCCAACGTGAGCGGCGAGAAATGGTCGTCGGTGACGGCGTGCTGCGATTACGGCGATTTCTCGGTGATTTTAGAGGGCAGTTGGGACTACCCGTCCTCGTTCCCGTTCGAGATGAGCTATATCGCCGCATTTGAACGGGCGACGGTCATATTCTCCTCTAACCACGGCGTCAAGGTCTGTCCCGCGGGCGGCGAGGCATATACGCCCGCGATACAAAAGGCGTGCGCGGCGTCGTCGGGCGTGACGGGCGGCAACATATCCGACCTCGGCGGCTATTACAACGAGCTGTACTATTTTCTCGACTGCCTTTCCAAAAAGAAAAAGCCGGCGAGGGCGCCGCTGTCCGCCGGAACGGAAGCCGTAAAGTTCGTCGAAAAAGAGAAGAAATAACAATATCGCGGAAAAAGAGAAGAAAAGAAAATGCGTAAACTCAAAATCGGAATCATAGGGTGCGGGGCTATATCTCCTATGCACGCCGTACCCGTCGGACTGTACAAGAACGCGGAGCTTGCCGCCGTGTGCGATATAAAGAAGGATCGCGCGGACAGGGCCGCCGCAAGGTACGGCGCGAGGGCCTACGGCGACTATATAGAGATGTTAGAAAAAGAGCGGCCCGACGCGGTTCACGTCTGTCTGCCGCATTACCTGCATACGGTCGTATCCAAGGACGCGCTTTTGCGCGGCGTCAACGTCCTGTGCGAAAAGCCGATGAGCATCGCTTTAAAGGACGCCGAAGCCAACGTGAAATTGGCCGAGGAGAAAAAGCTGTTGTACGGGATTATCTTTCAATGCCGCTACAACACGGCGAGTCAATTCGTGAAAAGAAATTTGGATAACGGCCGATTGGGCAAGGTTATATCGGCGCGTTCGGTTTTAACGTGGAACAAGCCGGATAGCTACTACGCCGCATCGGATTGGAAAGGGACATGGGAAAAGGAGGGCGGCGGCGTGATCATCGACCAGGCGATTCACTCGATTGACCTCGTGAATTGGTTTATCGGCGACGAACCGGTTTCGATCGCCGCGAACCTATCCAACCGCAATCACCCCAAAGCGGAGGTCGAGGACACGGGCGAGGGGCTGATCAAATACAAGAACGGCGCGGTTTACGGCTTTTACGCGATGAACACCTACGGTTGTGACGAACCGATCGAGATACGGCTGTACTGCGAAAAGGGCAAGGCCGTGTTGTCCTACGAGGCCGCTCAAATAACGTTTAACGACGGTAAAACGGAGAGCGTCGTACAGGATATGTCGGACGCGGCGGACTACGGCGCGGGCGCGAAGGATTATTGGGGCTTTCAGCATATTAAACAGATACACAACTTTTACGACTGCCTGTTGAACGGCAAACGGCCCGATATAGATGGGGAAGAGGCTTTGAAGGTGCAGAGGATTGCGGAAGGGATTTACGGAGGGGCGGCCGGCCCCATCCGCAGGCGGTAGTGAAACGCTTGCAAACGGTTAAAAAACATGATATAATTTTGACATTGTAATATACAAAATTTTTGCCGAGTTTTTGATCGTCGCAGGCGCGTTCTTAATCGTTTGGTCGGCGTTTAAATATTGGTACAGAAAGCCGCGCCAAGAGGAACGCTTTATCGAGCTATGGTTGCCGATCGTCAAAAAAACATAGCGATGCAAGCAACTTAAATTTTCGGTATCCTTATCGAACACCGCCATGCCATAATCGGCGCGCAGGGTTTTCCATAGCGCCCTGAACGCTTTAATGGTGTATTCCGCAATAACTTGACGCAGCCTGTCATAGAACGGCGATGGGAATTAACGCCGATTATAGTTAATCGCGAGAGTGGTCGCGTTTTTTAGGGGAATGATGCATATATTGCTTATATGACCTATAAAAACTTACGTAATCGTTAAAACCGCATTTTGTAAAAATTTTTGTAGGTTTTTCTCCTATGTTCAATAAAGTCTCGGCATATAGAATTCTTTTGTTTCTTATATAGTTCATAATAGTTACGCCCATTTCAATTTTAAAGACATGAAACAGATATGATTTGCTTGTAAAGAGATGACCGGCTAATTCCTCTATATTTTTAATTGAATGGAAATTCTCATTTATGTATTCTACGGCGTCATATGTAATTTTTGATAGCGGGCTATAATTTCCTGATAATTCGCTGTCTTTCAATTTTGAGATATTTAAGAGTAATTCCGTCATTAACGAATTTATAATTAAATCTAAATGCTCATTTTTAAACCGTTCCGCATAGATGTCGAATCTGTTGAATATGTCGCAGATTAAATCACTTTCATTTAAACTGAAGATTTTAAAAGAATCGAAGCATGCGTTCAACAAAGGCTTAATTCGGTTGGTTTCATGAAAATTGATTACGTGTCTGTCATAATCTTCATTTTCCGCAAGAGAAATGAAATGGAATTTAGACGGGGGAATAAGCAACAAGTCATATTCATGCAGTTGGAATTTATTGTTTTCCATGACAAAATCGGCATTTCCCTTTTTTAAAAACAATATTTCATAATGAGTATGCATATGCCTGTAAAAATCTTTTTTTTTAAGATTCACCGTGTAAGTATGAGCATATCTGAATTGATCTACAGTAACGTCGATACTGAATTTGTTCATAAAACTATTATAACTCAAAACTGTATTTTTGACAAGCATTTTTTGCAATATAAATTCAATATTATTTGAAATTGACTATAAATAATATTTAATGTATAATATAACAATAAATAATGATGAATGGTAACTTGAGGGTAAAGCGCATAAAAGCGGTGAAAAAGTATCTGTTTGTGTTATCGTTAATCGGTATCCAGCTTATTATTTTCGGCGTTTTCTACATAGGCGTCAACTTTAATTCGATTTTAATGGCGTTTCAAAACGTAAAAGCAGACGGTTCGGTGGTCTATACGTTTGACAATTTCCGCTTGTTTTTTGAAAACTTTAAAAACACTTCGGGCTTGTGGATTGCGTTGCGTAACACGCTCATATTTTTCTTTTTCGGTTTGGCAATGCTGCCTATTTCGTTTACCACGTCGTATTTTATGTACAAAAAGGTTTGGGGACATAAAATTTTCCGCGTTGTATTTTTCTTTCCGACAATTATTTCGAGCGTAGTATGGACAAATATTTACATTTATTTTGTTGGGAAAGCAAGCCCGATCGCGGGACTTTTTCAGCAATTAATGGGATTGGAATTCCCACCTTTGTTTTTAGGCGATACGAGATATGCTATGGTTTTTGTTGTTTTGTACAGCTTTTGGTTGGGCATTGCCGCCAACTTTATCTTATTCTCCGGCGCCCTTGTCAGAATACCCAGCAGTGTGATAGAAGCGGGCAAATTAGACGGTATAGGATGGTTTGGGGAATTGACTAAAATTGTCATTCCGTTGGTATGGCCGACGCTGTCAACTATGGTTTTGTTACATTTGACCGGAATCTTTACTGCATCGGGCGAAATTCTGCTTTTGACGAACGGCGGTTACGATACTAACACTATATCGTTTTTAATATTTGCAAACGTATATAACGGGGGCAGCCCGAGTACGTCCGGCACACATCGTTACGCTGCCGCGATAGGGTTGTTCTTTACGGTATTGACGTTTCCGATTTTATTTTTCGTCACTAAATTACTAAACAGAGTGGAGGACGTTAAGTACTGATGGAAAAAATTTTAAACGGTAAAAAAAACAAGCGCGAGAGCAGAGGCGCCGTAGGGAAAAAAACGGGCGGGGAGCTGATTGCTTTCGTTATAGTTTTTGTGATATTATCGCTTTTTGCTTTGTCGTATATATTCGCTTTTTTATGGGCAATATTTGCCGCGACTAAGACACATGATCAAGTGCTTATCAATCCGTTCGATTGGCATAAGATTTGGAATTTTAAGAATTATATCGATATTTTCTCTGTTTTTGAGGTGCGCGGGATAAAAATGCCCGCAATGATATTCAACAGTCTTTGGTTCACAATAAGCAGCGCGGCGCTGACGATAATGGGTTCGGCGCTAATGGCTTATGCGATTGCAAAATTTCAGTTTATCGGCAAAAAGCTTTTAATATCCGTTAATTTTATAGTTATGACATTGCCTGTAATAGGGGCTTTACCGGCGTCTTACAAAATGATTTCAACTCTCAGATTGGTAGATTCCCCATTGCTTTTAATAACGAGAATAGGCACGTTCGGAGCTTATCTTTTAATATTGATGTCATTTTTTAGGAATCTTTCCGACGAATACCGCGAGGCGGCCGTGATTGACGGGGCGGGAGAATACAAAATACTTTTTATGATTATATTTCCGCTTGCGCGCGGTCCGGTTTTCGCACTTTTCATCATGAATATTGTCGCCGTTTGGAACGATTACATGACGGCGCTTCTTTATCTTCCAAATATGCCTACTCTTTCGACCGGCGTTTATTTGTTCAGAGTCGAAATGATATACCGCGCGCGGATGGACTTATTACTAGCCGCCACCGTCATAACGGCTATTCCGCCGCTTATACTTTATTTGTTATTCAACAAATCAATATTGACAAACGTATCTATCGGCGGAATTAAAGGATAAAAATGGGCTCCCCCCAAGCATTTTTTGCAATATAAATTCGATATTATTTGAAATTGACTATAAATAATATTTGATGTATACTCTAAATAGGAGGAATGATTATGAAAATTAAAAAACTTATGTTAGTCGTTGCCGCGATTTCTTTAGTCGCATTCGGAGGTTTAGCGGGATGCAAAGCGCCGACAATTCCGAATACGCCCTACGATTTGGAGATTTTATTTTGGGAATCTGGGCTCGGGCGCGAATATATCGACAGGATTAATGTCGAATTCAACAAAATGCACCCGGAAATTAATATCCATTTAGTTTCGTCCGCCGATGTTTCGACGGTTCCGCTTTATGCCTCGCCCGCGACTAATACGGTAGACTTGTATTTTGTTTCATTGCCCACATACCTGGCTCACAAGGAGTATTTGGAGCCTTTAAACGATGTTATTGGCGCCGCGGTCGACGGCGGCAGTTTGACAATCGGCGATAAAATCCACGGTATTGCAAAACGTATGAAAGAGGACGGAAGCGATGATTTATATGTTATACCTTATGCGTCGACAGTAAACACTTTGGTGTATAATGCCGATATATTTGCGGCAAACAGCAGCTTTTTTATCCCGAGAACTACGAACGAGTTAATCAATCTTGCCAATATAATACAGGACACATCAAAGCCCGGCGGTGGAAATTATGTTCCTTTTATATTTTACAACACATATTGGAGATACATCACGGAAGCGTGGATAGCGCAACTTGACGGCGTCGACAGCTATTTTGATATGTGGTCGGCCGTTTATACCGATATCGAAGGTACGCGCAATGAAAACGACGTGAGGGCTTTTACGGATTATTCACTCGGGAAAGGCAAGTACGAAGCGTTGAACGTGCTTCAAAAACTTGTCAGCCGATCGTCGAATATTGTTTACGGAACAAATATCATGAGCCACATCGAGACGCAAACGCGTTTTTTAAACGGCGAGGCCGTTATGATACCCAATGGCAGTTGGCTTGAAAACGAGATGAAAAACGCAAAGAACCATCCTAATATACGCATGATGAGACCGCCGGTAATATCCGCGCTCGGAACTAAGCTCGGTATAACGGAAAATCAGCTTGCGGCGGCGGTCGCTTATGTCGACGGGACGGCTAATTCCTCCGAAACCGCGGCGGCAACGGCGCTTCCGCCGGCAAAATTAGACGCCGTACGGGCGGCGCGCGGTATCATGCACACTGAATTGTCGGGGCACACCGCGTTTATTCCCAATTATTCCAACGCGAAGGCAGCGGCAAAGGAATATCTAAAATTTTATTATTCCGACGCCGCTATGAAAATAATGCAGGAAACGACGCGGATGCCTATCCCCGTCACCCTTTCTCAAGGCGAGGTCGATACCGCTTCCTGGAGCGGATTTTCCAAGGATGCGTTCGCCTATTCGCAAAGTTTTACTCCTATATATACCTCGCTTAGGTCGAGGATAATGTATGAGAACGGAATATCAAGTTTCTCCCGTAACGCGCCGTCCTCAAAGTTCGCTTATTCGCAAAATGTCGCCGATATGTGGGACCTTTCACAATATATTACAGAGGAAACAAAATATTGGAATAACAACTGGCCTATATTCAAAAGCGGCATCGGTATTAATTAAAGCGGAGGAAACATGAAAAACATTAAAAGAAAGCACTTGTGCTGTATAGTTTTAGCGGTTCTCTTTTTTGGAGGAACAATCGCGTTCGGGCCGGGCTTTTCCGAGAAAAAGTCGGTTTACGCCGGTATGACGGGCAGCAATATTGTTGGCAGTTCGTTGTTCGGCAGTGACAAGATTAGTAATTCCGATTGGAATTATATGGAAAATCAAGGCATACAAATCGTAAAACGTAGCAGTAATCAGCGTGTTGTGAAGTTCGGCGGCACGCTTGACGACGGAGGATATTTTTACGACATAGGAAACCCACTCGTATCGACTAAAAGAGCCGTCGTAGAATCGGGTACCGACAGTCTGCGCGCCGAGTTTTCGTTGAAAATCGTTAAGATAGACGGCGGCAAACGTTTCGGGTTTGTGTTCGGGCTGTCTATGCTGGCGGGGGACGCGGGGGACGCGGGCTCGTATTTCCTGTACTTTAAAAATGACGGCGGGTATAAGTACGGATTGAGCGGCTTTGCGGCCGGCGGCGCGGAGGTTCAAATAATCGCGCCGGTAAGCTTGGCGTCTGTAGGCGTTAATACCGGTTTTATAGCGGACGATTTCGACGTCGAAATTACCGCCGCCGCCTCGGGAAGACTGGAGGTAAAAATCAAGGGTGCGGCGGTATATTCGGGAAGCTTGCCCGATGCGGATTTTTCGGGCTATATCGGATTTACGCAGGACGGCGAGTATTCCACGCAATACAAAATGATAAACGCGGAGTTATCGGCTTTGAATGTATACAATTCTTATTATCATAGGCCGGCGACGCCCGAAATTGTTATCGAAAATTTCGATACTAACGACTTCGATTCGAATTTGTGGTGGCTGGATGACTTCAGGGACGGGATATTCGTCGACGACAACAAACTGATGTTCCACAGATCGGACGAAAGCAATAAATTCGCCTCGCGTTATGTATATTCCAATTTCGAACTGACGTATACGATGTCGGATTTCCAAAACTGGCCGGAAGCCGACGCCAACGCGCGGGGCGGCATACGTGCCGCTGCGGCTTGGTCCGCCGTATCTTTCGGCTTTAATCCGGGACCGCGCCTTTCGATAACGTTGGGCGAGGTTACAAGGGTAGGTTATTTCGTATACTTCGACGGACCGATAAACTGGGTCACGGGCGCGCGGTCGGCGCCTACGCGGATTGTGGTTATAGACAACGGAACAGCGTCTTCATATAACCTGCCGTCAAAATTCGACTTCTTGAACTGGCAGAACGGAAATGAAGAAATACATGTCAAATTTACCGTAATCGACGGAGGCTTTGCGGTGGCGTTAAAGCTCGACGGCGAAGCAATGTATACCGATATTTATACGCAAGCGTTTCCGGGCGGGCTGACGCCCGATGGTCGCGTATATTTTTGGGCGGGAGGCAACACGAGAACTCGGGAGATAGCTCAATATTCCGAATTTTCCATAGACGATATTACAATCAAGAATATGGACAGCAACCCGAATATTGTGTCGGCGGGAGAGCGCGTTTCCAGTAAACTGCCGCCCTCAACCGACTATGCGTACACCGATACATGGCGGGATTCGGACAGTTTTCCGCAGGTTGTTAAGGACGACGGACTCGGTGCGGGCGGTTGTAAATCGTCAAGCGCCGCCGCGCTTGTAGCAATTTTGGGTTTAACAATAATCATAGCGAAGAGAGGTATCCGTAAATGAAAAAAATGAAATTATCGGGCTGTTTGATTGTGTCCATAGCGATGCTGTTCGTTACGTTGCTGTCCGGCTGCGCGGCGGACGGCGCAGATTTGGAGGTTATAACGGTGAGTGTTAAGTATAAGGCGTCCGAAGTTCGCGAGCCGCTCGCTTATTCGGCGTTCGGTCTCAGAGGGTTGGGCGGGAACGTGATGCCTTACGGCGGCTATGTCGCGCCGCATAACGCCGTATCGGATTATTTAGGCAATAAGATGCCGCCTATGATCAGGCAGGAGGTTTTCGACGATATAGCGGAAGCGGGCGTAAATTATATGATAGGCATACACGATAACTATATAAAGGGCGACACCGACGGCAACGCGGCGAAAATTCTTGAAATGTCGGGAAACGCGGGCATACTCACTATGCTGCCGGTAAGAGATTTATTAAACGTCGCGCTTACGGACCAAAAGCTTGCTCCCGCTGTGGATTGGACGGAAACCTTGGAGGAGTTGTTGGAATATCCGAGTTTCGGAGGCATTTACGGAAAGGACGAACCGAGTATGGCTCTCTTCGGGCAGATGGCGGATGCGAATGAGGTTTTTGGCTTGGTTCAAGAGAATATGAAAGGCGCGGCGGACGACCTATTGCTGTATTGGAATATGCTCCCCTTGCAAGCGACGAGTGCGCAACTTACGGGAAGCGCGACAGCCGCGATAACCTACGATGAATATGTGGACGGTTTTTTGGCGGCAAAGCCGCAGTTTTTGATGTACGACCAATACCCGTTTTCAGGCGTCGAAGGCACGATTCACAGTACTTGGTTTACCAATATGTCGACGGTCAGAAAAAAGGCGGACGAAAACAACCTTGCTTGGTGGGCATTTACGCAGACGGGAGGGCTTTGGAACAGCAACGTTTCCGCTCCGAGGATTCCGACCGAGGGCGAATTTCTGTGGGACTTAAATACCATGCTGGCTTACGGCGCAAAGGGCATCGCGCATTTTCCGCTTTGCTATCCGTCCGGGTATATGAAAGTGAGGGTGCAGAACGATGCCTTGGATTTTTCAAATCACAGCTTAATTGACCCGTACGGCTCGAAAAATCCGTCTTGGTATTATTCGAAAAAAGCGGCCGTTCAGGTTCAAGCCGTAGATGAATATTTGATGCGCGCTAAAAACGTCGGCGTAATAGTCAACGGTGCGTCTCGCGCGCCTATTCCTTCCGACGATATTTTGGGCGACGGCTGGCGCGAGCTTAAAAAAGTCGCGGGGGATCCGGCTTTGATAGGTTGCTTCGATTACCAAGGCAAAACGGCTCTTTACATTGTGGGCGACCCGTACAAGGATGTTTCCGAAATTACGCTGGAATTTACCGATAGGTACGGTTACGACGTTATTCAGCGCGGCGAAAGGGTTTCGGTCGCGGCGACTAAGCTGCCGCTAAAGCTTGCCGCAGGCGAGGGCGCGCTTGTAGTGTTGAAATAATTAAAGGGCTGAAAAACAATCGCAGGTAACTGTATGTAAATATATGAAAGAATCAAAAAGGAGAACAAAGACATGAAAAAACGCTTATTGGCGATTCTGCTTACGCTTGTACTTTTCGTTGGGAACATAGCCTTAACCGGCTGCAAGAAATCGGAACCGGACGATCCTCCGGACGAAACGCCCGTCGTTATTCCGGCGGTCGACCGGCATATCAAGCTGAACGATACGGGCTTTAATTTTTTGGCGGATATGCCGCAAGGGACTACGGTGGATACCTCCGCCGTGAACTTCGGGACCTCTGGCGCTTACAACATCGTTTACAAATTGGCGAACGCCGAAGACGTAACGAAAAAGGCGTACGTTTATGGTATGCCGAACTTAATGCGCGGATCGGCCGCTTTAACGGACGCGGTTTATCCGCTGTCCTACCGGGTTGCTAACGCTCTGAACTTTTTAAGCCCGTTCGATTTCGATGTCACTGCGAAGGATTCCTTTGGTAACGATTTGACGGTAATCGCCGCGATGGCGCCTTTATATGATCGGGAATACGGCGACTATGACGTTACATATTCCGCGACTGACCTGGCCGGCAACGAAGCGCTGGTAACCGCGACCTATTCGGTAAGCGGCGAGAACCAGCAGACGATAGGCGATTTTAGCGTCGATTTGGGCGATGACGGCCAAGGGCTTTTATTCTCGTGGGCGGATGTAGAGGATTTCGGCGTAAGGATAGACGGCGTTACGGTTCCATCAAGTTATTACACAATCGGCGGGGCGGGGATTACATTGTCTACCGATGTCTTTAATTTGAACGGCTTACAGCAAAAGAACAATTACAGCGTCCGTATTTTGACCGATATTTGGTGCGAGGATGTTACGGCGACGGTAACGGATACCCAAACGCCACAATTTATCGCCAAAGGAAAGGATTATATTTTCCAACAGGCCGCGTCCGCATCGCTTCCTTTTGCTGAAAAGCTGACCGCGCAGAGATTTACACTCCAATACGAGGTAACCGGAGGTCAGGGTGGCTCTTATACCGCTACCGAGGTAAATAACGCCGTCAAAATCACAAAAGTCGGCGACGGCGACCTCGAAACCGGAATTTACACGATTGCAGTAAAGGCTTACAGAGGAAATACGCTTGCCGTTACTAAAAGCTTTGAAATCACAGTCTGTACCGTTGCCGAATACGACAAAATATTGGCCGCTATGACAAGCGACCAATTTAAAGCCGTTTATGACAATTCCTTTGCCATTGCGCCGGGCGTAACGGTTCAGCAGGGCTTTACGTTTGACTTTGACGCCGTTGTGGGCGCGTACAGATATAATTTACAGGAAAGCCAAGTTACCAGCGGCAATTATGATTGGAATAAGTTTTTTGTGGAAATCGGCGGTAGCTTAAGAACGAGTTATAACGCCAAACGCGAAACAAGCGAATATATCGCTATAGATATATATTATAATGATTCGAAGTCGGCGGGCGTGCTGGAAAACCTGGTGTTTTTTATGCAAGCTGAAACTACTGCCAATACTTCAGGTCAGGATTTGAAAGGTCTTCTTAACGCGCCGGTCAGAGTTTATGCCGCGGACGATATTAATAAAACGTCCTTGTCCCATGCGCAGATGGTAAAAGAAACATGGTATACCGTAGTACTATATGCGGGTAATCCCGCCGTGGGTCTCGGTGCTAATTATAACAACAAAATAGGCTTTGTGACACTGTTCTCAAGCGCGCAGGAGCGCAATCTGGCGTTTGCCGATATTTACATAAAAAATATCAGATTTACGGAAAAGCCGGGAAACATGCTGTATAACAATTATATTTGCTTGGAAGGTGATTTTGTCGCTCTTCCTTTCGACAGCGTAAACAACATCGAATATGCGGTTACGGCGCCGGACGGCACCACAACGTTTACGGTACAGAGTGGCGTAGGCTTTGAGGTCGCGCAGACGGGTGTGTATACGGCTGAGTTCGGCGAGAGCGGAACCTTATGCTTTACCGCTTATACGCAGGTCGACTATGATAAAATAATCGCGCCTATGACGAGCGGGCAACACGACAATGCCTTTGCGGTTGCCGATGCAGGGCTGATAGCGGGCACTACGTTTGGCTTGCAGGAATCCGGTCCTTACGCAGGCTCATACAGATATCAAGTTCCCTACGAGACAAGCATAGTTACTTGGACCGATCACATGATTGAAATCGGCGGCGATCTAAGAACAAAATATGACGCCGGGAAAGCCCCGAAGAACCAATATATTGCTATCGATATACGCTACAACGATTCTAAGTTTAAAGGAGGATCTGCGGGAACGGAATTGGAAAACCTTACTTTCAAGATAGTAAAGGAGGGCGGAGCCGCAACCTCCTTGCAGGATATGAACGGTATAAACGGAGCGCCGATTCTTATTTATGCAACTGAGGATCCCAATAAAACGCCCGTTAGTTTCAATGCTCTGAGAAGCGAGGCGCTCGGTGTATGGTATACTGTTATATTGCATGCGGGAGCGGTAGCTACCGTCGCGAATGCAAAATTAGGATTTTCGGTATCATATCCGTGGCCGGCGTACAGACCGTATGGATTTGCCGACATCAGTATGAAAAATTTCCGGTTTACCGAACTCAATTTGCCCTCCACCGTGATGATAGCGTCGATGACGAGCGCAGAACCCGCAGGTTCGTTTACATTTGCGGGTACGCCGTGGGAGGGAGTTGCGTTCGGATACGATTCCGATAAGGGCGCGTATCGGTATTACATTCCTCATAATACCACGAATGCCGTTTCAGTTTGGGGAACCGATGTTCTTTATGTCGAATTTACCGGCGGATTAAGAGCTATGTACAATGCCGGACGCACCGCATACAAGAAAATTGCTATCGACATATGTTACAATGATACCAAGGGAGGAGAAAAAACGGGCGATGGCGGCATAGGGTTAGGCTTGGAAAATCTTGCCTTTTCGATAGTACCAAGCGGCGCTTCTGTCGAAAAGTATTATAGCTTAAGAGAACACTCCGTGGCGCCGGCATGGATTTCGCCTGTCATTTACGCTACGGGTGATGCCAACAAAACGCCTTTGATTATCGCGGAAATGCAACTCAACACATGGTATACGATAGAGATGTATGCCGGAGGTTCATCAACGGGATTCGGTTCCGCATACAACGCTAAAATAGGTTTTACGGCGTTGTACACCTGGAATCGGGCCAACGTATTTATGGATCTCTGCATGAAAAACCTAAGATTTATACAAGACGTTTGATTATTGTGGTATAAAAGTTTAACTGCCGGAGCGCGGCGGTTTCAGCGCCGCGCTCCGGTACAAAAAAATTCGACACATTTTGGTAGGTAATGTATGTTTGATAAAAACGCGAAGTGGATTACAATCGGGGTCTTTTCTGAATTGATTCCGATTGTAAATCTGCTGGATAAAGAACAGACGCCGGAATATTACGACGGCCGCGAACGCTTTAAGCACCGCGAGGATTTGAAAAACAGGCATATGCTTGTCAGAAAGGAATTTTCTTTGGACAAAACGCCGGAAAACGCTTATATCGACATTACGGCGGATGACTATTACAAACTTTATATCAACGGTAGGTTTGTAGGACAAGGTCCCGCGCCCTCATATCATTTTCATTATTACGTCAACCGTTACGATATTTCGCGGTTTTTGAAAAAAGGGCGGAACGTCGCCGCGGTACACGTGTATTATCAAGGGCTTATCAACATCGTTTGGCCCAGCGGCGATTACAGAATGGGCATGATCGCGCAAATATCCTGCGGCGGCGTTTTGCTGTCGACCGACGCTTCTTGGAAGTATACGGAGGCGAAGGAGTATGTCGGGACAAAAGTATATGGTTACTTGACGGCTTTTACGGAGGATATCGACAACAGAAAAAAAATAAAGGGTTGGAAAACCGCAGGCTTTAACGATGCCGATTGGACTGATGCGGCTGTGAAAGAGCGGCATGATTACAGATTTTATCCGCAAATAACCCCATCCCTGCAAATATATGAGGTTAAACCTGCGGAAATCAAAACTGTTTCGCCGGGAAACTATATTTTTGATTTCGGAGGCGAGGTTACGGGCAGGCTTCTTGTTGCGGCCAAAGGGAAAGCCGGGGATACGGTCGAAATAAGCTACGGCGAGGAAATGGAAAGCCCCGAAAAAGTGCGCGGCAATATGCGTTGCGGCTGTGATTACAACGACAAATGGATTCTCTCGGGAGAGGACGATGAATTAGACTCCTATGATTATAAGGCGTTTCGTTACGCGCAAATAAACGCGAACGGAGCGGATATAGACATTTCATCCGTCGGAGCGGAAGTAAGGCATTATCCGTTTGACGATACTTTGTGCGTGTTTGAATCGTCGAACTGTCTTTTGAATCAAATATGGGATATATGTAAGAACGGCGTGAAATACGGTACGCAGGAAGGGTATTTGGATTGCCCGACAAGGGAAAGGGGGCAATTTTCGGGCGATGCACTCATAACCGCAAAATCTCACGCATATTTGACGGGCGATTACAGGATATATAAAAAAGCCATATCGGAATTCGCGCTGTCGGCTAAAATTTGCCCGGGCTTGATGTGTTGTGCGCCCACGGGCAAAAGGAACGAATGTGCCGATTATTCCCTACAATTTCCGTTGTTCCTGCTTAATTATTTCGGTTTAAGCGGCGATATCGAGTTTTTACGGGAAATGCTTCCGGTCGCGGATGGAGTCATAACGTACTTCAAACAATTTTCCCGTTCGGACGGATTGCTTGAAAATATTGCGCCTAAACAGATATTGGTCGATTGGCCGGTGAATTACAGAGACGGATACGACTTTGATTTTTCGTGGCCGAATGTTCAAAAGGGATGCAACACTGTGCTGAACGCGTTTTTTATCGGCGCTGTCGATGCGGTCGGGGAAATAAAAGCCATACTCGGCGCGGCGTTCGATTGTAGCGAAATTTCCGAATTAAGAGCCGCTTTTGTCGGCGCGTTTTATAACTGCGACACACGATTGTTTACCGATTCGGACGTATCCGAACACAGTTCCTTGCACGCGAACGCGCTGCCGTTGTTTTTCGGTCTCGCGCCGGATACAAACAACATAGTCGCTCATATCAAGAAAAAAAGACTGAGCTGCGGCGTTTACTTTTCCTATTTTGTCCTCAAAGCGTTAGCGCAAGCCGGCGAACACGATCTTGTCTTCGAACTTCTGACATCCGAAGACGAACGCTCTTGGGGAAATATGATCAAGGAGGGCGCCACTGCTTGCTTCGAAGCGTGGGGTAAGGGGCAAAAATGGAATACCAGCCTTTGCCATCCGTGGGCGAGCAGCCCGATCATTATTTTAATCGAGGATATTATCGGAATAAAAATCGCCGCGCCGGGCTTCAAAAAAGTAGATTTTGAGCCGAAAATTCCCAAAACGCTCAAGTCCATATCAATTCGGTTTCCGACGCCCGCAGGTGAAATAAGGGTTGAATGTCTTGATGGGAAAGCGAAAAGTAATCTCGATTGCATTATGAAAAAATGCGGAGGCAAGCATGAAGAACGGTTTTGACAAAATCGGCGTGATGATAGACTGTTCGCGCAACGCGGTTCCCAATGTTAAGACGCTTAAATTGTTTATTGATAATTTAGCGAAGATGGGGTATAACCGCCTCGAGCTTTATACTGAGGACACATACGAGATTAAAAACCGCCCGTATTTCGGATATTTGCGCGGACGGTACTCGGGCACGGAGCTAAAGGAAATCGACGCGTACGCTTCCGGACGCGGTATCGAGCTTACGCCGTGCATACAGGTGTTGGCGCACCTTAACCAAATTTTCCGTTGGCCCGCTTTCGCCGGGCTCCGCGACTGCAACGACATATTGCTTGTCGACGAACCGGAAACCTATAAGCTGATAGAGGATATGTTCGCTTCTGTCGCGGAAAATTTTACAAGCCGCAATATCAACATCGGCTGCGACGAAGCATTTATGGTGGGGCTTGGAAAATTTTTCGACCGTTTCGGCTATCAAAACAGGTTTGAGATTATAAACCGACATATAGGCAGGGTTTTGAAAATAGCCGAAAAATACGGCTTTAAATGCGCGATGTGGAGCGATATGTATTTCCGTTTGGCGTTCGGCGGAGAGTATGCCGATACCGCTAAATCCATACCGCCAGAGGTTTTGGAACGGATTCCCCAAAATATATCGCTGATTTATTGGGATTATTATTCGACCGACAACGAACACTACCGTAAAATGTTTGCTGGGCATAAAAAAATTGGCAACGAAATCGAGTTCGCGGGGGGCGCGTGGAAATGGCAGGGCTTCGCGCCGGATAATTTGTATAGTATCAATACGGCGAAAGCGGCCGTTCCGGCGGCGCGCGAATACGGCATAAAGAAGATAATGGTTGCCGCATGGGGCGATAATGGCGCGGAGACATCCTTGTTTGCGGTTTTGCCGACGCTGTTTTATTTTGCCCGTCTTTGCCGCGGAAAAAGCGTCGAACCCGCCGAACTTGAAAAAGGCTTCCGTAAAATTGCGGGGACGGGATTTGAGGAGTTTATGGATATAGAGCTTGTAAAAGGGCGTTCGCGGCGGGCATACGAAAGAAACGGAAGCGCCGAAAAGGCTTTGTTATACTGCGATTATTTTTGCGGGGTTTTCGATACGTGGGTAACCGACAAGGCGGAATATTATAAAACCGTCGCCCAAAAACTAAAAATCGGGAAATATGGTAAATTTTCTTATATATTTAAAACGATGCGCCTTTTGGCCGAGATTTTGGAATTAAAAACGGATATAGGCGTGCGAACGCGCGCATTATACCGAGCGGGCGACAAAGCCGGATTGAAGGAATTGGTCGGAGAATACATTATAATTGCAAAGAGGATTGAGACTTTTTATAAGGAGTTCCAATCGCAATGGATGCGGGAAAACAAGCCGCACGGGTTTGAAGTGCAGGACTTGCGCATAGGCGGCTTGATACGCCGCACGCGTTCGTGCCACGACCGTCTTTTACAATATTGCGCGGGAAGGCTTGATGCGGTTTCCGAGCTTGACGAGGATATTTTGCATTATACGCCGGACAACACGGAAGACCCTCTTGTTCACAATTCTCATACGGTTACGGTCAGCGTGAATGTGATTTGAGTGACGGAATATTTATATCGGTTCCTCCTTTGATACTTTTTGTGCTTTCTCAACACTATTGTACCAAAGGTTTCCCCTCGTGGGTCTTTCTTTTTTTACGTTGCTCTTCATTTTACAACTTCACGTATTTTTTGCAATATAAATTAGATATTATTTGAAATTGACTACAAATAATATTTGATGTATAATATAAATTAGGAAACGAAGACGGCATGAATTTTAAACGGTCGGAATGGATATGGATAAGCGACGGAAGTGCCGGAGACGAATACGGTGAGTTTTTCGATGCTCTGGATTATGCGACCGGTGACGCTGTTATAGGAATATCATGCGAAAGTAATTACGCGCTTTATATAAATGGGGAGCTTGCGGGCTTCGGGCAGTACGCGGATTTTCCGTGGTATAAAGTTTATGACGAAATTGAAATAACAGGATATTTGCGGCAAGGAAAAAACGAATTGCGGATTGTTGTATGGCATTACGGCGGCGATGGTTCGTTCGTTTCTTACGCCGCCGAGCCTTGTTTGATTTATGAGGCGCAAATAGACGGCAAGCCTGTTGTTTGTTCGTCGGGAAAGACCTTATGCCGACGGGCCGAGGGCTATGTATCAAACTTAAAGAAACGGATAACGCGCCAAATAGGTTATTCGTTCCGCTACGATATGGGGAGACGCGGCGGAACGCTTAGACCGGCTTTCGTAAATAATGCGATAAATTACAGCCTGTTCCAGCGTCCGATCAAGCGCTTGACGTTGGAAAATCTTAAATCGGGCAAGCTTATTGACCAAGAAAAACGTATTTATGATTTGGGAAACGAATGTGCGGGGTTTTTATATATCCGTTTTAAAGCCACGGTCGGACAGCTTGTTACAATCTCTTACGGAGAGCATATAGCGGACGGGGAGGTGCGCCGGCGGATTGGAAGCCGCGATTTTTCGGTCGAGGTTATAGGCAGCGGAAATACGGAAGAATATCTTAACCCATTTCGGAGGTTGGGCTGCCGGTATTTGCAGGTTGAAGCGGATGAAAACGCCGTGGTAGAGGAAATCGGTTTAAGAGAAACGTTTTATCCCGTAACGGAAAAGCCGTATAAGGCGGATAACGAATTGCGGCGGCGGATTTACGGTATCGCGGTTCGGACGTTACGGCTGTGTATGCACGAGCATTATGAGGATACACCGTGGCGCGAACAGGCGTTATACGCTTTAGACGGCCGCAATCAGATGCTGTTCGGCAGCGCGGCTTTCGAGGGATATGAATTTCAGCGGGCGTCGTTGAAATTATTGTCGGAGGGCAAGCGCGACGACGGTCTTTTAACGATATGCTCGCCTTCTTCCGTCGATATCGTAATTCCTTCGTTTTCGCTTTGGTATATTGTCGCAATGCGTGAATATGCCGGATATTCCGGCGATTTAAGCTTGGCGGCGGAATATTTCAATAAATTGACAGCCATTCTGAAATTTTTTACAGATAGGGAAGAAGAATGCCTTGTGCGCAAGTTCGGCGGTCCGCTCGGCTCGGGCATATATTGGGATTTTTACGAATGGAGCGAGGGTTTGTCGGGCGAAAGATTAAAGGACGGATTAAACGACGCGCCTTTACAATTTTTGTATTCGCTTGCTTTAAACAATATGTCTGATTTATGCAAGCTTTTAGGTAAAACGGAACAAGCAAGCCGGTATGCCGAGCAAGCGGCAGGGATTAACGCTGCTGCTAACGCGCGTTTTTGGCGGCGGGAAAGAGGATTGTACGATACATTCGGAGACGGAACGCATTATTCCGAACTTGTCAACGCGCTTGCCGTTTTGAGCGGTGCGGCGGTTTCGGAACGCGCCGATAAAATTTGCGCTGCTTTGACCTCCGACCGCATGATTAAATCTACGATCAGTATGAAATGTTTCACATATGACGCGCTTATCAAAACCGATAAAAAGAAATATAGAGAATATATATTGCAAGACATCGACGCCCGTTATAAACTTATGTCGGACGCCGGCGCGACTTCTTTTTGGGAAACAGAGAAAGGCGAAAAAGCCTTCGATAATGCGGGCAGTTTGTGCCACGGGTGGAGCGCCGCGCCAGTTTATTATTATCGGCTGCTGTCGGAAGGAGTATAAGAAATCGAACAAATTACCGGCAGACGAATCAACCTTCAATTATTCGTGAAGGTGCGCGAAGGCTGGCGCGACAACAAGTCTCAGGTAAACGGCATAATGCATAACTAATACAAAAATAAAAATGAAGGAATTCATACTATGAAAAAGACGATTGTTTTTCAAGGCGACAGCATCACCGATGCGGGTTGGCGTGAGGACCCGGCAGGTATCGGCCGCGGTTACGTTAAAAAGGTAACGGATTGGTTGAACGCGGAAAAAAAGGACGTAGCTTATTACAACCGCGGAATCAGCGGTAACCGCACCTGCGATTTGGTTCCAAGGTGGAAACAGGATACGCTTGATTTAAAGCCGGATATCGTTACGGTTATGATTGGCGTAAACGATGTATGGCACAAACTCAGTGCAAACATGCCTATGAGCGACGCGGAATTTGAAAATAATTACGCAGCGGTTTTAGAGCAATGCAAGAAAATCAACGCAAAGATTATTATGCTTCAGCCTTATATTTTAAGGTGCGGCGTAGTCACTCCGGAGTGGGAGCCGGAGTTCGTCGGCAAATTAGCCGTCTGCAATAAATTGGCTGCCGGATATGCCGACGCTTACGTCCGCACCGAGGAAATTTTCAATAAACTGACCGAAACGCAAAAGCCGGAAGCCTTTGCGCAGGACGGCGTACATCCCGGAGACGCCGGACAGGAAGTAATCGCTAACGCTTTGATAGCCGAGCTTCGTAAGTTTTTGTAAATTTTGTGATTGTGAGTAAAGAACATAAGGAGTATAAGAAAATGGTTATCATCAGTGCGTTTGCGGACGAAGCCGCCGAAAGCTTGGCGGGGCAGATTACCGCCCTCAAGAAACACGAGTTTAAATATTTGGATGTGCGGGCGATAGACGGCAAAAATATAAAAGATTTATCAGCCAGGGAGTGCAAGGAATATTCGTCTGTATTGCGCGATGAAGGCATTAGTGTGAACTGTATCGCTTCGCCGATAGGTAAAATCGATGTAACGGTCGATTTTACCGCATATACGGACATTGTGAAACGGATTTTCGAGAACGCGAAGATCTTCGGAACGGACAAAATACGGGTGTTTAGCTTTTATAACGCGCAGAAAGAGAAAGGCCGCGTATTCGATTGCATGAACCGTTTTGTAGAACTCGGCCGCGCATTCGGCGTCAAATTATTCAGCGAAAACGAGCAGGGGCTTTACGCCGAAAGGGCGGTCGGTGCGGCCGAATTACTTGAAAATGTACCCGGCTTAAATAACTTGTTCGATGCGGCAAATTACGTTTTGACCGGACAGAATATAGGAGAAGCGGTTGAGTTGCTTGCTGAAAAAACGGAGTTTTTTCATGCGAAGGACGCGTTATATACCGGCGAAATCGTACCCGTGGGCGAAGGCGACGGTAAAATCGCCGAAACGCTGAAAAACCGTAAGGGCGATTTGTTTCTGACGCTGGAGCCGCATTTATTTGAATTCGGAGGGCTTGCGAATTTGGCCGCACACGGATTAAAATTTAAAAACCGCTACGACGACCCTGCTTCGGCATTCGATGCGGGTGCCGCCGCTTTCAAAAAATTATTGAAAGCAATCGGGGAATAAGAGGAAAAGGATTATGTACAAGATTGCAATTTTAGGCACGGAAAATACCCACGCAATGGCGTTTTCACGCTACATCAACATTCCGGGGGCGGACGGCAAAAAACCGTTTCCCGACATGGAGGTTATAGGCGTGTACGGCAACGAAGCGTCGACGGAAGCCATAATGCGCGAAACGGGCGTGAAACTTGCGGCTCGATCTCCGGACGAGTTTTTGGGCAAGGTTGACGCGGTGATGGTGACGGCGCGGAAGGGTTCGCTGCACGTTTCTTATGCAAAACCTTACGCCGAGGCGGGCCTGCCGCTGTTTATGGACAAACCATTTACGTCGGACTATGCGGAGGCGAAAGAGTTTATCAAACTCCTGAAAGATAAAAAGGTTTTGATTTCGGGCGGGTCTGCGGTCAAGCATTCGCCGGCGGTTCATGCAATAAAAGCGTTTGTTGACGGACTGATGGGGGGCGGCGAGTTCATCACGGGGACGTTGAATTTCAACGTCGTGCCGGACAGCGAACACGACGGGTTATTTTTTTACGCGTCGCATTTAATTGAAACGGCGCTCGCGGTGTTCGGTGAGGACGTGAAAACCGTAACGGCGGTTCGCAAGAATGACAGTATTACCGCTGTGTTCGGCTATGAAAACTTTGACGCGACGCTATTATTTACGGCGGGAGCAGAAAAATGCGCGGGAACGATTTACGGCAAAAAAGATATTAAACATTTTCCGATTGATATTTCTACCGTTTATGCGGAGGAAATTCGGATATTTCATAATATGCTTGTCAAGAAAACGATGCCGCAAAATTATAAAAGTATGATATTACCCGTCAAATTGATTGAAAAAATTGATCGAGCGTATAAGACAGGAAAAACGGTAAGAGTATGAAAACGCTCTTTAAAAACTATAAATTGATATTGACCGACAGAATCGGGGAAGCTTTCGATTTGTTAGTTGCAAACGGGCGCATAGTTAAAATCGGGCGCGCCCTGCCGAACTATGGTTGTAAAGTTTGCGACGGCGCGGGACAATACCTGTCCCCGGGTTTCATAGATATTCACGTTCACGGCGGGGCGGGATTTGATTTTGCGGACGCCGATCCGGACGAATATCTTAAAATCGCTGATTTCCATGCGAGGCACGGTACAACGACAATATTTCCCACTCTCGCGGGCGGGACGATAGAAGACTTTAAGGCGGCGGATAACGCCTTTCAGAATGCGGTCGACAGGACTAAAACCGTCACCCATCCTTCTTTACAGGGACTGCACGTCGAAGGACCGTTTATTAACCCCGCGCAGGCGGGCGCGTTAAACCCGGAATATACCCACATAATCGAAGAGAATTATTATAAGGAATTGTTTTCATCGTGTCCTAATATTAAACGCTTAACAGTAGCGCCCGAGCTTGAAGGTAGCGAAGCGCTTGCCCAATATATGACGGAACGCGGCTTGATACCGTCGATAGGGCATACCGACGCTACTTGTGAGCAGGTATTACGCGCTTTTGGTAACGGATACCGATTGATGACGCACTTTTACTCGGCGATGCCGTCGGTGCGGCGGGTCGACGCCTACCGTGTGGCCGGCGCGGTCGAAGCGGGATATTTAACAGACGATATGTATGTGGAAATAATCGCCGACGGTTCGCATCTGCCCGGCAACTTGTTGCGCCTTGTCTGCAAAGTGAAAAGAAAAGACCGCGTAATTTTAATTACCGACGCGATACGCGGCGCAGGGATGCAAAGCGGCGCGACAATAGTGGGCGGGCGCAAAAGCGGGATTCCGGCGATAGTAGAGGACGATGTGGCTAAAATGCCGGATAAAAGCGCGTTCGCGGGCAGTGTGGCGACGGCGGACCGCTTGATAAGGGTCATGCGCGAAGAAACGGACATGCGGCTTTATGAGATAGTCAACATGATGACTGCCAATCCGGCCGCCGCTATGGGACTAAGCGCGGACAAAGGAACGCTTGAGGAAGGAAAAGTCGCGGATTTCGCCGTGTTCGACGAAAATATAAACGTGACGGAAGTATATGTAGCAGGAGAAAAGTATGAACGGAAATAAAGAATTTATCAAGAGTTTTTACGCCGATAAAATGAAAGTAAAAATTTACGGCGACCGTGTGCAAGCAGGAAAAAGCGCGGCTGCGGATATAGCCGCCTTGTTAAAAACCTTGCTAAAACAAAAAACGGAAATCAACATGATGTTTGCTGCCGCACCGTCGCAGGAAGAATTTTTGTCGGAATTGGTCTGTGCGGACGGTATCGCGTGGGACAGAATAAACGCTTATCATATGGACGAATATATAGGATTACCCGCGGATGCGCCGCAGAACTTCGGTAATTTTTTGCGTATAAGGCTATTTGAAAAAGTTAAATTCAAGTCGGTTTATTATATAAACGGAGCGAGGACGGACGCGGAAGCCGAATGTGCGAGGTATGCGCAATTATTCGCAAAAAAAACGCTCGACATAGTATGCATGGGTATAGGCGAAAACGGGCATATCGCGTTTAACGATCCTCATGTTGCGTTGTTTAATGACTCGCAAACAGTCAAAATCGTAACATTAGACGAAGCGTGCCGCCGCCAACAGGTGAACGACGGTTGTTTTCCCACCATTACGGCAGTGCCGAAAAATGCGATTACATTGACAATTCCGGCATTAATGTCGGCCGCATATATTATCTGCGTCGTACCAGGCAGGCTTAAGGCCAACGCGGTACGGGCTACGGTCAAACTGGAGATTTCCGAACAATGTCCCGCGAGTATATTGAGGATGCATGAACAAGCCGTGTTGTATTGCGACGCGGATAGCGGAGAATATATTTTATGAAAATGATGAGATTCGGAATTATCGGTTGCGGCATGATTTCAAGTTGGCATGTAAAGGCGATTGCCGCCAATGCGGATAAAGGTGCTGTTTTAACGGGCGTTACGGACAGTAATATAAATCTATCGCGGAAATTGGGGATCGAAACAGGCGCAAGAGTGTTTGACCACGCCGAAAAGCTGATTTGCGACGCTAATATCGACGTAGTGTGTATCTGTACGCCCAGCGGTTTGCACGCGGCTTTGGCAACGGCGGCGGTTTTAGCAGGCAAACACATCGTTGTAGAAAAACCTATGTCGCTGACCGTTGCGGACGGCAAAAAATTGATTGCCGCCTGCGATAAAACGGGCGTAAAATCTGCAATTATCTCACAGCTTCGTTTTACAGAGAATGTAAAAGCGGTCAAAAAAGCGATAACCGAGGAGCGGTTAGGAAAACTTGTATACGGCGCAGCGGACATGAAATACTATCGTTCGCAGGAGTACTATGATAGGGGTTCGTGGCGCGGAACAAAGGAAATGGATGGCGGCGGCGCGCTGATGAATCAAGGTATTCACGGCGTTGACCTATTGCAATATTTGATGGGCGGGGTAAGAAGCATTTTTGCACGCGCAAAGACTCTTATACGCAAAATTGAGGTTGAGGACACCTTGACTGCGGTTATTGAATTCGGGAACGGAGCGTTAGGGAGTATTACGGCGACAACGAGCGTCAGTCCGGGATTCAACCGCAAAACAGAAATTTGCGGGGAATACGGTTCGATTATTTTAGACGAGGACGCCATTGCGGTTTGGAATGTCAAAGATTATCCGTTGCCAGAGGGTTTACGGTTAGGACAACCGGTTGGAAATACGTCATCCGATCCTTCGGCATTCGGCGAGCGCGGGCATACCCTGCAAATCGCCGACCTAATAGACGCGGTGCGGGAAAACCGACCGGCACTGACCGACTGCCGCGAGGGGTTGAAACCCGTTGAAATAATCGCTGCCGCTTATGAATCCGCAGAAAAAAGAAAGGAGATAATTTTAAATGGAAAAGATTCCTAAGATTGACGTTCATGTGCATACGGCGCGTTACCGTTACAATAAAATTGCGCCTTTATACTGCGGTACTTCAAAATCTTATGCTTCGCCCAAAGAATTGATTGCCATTTATGACAAAATAGGGGTTGAAAAAGCCGTTATTCTGCCGATAGTCAATCCAGAGGCTTCTATAACCCTTTGTAACGAGGGAGTATACGCGGCGGTCAGAGAATATCCGAATCGGTTCGTTTGGTTTTGTAATATTGATCCGCGCGCGTACTTAAACGATCCGAGTGCAGACTTGTCGTTTTTTTTGGAATATTATAAAAAGTTTGGCGCCAGAGGCGTCGGCGAAGTTTGTGCCAATCTGCCTTTTAACGACCTGCGTGTACGCAACTTATTTACTCATTGCCAAAAAACTCGGCTGCCCGTTTTATTTCATATTGCGCCTCATGAGGGAAAGAATTACGGATTAGTCGATAAAATCGGTTTGCCGGGCTTGGAATCGGTCTTGCGCGATTTTCCTAATTTGGTATTTATTGGGCATTCACAACCGTTCTGGGCAGAAATATCGTCATCTATTACGGAAGCCGAACGCAACGGTTATCCGTCCGGAAAGATTACTGAAGGTCGCCTTGCCGAGCTTCTTACGCGTTATCCGAATCTTTATTGCGATATGTCGGCGAACAGCGGTATGAAAGCTTTAATGCGCGATCCCGAGTACGCCTATCGTTTTATCGAGAGATTTGCCGACAAACTGCTTTTTGGTACGGATATTTGTATGTCGGACAATACGCACCCATATTTTTTTAGCGAATGGTTGGAAAAATCTTACAACGACGGTTGTATATCAAAGCCGAACTACGAAAAGATATGTTATATTAACGCCTCGCGGTTACTTAATATTAAAATTTGAAATAGTAAACATGAAGAAAATCGTAATAGCGATAGACGCTTTTAAGGACACGATGAGTTCCGTCGAGGTTTGCGAGAACATAAAAAAGTATTAAATTAAAAATAAAGGTAAAGGAAAAAGAAGATTTTATGAAGAAATTAGCATTGTGCGGTGGTGAAAAAACCGTCAAAACGGAAAGGAAATACGCGCTTCCTTTTGTCGCGGAAGAAACATATCCAGTTGTCGAACGGTTAATGCGGAACGACCAAATTTCGTTTGCGCCGGTTTCACAGCAATTGGAAACAGAATTTGCCGCTTATACGGGGACAAAATACGCATTGGCGACACCTAACGGTACTACCGCAATTCAAGCGGCGCTGTTCGGCGTGGGTGTCGGTCCGGGCGATGAGGTCATAGTTCCGTCGTTTACCTTTTGGGCGACTGTCGGACCTGTTGCGGTCAATAATGCGATACCCGTGTTCGCGGATGTATCTTTGAGCGGGCACAATATGACGGCCGATATAATCGCGCCTTTGATAACGGAAAAGACAAAAGCAATTTTACTCGTACACGTTTGGGGTAACCCGTGCGATATGGATTCTATTTCCGCGCTCGCTAAGAAACATAAGCTGAAAGTGGTCGCCGATTGTTCGCACGCGCACGGCGCCAAGTACGGCGGCAGTACGCGTGGCATTATTGGCGATGTCGCGGCATTTTCTTTACAAGGCGGCAAAACGATGTCCGGCGGCGAGGGAGGCTTGCTTGTAACCGATGACAAAGAAATATACGAGCGGGCTGTTGCGCTCGGTCATTACGAACGTATCGGAAAATTGGGCGAAAGTTCGGCGTTTTACCCTCTGCGCTTTACAGGTTGCGGGTATAAACATCGTATTCATCCGCTCTCGGCGGCCATCGCCCTCGGCAACTTGCATCGTTTGGATGAATTAAACGCAATACGTAATAAGAACGCGGCGCGGTTTGAGTCGTTAGTCAAAGGTTTGGATTATATAATACCGCAGGAAAGCCCACAAAAAGCCGAAAGGATATTTTCTTATCATTATATGCGTTACAACGCCGATAAATTGGGCGGCGTTTATATAGGAACATTCTTGAAGGCTTTGGCGGCCGAGGGTATAGTATGCGGCTCGTGCGGTTACGGTATATTGCATAAATCGCCACTTTATACGGGAATTGACAGCGTTTTCGGTAAAACTGGTCCGTTTAAAAATCCGCATTGGGAAAAATACACGCCCGTGAATAAACTGCCGAATACCGAGATTCTCGCCCAGAGCGCGTTCATGGCCGCGCCCAGATTCGAGTGTGCCGACGAAGCTGACGTGGAATTATACGCCGAGGCTTATGCCAAAATAAAGGGAAACGCCGACGAATTAACAGAGTATGACGGAAAGCATAACAAAGAGGCTCTTGAAAGCGATGGGCGCAGTATCAATTATGTAAAGAAATAGACGCGCAATTATGAAGGAGCCTATAGGAATATAATGAAAGCTGACATAGGTTTGAAAGGACAGTGCCGGCCGTTTAGGATGGCGCAATGGCATCATGAATATAGAACTATGAAAATGACGTTCAGGTGGTACGGCGAGAGCGACCCTGTAAAGATTGAATATATAAAACAGATACCGGGTATGCACTCAATAGTATCGGCAGTATACGGCGTTCCCGCGGGAGAAGTTTGGAGCGAAGCTTCCATACTGCATATAAAGAACCGCGCCGGGAAAGCGGGATTAAATTTTGAGGTAGTGGAGAGCGTTCCCGTACACGAGGATATAAAGCTCGGCAAGCCCTCGCGTGATCTGTACATAGCGAATTACATTGAGAACATCAAGCGTTTAAGTAAATACGGCGTCAGATGCGTATGTTATAATTTTATGCCCGTGTTCGATTGGACGAGGACGCAGCTTGACAAAATGAATGCGGACGGCAGTACGAGCCTTGTGTACTATGCCGAACAGTTGAAAGGTAAAAATCCGTTATCAGGCGATATGTCGTTGCCGGGCTGGGACAGCAGTTACAGGAAAGAGGATTTAAAAATACTATTCGACGATTACGGCAAGCTGACCAAAGAGGATTTATGGAGCAATCTTGAATATTTCTTAAAAGCGATAATTCCGGTTGCGGAAAGGTACGGCATTAAAATGGCGATACATCCGGATGATCCGCCATGGGATATTTTTGGTCTGCCGCGCCTTATAACCGACGAAAAAAACATAGACCGGTTTTTAAAGCTTTACGACAGCAAGTACAGCGGTTTGACATTCTGTACCGGCAGTTTGGGTTGTGCGAAATCCAATGACGTCGTTCAAATGATAGACAAATATTCGAAAGCGGAAAGAATACATTTTATGCATATACGCAATGTCAGGTTGTTGGACGGCGAAAGCTTTGAGGAAAGTGCGCACTATTCGCCCTGCGGCAGTTTGGATGTCGTTGAAATTTGCAAAGTTTTGCATAAGAACGGCTTTGACGGTTATATCCGTCCCGATCACGGCAGAATGATTTGGGACGAAATCGGCAAGCCGGGTTATGGGCTGTACGACCGGGCACTGGGCGCGATGTACATCACGGGTATATTTGAAACGTTAAATAAGACGAAAGGAGCGCAGTAATTTATGTGCAACGTAAAAGATAAAGTAATAGTTATTACAGGCGCGGGCGGGGTGCTTTGCAGTGCGTTTGCACAAGAACTTGCAAAATACGGCGCGAAAACGGCCCTCCTTGACTTAAATCTTATTGCCGCGCAAAAGTGCGCGGACGTGATAACCGCTGCGGGCGGAAAAGCAAAGGCGTACGAAAGCAACGTCTTGGATAAGGAAGGCTTGGAAAAAATCCGCGCGCAATTACATAAGGATTTCGGCAAATGCGATATTCTCATAAACGGTGCGGGCGGCAACAGCCCCAAGGCTTCGACGGACAAGGAATACTACTGCGACGGCGATTTGAATGCTGAAATAAAAACATTTTTCAACCTTGACAAATCAGGGTTTTCCTTTGTGTTTGACCTTAATATCATGGGTACGGTTATACCGTCGCAGGTCTTTATTCAAGATATGACGGGAAGAAAAGGCTGTTCGGTACTTAACATATCCTCTATGAATGCATTTAGACCGTTGACAAAGATACCGGCATACAGCGCGGCTAAAAGCGGCGTAAGCAATTTCACCCAATGGCTTGCGGTGCATTTTGCCAAAGAGGGAATACGTGTAAATGCGCTCGCTCCGGGCTTTTTTGTGACGCAGCAAAACTCGGCCTTGCTTTACAATGCGGACGGAACCCCAACGCCGAGGACGGGTAAGATTTTAGCCGCGACCCCTATGGGACGTTTTGGCAAAGATGAGGAACTTTTGGGCGCGTTAATGTTTCTCGTTGACGAAACCAAGAGCGGTTTTGTAACAGGCGTCATTTTGCCTGTAGACGGCGGTTTCTCTGCGTACAGCGGTGTTTGACAAAGCTGAAACAGAAGAAATATTTTTTTGAGCAAATAAGTATAAGTAATAAAGGAAATGAATGAATGAAGATTGTAACCTTTGGTGAATTGATGTTGCGCCTGGCTCCGCAGAACTATCTGCGGTTTACGCAGGCCGATAAATACGAAGCGGCATTTGGCGGCGGTGAGGCCAACGTGGCGGTGTCGCTTGCTAATTTTGGTATGGACGCGGCGTTTGTGACGAAACTGCCCCGGCACGAGATAGGGCAGGCGGCAGTCAACAGCTTGCGTAAGCTCGGCGTAGATACGTCTAAAATTACCCGCGGCGGTGAAAGAGTAGGAATATATTTTTACGAGAGAGGCGCGAGTCAACGTCCGAGCAAAGTTATATACGACAGGGCGGGTTCCGCTATCGCTGCCGCGAAGCCTGAGGATTTCGATTGGAACACTGTTTTGGAGGGCGTTGACTGGTTCCACTGGACGGGCATTACTCCCGCACTCGGCGACGGAACAGCCGCCATTTTGGAACAAGCTTTAAAAATCTGCAAAGAGAAAAAAATAATCGTATCCTGTGATTTAAACTATCGTAAAAACCTATGGTCAAAAGAAAAGGCCCGGGATGTAATGATAAAACTGATGCCTTACGTCAACATCTGCATATCCAACGAGGAGGACGCCGACGATGTGTTCGGCATTAAGGCCGCGAATACAGATATTATGGGAGGGAAACTGCCGCACGAGGAATATAAATCTGTCGCTAAGCAGCTTAAAGATAAGTTTGGGTTTGATAAGGTTGCGATAACACTGCGCGGCAGCATTTCAGCGAACGACAATAATTGGGCGGGGCTATTCTATGACGGCAAAAATTATTTCTTATCCAAAAACTATCTTATACATATCGTGGATCGGGTGGGCGGCGGCGATTCGTTCGGCGCGGGTTTGATTTACGGCTTACTGCATAACTTTGACGGGCAGAAAGCGATTGAATTTGCGGTTGCGGCAAGTTGCTTAAAACACACTATCGAAGGTGACTTCAACATGGTATCGGTGAACGAGGTTTTGAAGCTGACGGAAGGAAACGGAAGCGGCAGGGTACAGAGATGAAAAAAGGAATATTCGACAAAATTTACGAAGCGGGTATTATTCCCGTCATAAAAATAAGCAATGTTGAGGATGCGGTTCCGCTTGCAAATGCTTTAAAAAAAGGCGGATTAAGAGTATTGGAAGTGACGTTCCGTACAGACTGCGCGGCGGAAGCAATCGCCCGCATAAAAAAGGAAGTTCCGGGCGTTACGCTTATTGCGGGTACGGTACTTAATATTGAAAACGCCGAAAAAGCAGTCGGTTTGGGAGTAGAGGCTATTGTCTCGCCGGGATTGAATCCCGAAGTAGTAAAGTGGTGTTTGTCAAGAAATATTAATATTTGCCCGGGTATTGCTACGGCGACCGAAATAGAACAGGCTATGAGTTTCGGGCTTGATCTGGTCAAATTCTTTCCGGCCGAAGCGTCGGGAGGGCTGAAAATGTTAAAAGCCTTGTCCGCACCGTATTTCAATATGCGCTTTATGCCTACCGGAGGTATAGACGAGTCCAACTTTTTGGAATATCTCGGCTTTGATAAAGTCATCGCTTGCGGCGGAAGCTGGATGACAAGAGAAGATTTGATAAAAGCCGGGAAATTTGACGAGATTGAAAACATTACCCGTTCAGCAGTAAATAAAATCATTAGGAGATAAAAAAATGGTCAATTTAAAAAGCACAATCAAAGGCGGTTTACTGGAGAATTTTTATCCGGTGGGCTGGGATTTGGACAAGATCGACAAATGCGTGGGGACGCCGGAAACAGTTTTACAACGGCAGTCGGATTGGCACAAGGATTTTGAACCCGTTATGTGCGGAGACATCTCTGAGTTTGAGGTCAAAATGGGGCATGAAATTGCGTATGAAATCAAAGCCGGCACGGACAAGAAATATCCGCTCGCTTTTATTCTGCCCGCGGGTCCTATGGGTATGTACAAATGGGCGGCGTATTTCTTAAATGAATGGGGTACGGACTGTTCGCATGTTACGACCTTTAATATGGACGAGTACGCCGACATCGACGGCAATACTATTGCGGGAACGGATAAAGCCAGCTTTGAGTACGCCATGACGACGCAATTTTTCGATAAGATAAAAAAGACGATTCCTAAAAATCAGCGCCACTTCGCTACGAAAAGCAATTTACCGACATATGACGAAAAGATAGCGGCGATTAAGAAAAGTAGCGGCAGGACTGTGCTTGTATACGGCATAGGTCGTATGTGTCATATAGCTTTTTGGGAGCCGCAGTTCGCGGGAGAGTACAAATCCGAAGCCGAATGGCGTAACCAGACGTATCGATTAGGCGCGAAGCTTCATCCGCTTACGGTGGAGCAGAACGCGCTGACTTCTTTTAAATCCCGTACGACGCTTGTTCCGGCTACCGCGAATACGATCGGGCCTAAATTGTTGTTCTCTGCCGATTACGCTATCGGCGGCTGCGACGGTATTTGCGGGCGGGGAATGATGTGGCAGGGATTGAGCTTTTGGATGACGCTGCGGTACGGCAAAACGCCGTGGGTGCCTTCGACCTATGTCCCGACAATGCCGGGCAGATTATTTTTTGTTAAAGAACTCGCGGGACCGCTTGAGCCGGAGTGCAATTGATATGAATGTATTGATAATATCCGCCCATCCGGACGATATAGAAATAAACTGCGCGGGAACGGCGGCCAGGTTAATAAAGCGCGGCGACCGCATAACGCTGTGCAATCTGTGTTCCGGTAGTTTGGGACATATGGTTATTAAGCCCGCCGAGCTTGAAAAAATGCGTATTGAAGAAAGTGAAGCGGCAGCCAAGATAATTGGGGCGAAACGCTTGCCTTTTATATCGTCCGACCTTGAATTATATTATCAAGATAAAGGTACGAGAGACAAGGTTGTGGATATAATCCGTAAAGCAAAGCCGGATTTTATTATAACGCACCACCCGGAAGATTATATGTGTGACCATGTTGCGGTCAGCAAGCTTGTGTTTGACGCGAGTTTTTGCGCTTCTTTACCGCACTATGAAACGAAGATTGACGGTGTAGTACCTATATGCCCGATTTATTATATGGATAATCTCGGCGGGTTCAATTTCGAGCCGACCGAATATGTGGATATTTCGAAAGAAATAGAAACGAAACTGAAAATGCTGTCGTGCCATCAAAGCCAGCTTGCATGGATGAAAGAACACGACGGGATTGATTTTACTGAAACGGTAAAAGCTTTTTCTAAAACACGCGGTTTACAAGCGGGTGCCGCTTATGCTGAGGGCTTTATACAAATGCGCGGCTGGGGTAGGATGACGACAAGGCGATTGTTGCCATAGCCTGCGGATTATCCGAAATTCAAATAGGTTTCAGTATGAAAAAAGGCATATCGGTAGCCGGAAATATCATAATCGATAACGTGAAAATCATCGACGGGTATCCTCCGCAGGGGAATCTGTGCAATATACGCGCGGCGAGCAAAAGCACAGGCGGCGCGGTGTGCAATACGGGCATATCCCTGGCGCGGCTCGACCGCGGCTTGCGCGTTTCCGCGCTCGGCTGCGTCGGCGGCGATTCGGACGGGGAGTTCGCGCTCGGCCGTTTGCGGGGCGACGGATTGGACGTGTCGGGCGTGCGCGTGCAGGGCGGCGGCGTTCCGACGGGCTTTACCGACGTAATGACGGACGGAAACACGGGCGCGCGTACGTTTTTCCACGCCCGGGGCGCGAACGCCTCGTTTGACTTTCCGCATATCGACTTTGACTCCCTGTCCTGCGATATATTCCATATGGGCTACGCTTTGCTGCTGGATAAATTTGACGCGCCCGATCCGGAGTGCGGCACCGTTATGGCGAAAGCCCTGCGCGCCGCGCAAAAGAAAGGTTTGAAAACCTCGCTCGACGTGGTAAGCGAGAACGGCGGCCGCTTTAAGCGCATAGTAACGCCGTCGCTTAAATACTGCGACTACGCCGTTATGAACGAGATAGAGGGCGGTATGATTTCAGGAATCGAGCCGCGCGACGCGCAAGGCGCGATTATTCCCGAAAATATCGAAAAGATTTGCCGCGCGTTGTTCGCCGCGGGAGTCGGGGAATACGCCGTAATTCATTGTCCCGAGGCGGGATATATGGCGTGCGCGGACGGAAAATTCGTAACCGTGCCGTCGCTCCGGCTGCCCGAAGGGTACGTACAAGGCACGGTGGGGGCGGGCGACGCTTTTTGCGCCGGCATACTTTATTCGCTGTATAAGGAATACGAACCGGCCCGCGCGTTGACCCTCGCGGCGGCGTGCGCGGCGGCCAATCTGTCGGCAAGCGACAGCGTCGGCGGCATGAGAAGCTTAGAGGACACTTGGGCGCTCGATAAAAAATACCGTAACTGATATAAAATCCCGGGAGATATAAAATGATTAACAAGGAACAGTACCAAAAGGCGGCCGCGAGGGCGTTGCAGTACTTCGATTGGGCGGGTATACGGCTCACGGAGGCGGAAAGGGGCGCGATAGAGGTCGCGGACTTCGGTTTGTCGGATCTTGACAATATCGGGCTTGAGATATTGACGTATGTCAATACGGAACGCGTCTGCGCAAAGGAGGAGGAACTGAAAGCGGCGGTGACGGAGCAGGGCGGTTTGTAAGCGGTTTTCCGGTCATAAAAGCGATAAAAAACCGCGTGAAAGAAGCCCGAAAAATCTTTGGTTTTCCGCGTGTTTTCACTGGACTATTATCCGCTTTGACGGTATCCTTTGGTTACAAAATCAAGGAGGTAATTATCATGAAAAAACCGACCGTAAAGTTCAACAGCCGGGGAGAAACCGGCAACATCTACAGCATTCTCGCGATGACAAGGCTCGCAATCCTGCGGCAGGAAAAACAGCGGGTGCTTGACGACTGTGCTCTGGCAACGTTCGAGGATAACGGCTACGGAAAGGAAACGGCCGCGTTCCTGAAAAAGCACGAGAACTACAGCGCGCAAGCCCTTGCCGAGTTCGACGCTATGTGCAAGCGGGTATACGACAGCGGGAGCTACGAGGACGCGTTGCGTATCATCCGCGAAAAGGTAACGCTCAAAGACCTCGACGGGCGGTACTGACAGCAAAGGACTAAGTTCAAGCAAGGGAGCCGCAAGGCTCCTTTCGCGTTGGTCCGCGGCTTAAGAAAACTACGTGAAAAACGCTCCGAAAATACGTGTAAAAGTTGCCTGAAAACCGCCCGAAAAACAGTTGAAAAACCGCTTAAAAAACCCGAAAAATTCTTTTATTTTCTTTCGGTTTTTGCCGTTTTTTCACTGGACTAATGTTGCGATTGACGGTATTGTTGTGTTACAAAGCGGATGAACGAAACACCGCGGCGGAAAGGAGATAACACACATGAAAACACAAAAGTTCGGAATCGAAATCGAGATGACGGGACTGACACGGAGCGCGGCGGCAACGGTAATCGCAAAGCACTTCGGCACGACGGTCAGCTTCGAGGGCGGCGGCTACGACACCCGCACGGTAGCGGACGGCACGGGCAGGAAGTGGAAAATCGTAAGCGACTCAAGCATCCGCGCCGCAAAGAAAGGCGGCGGCTATGCGGGCGACGAGTACAAGGTAGAGATGGTCAGCCCGATCTGCACCTACGCCGACATCGAAACGGTACAAGAGATAGTACGGCAGCTTCGGCACAAGGGCGCGATGGTAAACGACTCCTGCGGAATACACGTCCACATCGACGCGGCGGCGCACACGGCGCGCAGCCTCTGGAACCTCGCCAACATTATGGCAAGCAAAGAGAACCTGCTCTTCAAGGCGGTCGGGGTGAAATCGAACCGCGAAGGCTACTGCGAAAAGGTAGACCGCACCTTCCTTGAAAAGCTGAACAAGGCGAAGCCGAAAGACAAAAGCAAGATAAAGACGCTCTGGTATAACGGCAACGACGGCAGCAATAATCACTACGACGGCAGCCGCTACCGCGCCCTGAACCTGCACAGCGTATGGCAGAAAGGCACGGTGGAGTTCCGCCTCTACAACAGCAGCCTGCACGCGGGCGAGATTAAAAGCTACATACAACTGAGCCTCGCGATTAACCGCCAAGCCTTAACGCAGACGTGCGCGAGCTACCGCACGACGGAAACCACGAACGACAAATACACCTTCAGAACATGGCTGCTGCGGCTGGGGCTGATAGGCGACGAGTTCGAAACGGCAAGACACCACCTGCTGAAAAACTTGAGCGGCGACATAGCCTTCAGAGATAACCGCAGAGCGGCATAAAAAGGAGAATAAGAATATGAAAACGGAAAACAAAACGCTGTACATAGCCTACGGCAGCAACCTGAACCTACGGCAGATGGCGATACGCTGCCCCACCGCAAAGCCGGTGGGGACGGCGATGCTGAAGGACTGGCAACTGACGTTCAGAGGCGTGGCGACGCTTGAACGGGCGGAGGGCGCGCAAACGCCCGTCGGCGTATGGGAACTGGAAACGGCGGACGAGGCGGCGCTCGACAGGTACGAGGGGTATCCCCGGCTGTACCGCAAGGAATTCACCGAGGTGACCGTAAGAGAAAAAACGCTCACGGGAATGCTGTACCTTATGAACGACGGGATACCGTGCATGCCGTCTAAGTTCTACCTTGACGCGATAGCGCAGGGCTACGAGGACGTAGGACTGGATACGGAATATCTGACGGACGCGTTGGCGCATACCGAAGGGAAAATGCGGGGATACAAATAACCCAACAAAAATTCATGTGTGTCGGGAAAGAGAGTCTGCGGACTCTCTTTTTCGTAGGAGGCGGAAATGAGATATGGGAGCTAAAAAGAGTACGGCGGTCAAGCCCGCCCTTTACGATAAAAGCCTTGCCGACCGCGCCGTGGCGTTTATAAACAGCCTGTGCCACACGAAAGGCGAGTGGCACGGCAAACCGTTCGAACTGTTGCCGTGGCAGAACAAAATCATCCGGGACGTGTTCGGCACGGTTAAGGAGAGCGGCTTTCGGAGGTACAACACGGCGTACATAGAGATACCGAAAAAGATGGGCAAGAGCGAGCTTGCCGCCGCCGTCGCGCTGTATCTTTTGGCGGGGGATAACGAATGGGGCGCGGAGGTGTACGGATGCGCGGCGGACAGACAGCAGGCAAGCATTAATATGGATTTGACGAAAGTATACACAAAACCCGAAACTTTAAACGCGTATCTTAAAAAACACGAGGCAAAAATTTTGGAGGAGTTTGATACTTTCTTTGATTGTGCGTTACCGATACCTACGCAAAGGCAAGTTGTTGGACAAGGTGGTAGATATCAAAATCAAACGGTGTATTCGGCCAAGGCGAACGCAAATGAAATAATCGCGGCGGTTATTGCGTGTGGCGGAATAAGTGTGACGATCAAACAAATGCTTATTGAAAAATGTGCTTCGATAATAAAAATTGCCGGACATGAGCGAATATTTTCAAGTTATATTATTAGAAACGCGATTGCCGTTCCAGCCGCGATTTTATGGCAATTTTCCGAATCGGCAGTTTCATCAAGCGAAAAACTCAGCATACTTGAATCTTGTAAATATGGTGCGGATGACCCAGACCCTCAAAAGATTAAAGCATTTTTATTGTCTTTTGGCGAGCCATATACAGTGCTTTTTGGGGCAGGAAAAGAAGCTCGATTAGAAAAGAACAGTAGAATAGACAGATTATTAAATATATTAAAACAACGAAATTTAGTAAGCAGTTGGAAAAAGGCGACGCTTAAAGATGAGTACAAGGTAAAGGCAGTATAGCGGACGGTCGGCAATCTCATCGGCTGTCAACGCGTCGTTTGTTTGTAGCGTTTGACGTATTCGTACCTTAGTTTTCATGAATTTTATTACGGCATTTTCCTTTTGATGGGCGTAAGCGAACCTTATTTATTTTAGTATTTCCTAAATAACTTTGGTTGGCGACCGCCTTACCGGTCGAACTTATTTGGTTCTTGTAACGATTGGAGCGCACGAAAACTTGCATCGCTTATACTTAGTTCTGCCGAGTAATGGCCGAGTTTGTCTATGAAACCCTCAAATTCGACATATTACATCTTGAAAATTTGGTTTATATATGATATACTCTGAACAGAGTATGCAATAAAATCTCATCGATATGGACATTATATGCAACTACAATATGAGCATTATAAAATCATCAAAGTGGACATTATGCTTGACATTTTTATGGATATCGGATATAATGAAACGGCGAGGTGCAAAATGAAAGAATATTTACTGCGGCTAATCGAACGGACGATTGCCGATAAATTAGAAACAAAAGGCTGTGTGGCGATTGAGGGGCCTAAATGGTGCGGCAAGAGTACCACGGCAAAATTATTCGCAAAAACCGTAATCGAGCTTCAACGGGAGCGGGTTTTTACGCAGTATAAGGCGCTTGCCGCATTAGATGAAAAAAACCTGCTTCGCGGGGGAAAACCGCTCATGTTTGACGAGTGGCAGAAGATACCGTCTTTGTGGGACGCTATTCGTTGCGATGTCGATGAAACACGGGAGCGCGGGCAATATATCCTTACCGGTTCGTGTAAGCCGATCGAGGACAAAGAGCGGCATAGCGGTACGGGTCGTATTGTCAAAATCGTCATGCGGACAATGAGTCTTTGGGAGTCAAAGGATTCTACCGGCGAAGTCAGCCTTAAATCGCTGTTCGATGAAAAGCCGGATAATATCTATGGAAAAAATGATATTAACCTTGACAGACTTGCATTTCTGATCTGTCGCGGAGGGTGGCCCGATATTATCTTTGACCGTGAAAAGCTTGCATTAGACGCGTCGCTCGATTATGTGGAATCGCTTATAACTGAGGATATTACTAAGGTTGACGACGTGAAACGCGATCCGGAAAGGGCAAGGGCAATCCTGCGTTCCTACGCAAGGCTTATTTCGTCTCCTGCGCCGCTGACAAAAGTACAGAGCGATGTTGAGGCAAACGATATGACAATAGACAAGCGCACCGTCGATTCCTATATTTCGGCTTTTGAGAAATTATATGTCATTGAGGATGTGCCGTGTTGGAGTCCGAAACTGCGTTCACAGACTGCTATAAGAACTACAAATATCAGGCAGTTTGTTGACCCGTCGGTTGCAACCGCCATAAGCGGCAGTACACCCAACGACCTGATTGCAGACCTCAATACAATGGGATTGGTATTTGAATCTCTGTGTGTGCGCGACCTCAGAATCTATGCGCAAACGCTTGGCGGTAAGGTTTATCAATATCACGATGCAGACGGCTTGGAGGTTGACGTCATAGTCCACGTCAGCGACGGTAAATGGGGCGCTATCGAAATCAAACTCGGAAGTCCGGACGCAATTGAGGATGGCGCAAAGCATCTGTTAGCATTCCGTGATAAGATTGATTCGAGTAAACAGAGTAAGCCCGCATTCTTGGCGGTAGTCACCGGAACGCAGCTTGCCTACCGCCGTCCCGACGGCGTGTACGTTGTGCCGATAGGGTGCTTGAAAGATTAACGAATTCAAGTTCTATCGGGCGCGCCATAGTTGTCCCTTTATTTGTCGCATTGCAAATGCGCGAAAAGAGGATTAAAAACGCAAAAAGTCGGTCTGAACAGCCGGCTTTTTGCGTTGTAGGCGTTTTTTTCATCTTTACAAGATTTTGCCGTCCTTTGCAATTATGCGACAAAATGTGGCAGATACAGTAAAAGAAAAAAGTATTATTTCTCACGCCCTAAAAAGTAATCGAGCGTGCAACCGAAATAATCGGCCAAATCGACGACGGATTGGAGGAACGGGTCGCCGCCCTTTTTCCAACTGTAAAGATTGTTTTCGGACACCGTTTTTTCTTTAACGATGCGATAACGGGTAATTTTACATTCCGCCATAACTTGACGCAGCCTGTCATAGAACGGCGGGCAGGCGCGGGGAAGGTAGTCTATCTTTGTTTCCGAGCGGCCCGTAAGAAATTCAAGCGAGCAATGAAAATAGTCGGCAAGTTTCAAAGCGTTGGAGAGCGAAATGTTTTGCTTTGCGTTTTTCCAACCGCAAACGGTCGAATCGGTTGTTCCGATCGCCCTGCCGAGTTGTTCCATCGTTAAATTGTTTTCAAACAGCAACTCGGCAAGCCGTTCGCTGAAATGAGGTAAACTGCGCATACTATCCCTTTTCCAACAGTATCTCCAATTTACCTGATTTTTGCTTGCATATCCGGTGGATTTGAGATATACTGTTTTGGAAATGACATGTTTTTTATCGGTTACCGCCCGCAAAATCTGCCGTGGCGGGAGGAGAGCGACCCGCGCGGACACTTATGTCGCGAGGATTATCCTACGCTTGCGTGAGGAGCAACCCGAACTCGGCTTGACGCCTCAAAGCCGCTATTCATTGCCTGCGGCAGGATGTATTTTGGACTTCCCGGCAAAGAGAGGAGTACGCTTACCTTACAATCTATCGTTCCGTTTAACATTTACAAAGGCTCGTATTGGCTTAACGTATGTGGGCGCAAGGGCGAATACCGGGGAACCGATGTGTGTATATTCTTTGTGTTCTCGATCCGTTACATGTGTAAATATTAGTATAGCTGGGAGATTACGTGATGTATGTATTTACTTATTTTGAATTTGTTTTGCAAAAATTTTCGGATTATATGCGATATTTTCGGTATTATCTGTGGGGGTGGGTAGGGCGTAGATGTGTTTTTCTTATATGGGGGGGGCTTGATTTTTAATTTTATTGTGTTAAAATTGTTGTATTGAAATAATGAGAAATGCATACGGATTGAGGTCACCCGTGTGTATATGTGTAAAAATATCCTATGGAGGGATTATGTTCAAAATTGCTTTTATAGGCGCCGGCAGTCTTGTGTTCACGAGCAACCTGCTTTCGGATTTGCTGGCCGTACCCGAGTTTCGGGCGATCGAGGTCGCATTTACGGATGTTGACCAAACCAACCTTGACCTTGCGACAAAGATTTGTCAGCGCGACATCGACGCTAATAAACTCAAGATTAAGATACAGTCTACCTTAGACCGCCGCGAGGCCTTAAAGGGTGCGAAATACATCATTAACTGCGCCAAAATCGGCGGGTTAGAGGCAAACGCGACGGACGTGGAAATTCCCATGAAGTACGGCGTTGACCAGTGCGTGGGCGATACGCTGTGCGCGGGCGGCATTATGTACGGGCAGCGCGGCATTCCAGCCGCCTTAGAGTTTTGCAAGGACATTCAAGAAGTCGCCGCGCCCGACGCGCTGTTTCTCAATTATGCCAATCCCAACGCCATGATCACGTGGGCATGCAACCGATACGGCGGCGTAAAGACTCTGGGGCTTTGCCACGGCGTACAAAACGGTCATCAGCAGATCGCCAAGGCCCTGGGCTACGAGGCAAAAGACATCGACATCATTTGCGCGGGCATCAATCACCAAACGTGGTATATTTCCGTCAAGTATAAGGGCGAGGATATGCTTTCGAGGATTCTGCCCGCCTACGAGAACGACCCGTATCTCGCGCGTACCGAAAAGGTGCGCATCGACATCTTAAAGAGAACGGGCTATTATTCTACGGAAACGAACGGACATTTATCCGAATACCTCGCGTGGTACCGTAAACGCCCCGACGAGTTAAAAAACTGGATTGACCTTGAAATCTGGTACGGCGGCGAATCGGGCGGCCACCTTCGCGTTAACCGCGAAATGCGCGACGCGTTCAACAACGATTTCGATACCTTTTATAAGGCCGACCCGAAGAACTACGACACGCACAAGCGTACATTAGAACACGGTTCCTACATTATCGAGGGGCTGGAACTCGGCCACCTCTACCGCGGCCATTTCAATGTTGTGAACAACGGCGCGATTGCAAACCTGTCGCAAGACGCAATCGTAGAGGTTCCCGCCTATGTGGACGGCAACGGCATCAGTATCCCGAAGGTCGGCGATCTGCCCCTTGTTTGCGCCGCTATCTGCCAACAGAGTATCAACGTCCAACGCCTTGCCGTTGAAGCGGCGGTTCGGGGCGACGAGATGCTCTTGAAGCAAGCCATGATGATGGATCCGTTGGTCGGCGCCGTCTGTACGCCCCCGGAAATTTGGGCGATGACGGACGAAATGTTGGTAGCGGGCGAGAAATGGCTGCCGCAATACAAGGCGGCGATTGCGGGCGCGAAAAAACGCATCAAAGAGGCGGCGAAAACGGCAAAAGCAAAATAAGGACGACTGAATGTCCGAAGGAGATCATATGAAAAATCTCAAACGCAAATTTCTATGGCTATTGTTGGCGGCGGTGTTTTCGCTGTCCGTTCTCGGCGGTTGCGTCGATAAAAAGCCGACGGATGACGACCCGAACGGAGGGCCGGAGACACCTGCCGAATTTCTCGGTATGCGCGAGATTATCGACGCCCGCGCGGCGAATATCGGCAGCGGTATTACGTTTGACGGCGAGGGAAAGCCGATGTTCGGCACGACGGCGGGTAACTTCGCCGTTTGGGGAACCGAGGTTGATCAGTGGTCAACCGCGCTCAACGAGAGTAAAACAAGCATGAATCAGTACATACAGGCGCATCAATACATAAACGCCAACGCGATCGCTATAATCGTGCCGTGGCGGAAAATTGAAAAAACAGAGGGCGCCTTTGACTTTACGTTTACAAAATGGTGCGTTGAAAAAGCGGCGGCGGAGGGCTTGAAGGTCGTCCTGTACTGGCACTCTGTCAATTATGCCGCGGGCGCGATTGAATTTATACCCGATTGGGTCAGAGCGGACACCGCCAGATTTGAGCGCGCCAAACTTCTCATTAACAACGCGCCGATTACCCCGGGTCTGCCTATATACGGCTATGAGCCCAACGGATATGCCGCCGACGGCTATGTCTACGGCACCTTCGAGGGCAAAAGCGGTGTAAATATGTCGCCGCTTTGTGTGCGCGACCGCGACACGATAGATGCCGAAAGCCGCGCGATTACCGCCCTTTTTAACTTCATCAAAGCGAACAACGCCGACGGTAACATCGTTGGGGTGAACGTGGGAAGCGAAGTAGACTTTATGCACAAATTGCCGATCGCGTATTATCACGACGGCGTGAACGAAAACGTGATTTGCGACTGCCCGATTTGTCATAACGTGCCGGGGCGTCCGGTGAACCCCGACACACAGCAGAGCCTTGACTTCATGTTTGCGGGCTACGAGGCGTATCTAAAAGAGATAATCACGCTCGCTTTTAACACGTACAGGATTTCGATATACACACCGGGCGCGGGGCTGGACTACTGGCCGGGCGGCCGCTATATGCAGCAGGCGGGCAAAATAAAGGCGGCGATAAACGACAAGGACCATTTCACTTGCGCGTCGACGGGCACTATGAAGTCCGAGGCGCGTCTGATAGCGGAGGTTGACCAGTACGCCGCGATAGCGGGCAACTACGTCTTTGCGAGCGGCACCGACACGGGCTGGGCGGGTATGGACCGCCTTGAAATGGGGCCGTGGTATTACATATTCATGTACGGCGGTTTGGGGCAGATCTATTGGGATAACCTCGACGTGTCTATAAGAAGCGACGCTACGGTACGCAAAAAGTTACGTGAAAATTTCGGGCCGTTGCTTGCTACGCAGTACTTTCTTCCGTACTTCAAAACCGACCGCACGCACTTACAATGGCTTAGTTTGTATGAGAAAGAAAAAACCTTTGACGGAAGAACTCAAGAAAGCTCTTGAAATAGACTGATAATAAAACTAAAAGAGTAACGGAAAACTCTCGCCGCCGGTGAGAGAAAATGATAGACAAAAACTTCAATAATAGGCCGAAGCGCTTTCCCGGAGGCGCTTTTTTCTTATCAAAATACGAGGAGGTGAGAACACATGGCGGTAGAGATAGCGCGCAGTTTAGAGGAAATAGACAACAAGGTAAAAGTCTTAAACAAGACCTTGCGCGATTCCTCAAACGAAACCAGGAGGCGATATAATCTCGAATTCGAGATAATAAATTGTTGCATCGCTGATGAAATAGTTGACGTTTGCGTAGAAAAGTGATAAGATATATACGCAAACGTCAAGAGGTAAGTAAATGGCACAGAACAAATTAATTGAACGGGCGGTAACTGACGGCGGCGGTATTCTGTTCACAGATGAGGCCGCAAAGCGCGGGATTTCAAGGGAAGCCTTAAGACTTGCAACAAAGTGCGGGTCTTTAGAGCGCGTCGGTCATGGAGTGTACATTGCGGCGGGAACGCTTCCCGACGAGTGTTTTATCTTACAACGGAAATACAACAAAGCGGTTTTTTCACACGAAACGGCGGCATATTTTTTGGGCTATACCACAAGGGATCCGCTTCGTTATACTATGACGGTTCCGTCGCGGTATAATTCGACCTCGCTGATTCGGGCGGGCGTAAAGCTGTATTACACCGAAAAAATTGACAATGCGGATTTTGAGGAGGCAACGACCCCGTTCGGGCATAAAATCGTCTGCTTTAATATTGAAAAAACAATTTGCGATTTATGTTCGCCGCGCTTTGACGGGGATAAGGATGTTGCCGTCGAGGTCATCAAAGAATACGCGCGGTCTGGTAAGAAGGATATCGCGAGGCTTATGAGTTACGCCACAACAAATAAGGTAGAACAAGCTGTTCGCGGGTATATGGAGGTATTATTATGAACACATCGAAACAGTTGAACGACCAAATAAAGAATATCGCAAAGCGCACGGGCGTGAATGCGCAAATACTGCAAAAGCGGTATTTTATGGAATGCTTTTTAGAGCGTCTTTCCTCTTCGCAATACAACCGCAGGTTTATCATCAAGGGCGGTATGCTTATTGCCGCGCTTGTGGGTTACAGCGCGCGCAGCACGATGGATATTGACATTACGATCAAGAATTTGCCGTTGCAAAAGGAAACAATCGAGGCGGTGATTAGAGAAATAGCGGCGGTCGATTTAGCCGACAATGTGTTATTCTCATTTACAAAAACGGAGAACATTCGCGAGGAATCGGAATACGATTGCTTTCGCGTTACGCTTGACGTCGCGTTTGATAAAATACGCGAGAGCATCAAAATCGACATTACGACGGGGGATGTAATAACGCCAGGCGAGGTGCGGTTTGGGTTTTGTACAATGCTCGAAAAGAAAACGATTCCGTTATATTCATACAATTTAGAAACCGTGCTTGCCGAAAAGATGGAAACGATTTTGGCGAGGGGCATTCTGAATACACGGATGCGTGACTACTATGACTGCTGCATTCTGGAGAAAATATATGCACAGAGTATCGACAAAACGGTGTTCCGGGCAGCACTGCGCGCAACGTCCCAAAAACGTGATTCGGCCGTTATTTTCACGGAGTTATCCAAAATTCTTGATAAGATTAAGGTAAGCAAGGTGCTTTTAGGATTGTGGAAAAGATACACGGGCAACTACCAATATGCTCAAGGGATTACTTTTGAGGAGGTAATCGCATCCGTAGAAAGACTGGCGACATTTATTTGAAACTATAAAGGCATGATAATTGAAATATGAACGAAAGCACTTTTGCGGAGGTGCTTTTTCTATTTCTTAAAACTCTCACCACCGGTGAGAGAAAGGGCAGATAAAAACTTCAATAATAGACCGAGGCGCATTCAAACGAGTGCGCTTTTTTCTTATCAAGATATGAGGAGGTGAGAACACATGGCGGTAGAGATAGCGCGCAGTTTAGAGGAAATAGACAACAAGGTAAAAGTCTTAAACAAGACCTTGCGCGATTCCTCAAACGAAACCAAGGAATTGGACAAGTCGCTGCGGCTCGATCCCAAGAACACGGAAGCGGTTGCCAAGAAAATGGACTCGCTTAAAACCGCCGTAGGGACGGCGGCGCAAAAGGTCGCTCTCTTAAAGCAAAAGCAGGATGAGGCGAACAGAGCGTTTGCTCGCGGGGACATTTCGGCGGCGGAGTACAAAAAGATTGAACTTTCGGTCATAAAGGCGGAAAATGAGGTCAAGGGGCTAAACGCAGAAATCGTCAAGACGCAAAATTTGAAAGCGGACGCGGTGGCGGGTTCATTCGATAAACTCACCGCAGGACTCAATAAGGCACAAGCCGCTTCCGCTAAACTTGCTAAGGCGGCGGCTGTGGTTCTCGGTGCGCTCACGGCGGCGGCAACGGCGTTCATAATGGTCGGCAACGACACAATCGTGCCGAGGGAGTCCGACGGCGCGTTAAAGGTTGCCGACACAAACGAAACCGAACTCACCGCCGACACGGCCGATTACGGCGAAACCGTCAACACAGGTTTCAAAGCGACGATTAGAAACATAATCCGCAAGATAAAGGGCTTGTTCGTAAAGACGGCGGTGAACGAAACCGCGATAACCGCCGAAGCCGAAAGGGCGCGGACGGCGGAGAGCGGAATCACCGCCGGCATTTCGACAGAGGCGACGAGGGCGCAGGCGGCGGAGCAAAACCTCGCCGACGGCATAGCGGCGGAAACGGGTCGCGCGACGCAAGCCGAACAGCAAAACGAAACCGCCGTTCAAGATGAGATCGCGCGGGCGCAAGCCGCCGAAGCCGCCAAGGTGGACAAGGTAACGGGCAAAGGACTTTCAACCGAGGACTACACTCCGGCGGAGAAAACCAAACTCGCGGGACTTGAAAAGAATCACGCGAAGACGACTGTGGAATACGGCGCGGCAAGTAAGACGGTTTACGGTCACGCTAAGTTCTACGGCAACGCAAACGGTGACTCGACGGAACTGCTCGCAAACCCAACCTATGAGCATTTTTACAACAGCGCGTTTGACTGTAACGACTATAAGACGGCGGGGCGTATTTACCAAAACCACGCGCGGAGCGGAACGGGCGCGACAATCAACGGTCCCTTGGGCAATGCGGCGGATAAGTTCTGCTTAGAGGTTTACACAATCCCCGGCGACAGCGCGACGGTTCTGCAACGCTATATTTCTATTACGAATAACCGTGAATTTGTACGCAAATACAGCGGGACATGGAGCGGGTGGCAGGAATTCGCTTTCAAATCCGACATTGCGTCAAGCGCGGCAATCGAAGCCATGACTTACAAGGGGGTGTGGTCGGCAACGGCAACGTATAAAAAAGGCGACGCGGTCGTGGGCGATACGGGCGTAAGCGGCGTTGACGCGTTATCGACATGGGTATCCTTGGTTGACGACAATATAAACCGCATTCCGCCGACAGCCGAAAGCGACAGTTACTGGCGGATTATCGGTTCATACGGTACATCGGGCTTCATAGGGCGTTGCCGTTATCCCGAGGTATATATTGTCGGCTCGAACGAAACCTCACTCGCTAAAAAGCGTGGACTTATTCTTACCGACATCGACCCGTACAATCAAAAAAGCATTTGGAACACCCTCGCGGTCTTGCGCCCGACGGTCGGACAGATAACCTCCGAGGCGAACAACGACTACATCGTTTACGAAAAAGACGGAAAGTTGTACGACAGTCGCGGTTTGTTGGCGGCGCAATCGGATGTTGGCGGCGCGGGCGGTAATGCGCCGAAGTATTCATCAGAGCTGCAACAGCTGTCGGACAGGATTCAGAGCGTTGAAATGAGTATAAGCAATTACGATATGCGCCTTATGAGCTTGGAGTCGCCGTCTTACGGTATGGATTTATCCCAACGGATATCCAACTTGGAAATGCAGATGAGCGGTAACAACGACTTATCGTGGCGGTTAAGCAGTTTGGAAACGCAGCTCGGCGGGATTTCCGATTTGTCATGGCGGTTAAGCAACATAGAATCGCAGCTGATCGGAACGTCCGATTTGTCTATGCGCCTAAGCAATCTTGAAATGCAAATGAACGGCGGCGATACCCATATGCAGTTGCAAAACCTGTCTATGCGGCTCGACAGTATCGAAATGCAATTGAGCGGCAACAGCATACAGGATATGTCGTGGCGTTTGATGAATCTTGAATCACAGTTAAGCGGCGCGAATATCGGTATGCAAATATCCGACATGAGCATGAGGATTGACGACCTGCAAAGGCAAATACAGGATTTGTCGGCAAGACTGCCGATATAGGAGGGAACACGGAATGGAAACAGCGCTTTTGATACTGCTGCCGATACTAACGGCAGGTTGCACGGTGGCGTCGTTTTTGATAGCGAGAGCGTCCGAGGCGAAGAAAAAAGGCGAAACGAGCGGCGCGTTGCAGAAAGACATCGAATACATAAAGCAGTCGCTCCAAAGCCTCATAACCGCTCAAAAGCTCATCAGCGACAAAATGGACGGCTACCTCGAACGGCTCATCGTAGCCGAGCAGAGCGCGAAAGCCGCGCACAAGCGGCTTGACGACTTGACAAAGCAAAACCAAAACCAATAAAAAAAATAGGAGATTTTCAAAATGGATAACTTATTGCAAATCGTGTCCGTACCCGTCATAACGGCGGTGGTTTACGGCGCAATGGAACTCTACAAGCACGTCGCGAACGGCAACGAAAAATTCATTCGGCTGATACCCGTTACGGCGATAATTTTGGGCGCTGTTTTAGGTGTTGTCGCTTTTTACGCCGCCGAAGAGGTCATAGCGGCGGATAACGTGTTCACGGCAATTCTTATCGGCGGCGCGTCCGGCTCCGCCGCAACCGGCGGCAACCAAATCATCAAGCAACTACTGAAAGGCAAAGAGGATAAGGGGGAAAAGAACGAGTAGTTAGTTAAGCAGGTGCAAGTCAATGAATTCGGTTGTTTGCAGATAAGCGTTAAAAGACCGGAAAAGACAAACGGCGTTAGATTTCGCTGTTTTTCACGCATTATCGGCATATTGTGCGGCGCGGTCATATATGTATAGAAAGGGACAGGCCGTTAGGAAAGGGGGAATATGGAATTAAACGAGAATAAGTTAAAAATCCGTATCAAATACGAGTTTTATAACCCGAACGAGGGGGATATATCGGCGGCTTTGGGGCATATATTCGGGCGTGCGGTCACTATTAAAAAACAAACAAAATTATTGGAAAATCAAGAGATTCCGTTGGACTTCCTGTCGAAAAAGTGATATGTTGTTGTCGAAACGGTAAAAGGAGGAGCGCTATGCGGATAGCGGCGTACTGCCGCGTATCGACGGAAAAAGAAGAACAACTTGACAGCTTAAGCCAGCAGAAGCTCTTCTTTACCGAATATGCGGTTAAAAACAACCATACTCTCGTGCGCCTATACGCCGACGAGGGTATATCGGGTAAAAGTATCAAAAAACGCGAACAGTTTTTGCGAATGCTGGGCGAGGCGCGGAACGGTCTGTTCGATATGGTAGTCGTTAAAGACATCAGCCGCTTCGCGAGAAACACGGTCGATTTCCTGAACAGTATACGCCAGCTCAAGCTCATGGGAATAGGCGTGCAGTTCTTGTCTAACAATCAAACGAGCCTCGGGGATTCGGAGTTCGTGCTAACCATATTTTCCGCCCTCGCACAGGAGGAGAGCGCGAACCTGAGTAAGCGCGTCAAGTTCGGCAAAAACGTCAACGCGCAAAAGGGAAAGGTGCCCAATATCGTATTCGGCTACGACCAAGTCGATAAATTCACATTGAGGATAAACCCCGTCGAGGCCGATATCGTAAAAAGAATCTACGGCATGTATCTTAACGGGGGCTTGGGCGCGGCGAAGATCGCGGAGGTTTTGACCGACTCTACGGAGGTGCGCCCAAAAAAGAACGGCAGGTGGTCGCAATGCGCCGTGGCGAGAATTCTTCAGCACGAGATATACACGGGCGTCGTGACCAATAAAAAGTCAGAGGTCGTAGATTTTATCTCGGGTAAACGGCGCGAGTTCGACAGGACGCAATGGCTGCAATACGAAAGGCCGGAGCTTGTCATAATATCTAAGGACGACTACGAACGGGCGCAGAAGCTCCGGCTTGATCGGCAAGACCTTTTTAAGAATAATAAGGAACGGCACAGCAACAGTTACCTGTTCAGTACGCTGATTCGATGCGAGCATTGCGGCTATTCATATAGGCGGCTGTACAGAGAGTTCAAATTTACATCCTATCGGAAATGGACATGCTGCGGCAGACACTTAAAGCTTTGCGACAGCCGTGTCATGATAGACGAGAAAGAGCTGCTCGGTCAAATCGCCGAATACTTTCGCAGTATAGTAAAGGATAAGCCCGCGTTCGTGAGGGCGGGACTGGCGGAGACGGCCGCCGCCCAAAGTGCCGACTGCGACGGGGAACCCGACCTTGCGGAACTTGAAAAGGAGCTTGCGCGACTGAACGCCGCCAAGCAAAAGGCGATCGATATGTTTACGAACGACGTCATCACGATGGAGGAGTTAAAGCAAAGAACGGCGGGCTTGAAAACGCAAATAGAAAAATTGTCTGAACGGATAGGGGAAATAAAGGACGGGCGGGCGCAGAGCGAATACGCGCAAAGCACGGAGGAGCGGTACTTAAACCATGTCTACGACAACATTTCGCAAATTATCCGCGACGGGAATATGACCAACGAAGCCTTAAAACAGGTGATAGAAAAAATAACGGTGAATAAGAACGGTACGGTCAAAATACAGCTCAAAAATTTTGATATTGATTCGATAGGGCATGGTATATATTAGACTTGTATCCAATTACAGGCGTCGGTTTGGATAATGACTCACTGACACAAGCGAGAGGGCTTATTTCCGCCGCATATATTTGATGCATTGCGCTGGCTGCATTCCCCGTATTTTGATATTTGCCGCCAATGATTTCCTGCAATTTCGACAACAAACGCATGTAAAACCATACAACTCATGCATTTATATTTCTACAATTACAACATTTTACTTGACAAATCGGTTTATCTGAATATAATAGTAAGTATCGGAGGGCTGATATGAAAAAGTATTTAGACAGGTTGCTTGATCGAACAATAGAGGAGTCGCTGAAAGAGGCAGGTTGCGTGGTGATAGAAGGTCCGAAATGGTCTGGTAAATCGACCTCGGCAAAAAGGCTTGCAAAAACTATCGTGGAGTTGCAATGGCCCGCAGTTTATAAAAAATATAAAATATACTCCGACACCGGCGACCCCGCGTTGTTAGAGGGCGAAACGCCGCTTATGTTTGACGAGTGGCAGATGATTCCGGATTTGTGGGACTATATCCGCGCCGAGGTAGACAGGCGCGGAGGACGCGGACATTTTATCATTACGGGTTCGGCAAAGCCGAAAGACAATCCGCTCAGGCACAGCGGAATCGGCAGAATGAAAAGCCTTGTGATGCGCCCTATGTCGCTGTGGGAATCGGAGGATTCGAACGGTGCGGTATCCATAAAGGAACTTTTTGGAAATCCAAACGCAAGGGCTTCCGGTACCGCAAAGCAAAGCCTTGCGGATATTGCGTTTATTCTTTGTCGCGGCGGGTGGCCGGAAGCCGTGACAGAATCGGATAAAGCTGTCGCACTCAAACTTGCGGCAAACTATGTAGACAGGCTTGTGCAAACCGATATTGTGGAGATAGACGGTATAAAGCGTAACGAAGCGAGGGCAAAAGCCATACTGCGGGCGTATGCGCGGATTATTTCCTCGTCCGCTCCGCTTACGAATATAGTCAAGGATATAGAGCTAAAGGAGTTTGTTTCCGACCCGCGAACACTTGAGAAATATGTAAACGCTTATCGGAAGCTGTATGTTATCGAGGACGTTGAGGCATGGTCACCGGCACTCCGTTCAAAAGCGACCTTGCGTCGCGCCGACACAAGACAATTTGTTGACCCGTCTATTGCGGCGGCGGCACTCAATGCATCTCCGCAGGATTTAGTCAATGACCTAAACACATTCGGATTACTGTTTGAATCGTTAGTCATACGCGATTTGCGGATTTATGCCGAGAGAGTTGACGGTGACGTCTTTAATTACCGCGACTCGTTAGGGCTCGAGGCGGATGCTGTTATACACTTGCATAACGGCAAATGGGCGGCTATAGAGGTAAAGCTTGGCGGGCAAGAGGCGATAGAACAAGGAGCAAAGCACTTGTTGCGGCTAAAAGAGCGTGTAGACAAGAATGCACCTGAATTTTTACTCGTCATTACGGCAACGGGCTTTTCATATAGGCGTGAGGACGGCGTGTATGTCGTGCCGATTGGGTGCTTAAAAGACTGATTAACGGATGTTGACCAAACAATGAGTCAAGGAATTTCCGGCGAAATTCCTCAATGGATAATTGATTTTTAAAGTTGGTTTATTCTAATTAGTGAATGAGCCCATAGACAGAACTCGGCGGCGTGGATTGTGTTCAATAACCCAATCCGAACCGACGAGGAGGAGATGTTGACGCCTTTTTTCTCGTAACGGCGATACTGTTCAAGCGTAACACCCGCCTTCTTTGCCGTTTCCTCTTGCGTAAGCCCCAATTTTTCTCTTTGACTTATAAGTATCGCATTTTCCGGAACCATAATTTGCCAAGACATACTGAATTAACTCCTTCCAATAAAATTTTGCTCATGATCGAGCCTACTATATATTATATGTCCGAATGGACATACTTGTCAAGCGAAAATCAGTCGATTTCAATAAAATCTGCAAAAACACACGCCATCCTGTATCGGTGCGTCTTTCTGTCGCATTGCAAATGCGCAAAAAGAGAGCGAAAAACCCAAGAAGTCGGTCTGGACAACCGACTTTTTGCGTTATAGGAGGGTTTTTAATTTTTACAAGGTTTTGCCGTCCTTTGCCATCATGCACAAGCAGGTTAATATTATACGTTTAAGAACAATGAAAATTCGACAAGATACGCATTGTAAATAAGCCAAATGGAACATCAGGTTTGAGCCAAAGCATACATTTGTCTTGACAAATATGTTTTTTAGAGTATAATATATAGAGTGAAGGAGGAGTATTTCGGTGAATCAAAACGTTGAAAGCTTATACTTAGACAGACTTATTGACCCCGCGATTGAAACGGCATTGAGTACCGCAGGCTGCGTAGTTATCGAGGGTCCGAAATGGTGCGGTAAAAGTACCACGGCAAAACGCTTTGCCAAAACGGTTGTGGAACTCGCAAAGCCAAGCACATACCGTCAATATAAGTTGTATGCCGATTTCGGAGACGATGAATTGCTCCGGGGCGAAAAGCCGCTCCTGTTTGACGAGTGGCAGAAAATACCCGACCTTTGGGATTATATCCGCGCCGAGATTGATTCAAAAAGCGGTCAGCGCGGTCAATACATTCTTACCGGCTCCGCCCGTCCGGTAGAGAACGGCGGAAAGGATAACAAAAGGCACAGCGGAACTGGGCGAATCTTAAAAGTCGTTATGCGCCCGATGTCGCTGTGGGAATCGAAAGACAGCACGGGCGAGGTCAGTCTTTCGGATTTGTTTGACGGGGCGACCCGCGCCGGCGGTAGGCAAAAACAAACCATTAGAGAAACGGCGTATTTATTATGTCGCGGCGGTTGGCCCGAAACGGTTATCGAGCGGGATAAGGATAAAGCGTTGTTATTATCCGCTAAATATGTTTCCTCTCTGATAGAAACCGACATAGTGGAACTTGACGATATTAAGCGCAATCCGACGCGCGCAAGAGCAATCCTAAGATCATACGCACGCAATATTTCCGCGCCGGCAAAGTTAACGACTTTGCAACAGGATTTAGAGGTCAATGATTCGGCGTTGGATACGAGAACTTTGGATTCGTATATAAATGCATTTAAGAAATTGTTTGTTATCGAGGATATAGAGGCTTGGTCTCCGAAACTCCGCTCGTCTACGGCATTACGCACTGCGGATACGAGACAATTTGTTGACCCGGCGATCGCCGCCGCCGTGCTTGGCGCTAAACCGGACGATTTAATCTCAGACCTCAATACTTTCGGGCTGTTGTTTGAATCCATGTGCATACGCGACCTGCGCGTCTACGCCGAACGCTTGAACGGTAATGTGTTTAATTATCGCGATAAGACGGGACTTGAAGCCGATGCTATTATCCATTTAGATAACGGCAAATGGGCGGCTATTGAAGTAAAACTCGGCAGTGACGATGCGATAGAGCAAGGCGCAAAGCACTTGTTAGAGCTTAAAGGCAGAGTAGATACCGAAAAAATGAAACAACCGTCTTTCTTAATGGTTATGACTGCATCGCCGTATGCCTACCGCCGTCCCGACGGCGTATACGTCGTGCCGATAGGGTGCTTGAAAGATTAACGGATTCAAATCTTATCGGGCGCGCCATAGTTGTCCCTTTATTTGTCGCATTGCAGATGCACAAAAACACTGTCTATGATAATATCGTGCAAATCATCCGCGAGGGTAAAATGACAAACGAAATCTTAAAACAGGTCATCGATAAAATATCGGTCAATAAAAACGGTACGATCAAAATACACCTCAAAAAATTTTTACCCGACTGAAGGGGCGGGGCGACAGAGCGGCGGAAAAGTTTAGACAATTCATAAAGTCAAATTGCGCCAAATCATAAAATGCGCTTTTCGATTTGTGTTTAGTTGTTTAGTTGTTCAGTTCTTTTGTTCACTGTTTACTTATTCATATATAGTTGTTGAATAATATAGTATTCATACGGGTTCTTCTTTTACACAGAAACAAAAGAGTTAGATAGTGCTCTTAAACTTGACCCGAAAAATGCCGAAACGGTCGAAAAGCGTCAAAACTCCTTATATTCGAATTGATCGATCGTTGCTTGTCACATTATGTCGATTTCACGATTTTGATTCCCAACTTCAAATATAAATCAATTAAGTTGGGATTTCGTTCCCAACTTTTGTTGACTTTTCGCTTTGTATGATATATAATGTGGTATATCAATACTTTGGAGGTGTTGTATTGTGTCCGCATACATACTACGCGATGAATATTTAGATTTCCTTATGCGCTCGGCGAATAAGCCCATTATCAAGGTTGTATCCGGCATTCGCCGCTGCGGTAAATCCTCATTGCTTGAAATGTTTAAGGAGCATCTATTATCAACCGGCGTTACGGGGGAACAAATTGTTTCCGTAAACTTCGAGGAATTAGATTATGAATATCTTTGCGACTACAAGCTCTTATACGCTTATGTAAAGGAGCGGTTGGTCACGGGCAAGACAACCTATATATTCCTCGATGAAATACAGCATGTTAAGGACTTTGAGAAAGCCGTTGACAGCCTTTTCATAAAGAAAAATGTTGACCTGTATATTACCGGGTCAAACGCCTATTTTATGTCGGGTGAACTGGCGACGCTTTTATCAGGGCGATATATCGAGCTTCAAATGCTACCGTTCTCATTTAAGGAGTACTGCTCCGCCACACTCGATAAACCTATCCAAGAAAAGTACAACGACTACATCACTCGCGGTTCGTTTCCTTATTCAACCGTTCATGCCCATACGGAAAAGGATGCCGTCGAATACCTCAGAGGGCTTTACAACACCATATTGGTTAAAGACATCGCTACGCGTTACGCTATCGGCGACCTGACAATGCTTGAAAGCGTTATCCGGTTTATTTTCGCAAATGTCGGCAGTCGCCTTTCTCCCGCCAACATAGCGAACGCGATGACCTCAAACGGACGGCAAATCAACAATAAAACCGTAGAGAAATACCTGAACGCGCTTGTGAAAAGCCTTATGGTCTATGAGGCAAAGCGTTATAACGTCAAGGGTAAGGCAATTCTAAAGCTGCAAGAGAAATATTACATTGCCGATATGGGCTTGCGCTTTATGCTGCTCGGCGGCAAAAACCTCGATGTCGGACACATTCTTGAAAATGTCGTTTATCTTGAGCTTCTTCGCCGCGGCTACGAGGTATATGTCGGAGAGGTTGGTGCGAATGAGCTGGATTTTGTTGCCGTCAGTGAAAGCGGAAGCCTCTATATTCAGGTTGCCGCGTCCGTTCGAGCCCCCGAAACCTTGAAGCGTGAATTAACCTCCCTTCAGAAAATATCGGACAATTATCCTAAACTCATCCTAACGCTCGACGATGACCCCGATGCCGATTATGACGGCATCATAAGGACAAATGTTCTAAAATGGTTGCTCGCGAGCAGTTAGGCTTGATAGCATGGTCGATATGAACGCGGTCGGCAATTGGTCAAGCCGTAAACGGTAAGTATTTAACGGACACAGTTGTTTGAAGGTAATATCGGTCGGGCAAGCGGGGCGGTTGAGGTATTACTTCGGCAAGAAATATTCACTGATTTGTGCTTAATCTTTTTTGTTAAAAACGCACGAAAAGAACCGTTATTAATAGCGATGCTATTAATAAGAACCATTTTCGCGGTTTTTACCTAAAAAATCTTTAAGCCCAAATAAGCGACTATTTACTTCCTCAGTAATAAAACTCGGCGGCGCGGATTGTGTTCAATAACCCACTTCCGTATGTACGGTGGATTTGCTGACGCAAAAGGTTTTGGCGGCCGATCGGACGGTGACGCGGTTATCGATGATGAATTGCGCGAGTTCCGCGGCGCGTTCCGCGATATACGTTTTCATGTCCCTTTTCCCCTTTGTCCGCGCTTTTACTTTTCGGACGTATTCTATAAGTACTCTCTCGTAAACGCCGATATGACAAATTCCGACAAAACAGGGACAACCGCGCGCTTCGCTCCTGACGCGCTCCGCTTCGCCGTAGGGTCGGGGCAGCGTGCGTCGGCCCGCCGTCTTTGCATGTCATTCATCGGATTCTTAATCGGTTTGAGTTTTCAATATCGACCTTATTTCCTTGCCATACACAAAAAAATCTGTTATAATAACAAGTATAAAATGGAATAGTATCGTTATCATAAGCGGTATTATCTATAAAAGCAAAAATAAATAAAACAACGGATACAAATAAAAATAAAAAAAGGAACACGAACAAAATGGCTGTCAAGAAACTCAACAAAATCGGCGTGCTGACCAGCGGCGGCGACGCGCCGGGCATGAACGCGGCGATCCGGGCGATTGTCCGGTACGGCTGCTATCTCGGCATGGAGGTCGTCGGCATCGAGCGCGGCTATCACGGCCTGTTGAACAAGGCCTTCCGCCCGATGGGTATGCGGAGCGTTTCGGATATCGTCCACCGCGGCGGCACGGTCTTAAAGACGGCGCGCTGCGAGGATTTCAAGACGGCGGCGGGGCAGGAAACGGGCGTGCGCAACGTGCGGGAAGCGGGTATTCAGGGCTTGATCGTGATCGGCGGCGACGGCAGCTTTGCGGGCGCGCGGTGCTTGTCCGAGCGCGGCATTCCCACGATCGGCATTCCGGGCACGATCGACAACGATTTGGCCTATACGGATTATACGCTGGGCTTTGACACGGCGGTCAACACGGTATTGGACGCGATCAATAAATTGCGCGACACGATGACCAGCCACGACCGGATCAGTATCGTGGAGGTCATGGGGCGGCATTGCGGCGATATCGCGCTGTACGCCGGCTTGGGCGGCGGGGCGGAGGTAATCATCGCCCCCGAATGCAAGCCCGATATCGAAACGATCTGCGGGCGTTTGCGGAACGGCCGCGAATCCGGCAAGGTCAGCGGCATCGTGGTGCTGGCCGAGGGCGCGGGCCGGGCGGAGGATTACGCGCGGGAGATCGCGGCGCGGACGGGCTACACGATCCGGCCGACGGTTTTAGGGCACATTCAGCGCGGAGGCGCGCCGACCAACGCCGACCGCCGTTTGGGCAGCATGTGGGGCGCGCACGCGGTGAAGCTGTTGGACAAAGGGATCGGCAACCGCATCATCGGCATCAAAGCCAACAAAATTTTCGACGTGGATATCGCCGAGGGGTTAAAGGCGACGCGCGAAATCGATATGGATATCTATAATACCGCCGCTATATTGGCCCTTTAGCGCTCCGGCGCTCCGCCACGCTCATACTCGGAATCCTTGCGGATTCCTCGCTTGATCGCTCGCTCCGCGCTTGTTCCGACCAAACGCGAATTTTTGACTGCGCAAAAATTCGGTCGGACTTGAATCGGTTTTATTTTATCATCTCTAATCGGTTATTATTTTCAAAACGTCCCGCGCAATGTTGTCATTCAGAGGGACGCCGTAGGGGCCGGCAGCGTGCGCCGGCCCGCCGTCTTTGTGTCATTCAGAGAAATGCCGTAGGGTTAGGGCAGCGTGCGCCGGCCCGCCGTGGAATCCCGTCCGAATAAGAAATCGGGCGGCCACCCCGTCCGCTGCGCGGCCACCCCTCGAAGAGGGGAATTTTTATCGGAATTATCCTTTGACGTACAACGCGCCGTAACAGTGTGTCATTCTGAACGAAGTGAAGAATCACAACCGCATAATCTGCAAAACACCCAACCGTTAAAAAATTCCCCTCTTCGAGGGGTGCCCCTAAAAGGGGCGGGGTGGCCGTCTTTGTGTCATTCAGCGGCTATTGCTTGCAGAACGCCCCGCCGTCTTTTGTGTGTCGGTTTTTGACAAATTGTGTTCAAACGCTTGCTATTTTTTTTGAATAGGTGTATAATCGTACGCAGATACTATAAATGTCAGCTAAAATGGGGTATCCCATTTTGCGTTCGGAACGCGGTTCCGAACGGGAGACAGAACATAGTTGAAAGGAGTTTATTCATGAAAAAGACAAAAATCCTGCTGTCCGTCGCGGTTTGCGCGCTCGCTATGCTGATGTTTACGGCTTGCGCGGGTATCAAGCTCGACGGCAAAAAGTACGACGCGATTGCCGCCGCTTACGGCGATTCGGTGATCGTCAACGAGGGCGGCTTGGCCCGCTTGTACGTGAACGGCAAAGCCAAGGGCGATAAGCTGTTCAGCATCGCCCGCGTCAATGTCGGCAGTCCCGGCCCCACCATGTTCACGGGCTTCTATCAGGTGGAAAAGACCGCCGACAGCGGCTACGCCTTGATGGATAAGGACGGCAAGGTTTTGGACACCGGCTCGGACGATAAGGTGACGTCCTTGACGGCCAACGGCGGAACGTATAAGAACGCCGACGGCTTTTATGAGGTCACCTTGACGGGCCTTGTCGCCCAACTCGATACGCAGGATTCCAACGCGCGATATGCCGTGATGACGAACGAGGGCAAGCTGACGGCGGGCCGTTACGCGTCCATATCCGCGACGGGCGACATCTTTACCGCAGACAAGACCGAAAAGAAGGAACTGACGGATACCACATATTATTACGCGCTGAAAGCCGACGGAACCGTGATCGGCGCGAAATCGGAAAGTTCTATCAGCGTTTCGAAATTCAGCAGCTCGCATAAAGCGGTCGCGCTGATTGTCATTCCGACGGCGGATCAGGCGGCGGCCAACGGCAACACGCAAACGCTGTATTCCGCGTCGGGCGAGATCGACAAGACGATTGGTGCGGGTCCGATAGGCAATTCGTTCGGGTATATGAAATACACCGCGCCGTCGGCGGGGCTGCAACACTTCGTTTTAAAGGACGATCTTACCAAAGCCGAATTGGGCGACCTTTATAGTTACACGTCGGGCACATATTTGGAGAAAGCATATTACGTGACGCAGACGGGTACGACGGGCGCGTACAAATACGCGTTTAAGAGCCTCGACGGATCGAAAACCTCTCCCGCGTACGACGCCGTTCCGGCTTCTGCGGGAACCGCCGTTTACGCGGTGACGGTCGGCACGGGCGGCGAAGCCAAAAAGCAGCTGGTTCGTCCCGACGGCACGCTCTTGATTGACGGTCTGCCCGCGACGTGGCAGTACAACGGCTCGAATGTTACTTATAATGACCCGAGCGACCAAGATTTGGAGGCGGGTAAATTCGTCCTGATCGCGTACGATTCCGCCAATGGGGTTCTGAAAGCGAACGTCAACGGCACGCAAAAATCCTACACGCTCACGGCGACAGAAACGCCGACGGTGTACGCCTCCTATCAAGCCTTGTTCGGAACGGTTTTGATCACCGACAGCTCGGCTGCGCCGAATCCGAAAAAGCTGTGGATTCCCGCCACCGACAAATTTGCCGCGCTCGATCCGGCGGCGTCCAATAACGGGATCGATTCGACCGGAGCATCCAATGTGACCCGTTTGACCTTGGACAACGGCGGAACGCCGGCCTATTATGTCGCCTATAATCAGGATATCCGTTATTGGGACGGCAATATCGCCACGGGCAACATGCTGACCGAGGTCGCGGGCTTGTCCGGCGCGGCGTTGCAAACGGACAAATTCCAAACCGCCCCGACGGTCAATATGTCGGTGGGGTCGAATGGGTTGACCTTGCCGCTGGCCAAAATGGATTCCTATGCGAACGCGGCGGATGTGAAAAAAGCGAACGCGGACCGTGCGGCCGCCGCCTATTCGACGGGATCGCTGTCCTATACGCCGAAGGACGCTTTATCCGTAACGCGCGCTTATTTTGCGGTACGCCCCACAGTCTATGACGGATTGGTCTATTTGGCCTTCGGCGCGGGCTTTGAAACCGCGGCCAATATAAGCGTGACGAGCTCCACTGTTTCCTATGTCGCCGCGCGGAAGAGCAACGGCAGCAACGAATCCGTCGTCTATAAAATCTTGGTCTCAAGCGGCGCGGTTTCCTTTGCGAAGGTGATCGACGGCATTAAGAGCGCGACCTTGATGAACGATTCGTTCGGACATTACTATGTGCGCGCCACGGTCGCGGGCAGCAAGCACGAGCTGTACGAAATCACCAAGGACGGCACGGCGAAAAAGGTCTTGAACGGTATCTATACGGTTTCCTCCGTGCAGAACGGAAACGCCGTTGTGTCGCTGTCGGGCAGTCCCACCGCCAACGGCGTGCTGAAACTGAACGGCAAGAACGGCAAGCTGATTTTGAAGTGCGACTATGCTTCCGTCACGTTGCTTGCGAACGGTGCGTTCTATGCGGTAAAATCGACGGGCGACGCCTATTACAGCTTGTTCAACCAAAGCGGCAAGGTCGTGGAAAAAGAGGTTGTCAGAGTTGCGACCTACAATCCCGCCGAATACAACTACAATCAGATTAAGGCCGCTAAATCGGGCAAGGCCGAGGTTTTGACGCAGTACGCCTATGCGCGTCCCGACGGCAAGGTTTCGCTGTTGAATATCAAAATCGCCGAAAAGGATTTGGCGGACGGCTACTCGATCTTGAATTTGGCGGCTTATACGCAGTATATCGCCTAACGGATTGAATAAACTTCCACTCCGCCGAAAGGCGGCGGGGTGGCCGTTGTGTTGTGTCATTCGGAGGACGCGAAGCGTCCGCGGAATCTCAACCTTATAAAAAAAAGGAGCAAATCCTAAATTATGAAAAAATTTAAACTCTTATTTTCGGCCGCGGTCTGCGCGCTTGCGTTGCTGCTGTTTGTCGGCTGTTCGGCGGGCGGCGTGAAGCTGACCGGCAAGTACGACGCGGTTGTGGCCGCCTACGGCGACACCGTGATCGCCAACGACGGCGGCTTTGCCCGCTTGTACGTGAACGGCAAAGCCAAGGGCGACAAGGTGTTCAGCATCGAACGCCTTGAAATTACCGGATTTGCCACCGGCTACTACAAGGCGGAAAAAACCGCGTCGAGCGGCTACTTCCTGATGGATAAGGACGGCAAGGTTTTAGATACCGGCTCCTCCGAAAAGCTTGTTGATATCGATGCCTACGGCGATCCCTATATCGGGGACGACCGTATTTTTAGAGTCGAGGTTTCGGGTTTCGTCGCCGAGCTCGATACGACGGATACCAACGCGTCATACGCCGTGCTGGGCAAAGACGGCAAACTGACGGCGGGCCGTTATGCGTCCTTGGACGCGAGGGGCGATATCTTTATAGCGGATAACACCGTAAAGGAAACCGTGTCCAATGTTGAGCAGACCGTACCCTATTACTACGCGCTGAAAGCCGACGGAACCGTCATCAACGCCAAATCGAAAAGCGGGATCGGCGTTGCAAAATTCGAAAATTCCCAAAAGGCGGTCGCGGCATTTGCCGTTGAAAATCCGACGGACAACAACAATTATGTGTTGTACGCTTCGACGGGCACGAGGATCGACGACGCCGTTTCCAATTCGATCAACGTGTACGGCGAAAAAACGTTGGGGTATCAAAAGGATGTGGGCGGCTCGACCAAGACGTATTTCTTGACCGACGGCTTCACGCCCGTCGATTATACCGGTTTTGATGATGAATACCGGTATTTGGAGAACGATTACTTTGTCACCTACAAGGACAACAAATACACCGTCAAGCAGGAAACCGGAACCTATACCGCGACCTATGACGATTTCAATCGTTTAAACTCCGGCGCGGCGCTGGTCAAAAGCGGAACAACGAAATCCGTCGTCCGTTTGGACGGTACGGTTCTGTTGGGCGGCTTGTCCGAAAACGCGACCGTGATCCATTTCGAGGATCACTATGACGGGGAGTATGTCTCCGACAAATACGATCTATTTGTTCAGGACGGAACGACGGTAAAGGCGAAAGCCTGCGGCGCCGAGGCGTCCGCAACGCTGACCGCGACGCAGAGCGCGGGGCAGGTTGTCGGCGGTGTGTTGGAAATCCAGGATTCTTCCGACAATTCCGGCAAATTGTGGATTCCCGCCAAAAACACGTCGGTGGCGATCACGGGCGCCGGCGTCACATCGTATGGTTCTTGGGAGGGGTACTTGTCCGGTTTCCAAATTGTCAAGGACGGCAAGACCTATAATTATGCGACGCCTACTCACAATCTGCGGTATTGGGACGGCAGCCTGACGGACGGCAATCTGATCGCGCTTGCGGCGGGGAACGATATCGCCAACCGCGACGTGACGAAGTTCGTCAATGCGCCTTCCGTCAGTTTCTCCGGCGAAAGCGGGGGAATTGGGTCTCTTCCGCGGCAGAATAAATACACCGATCCCGCGGCCGTCCGCGCGGCGCTGCTGGGAAGCGGTATGGTGGATGTTGCCATCTATGTTTTCGGTGCGAGCCTGACCTATAAGACCGACGACGCCAACGCGGCGGCGGTTACCAAAGGCCTTGCCGTGGCGGGTTCGGCCGCGCCGTTTACCAAGTCGACGGTTCTTGTGCTCGATGAGAATTATTTCGCCGGCGTTTCAAATAGCTCCGTTCCTTATTTTGTCGCTACCAACGGCGTCGGCGCGTCGATTGTCTATAAGGTGAGCGTCAAGGACGGCGCGGCGACGGTCGAAAAGGTGATCGGCGGTCTGAGATATGCGGAAGTCAATCGGGACTCTACGGGACATGTTTATATCATATCGTATACGTTTGACGGAAAATACGACGTTTACGACGGCGCGGGCAAATTATTGCTGTCCGGCGTTTTCGAATACGTAGCTGTGGAAAACGGCGTCTTTGCGGTTGTTACGTCCGGTTCCCCGAACGGCGCCGCTTACGGCGTGATCAAACCGGACGGCAGGGGCAAGGGCAAGTATAAGACGCTCGCAAAGCTTGAGTTCGCGGCGATCAATTTGCTCCCGGACGGCAGTTTTTACGCCCAAAAATCCGACGGCGACGCTTATTACGCGCTGTACGACAGCAACGGAAAGGTCATAGAAAAAGAGATTGTCGGGCTTGATTTCGGCAACGTTGAGGAATACAACTACAATCAAATTTTAAGCGGCAAGAAAGAGGTGATTGTGACGCAATACGTCGTGGCGCGTCCGAACGGTAAATCCTCATTGCTCAACGTGACGGTCACCGAAAAGATGCTGTCCGCCGACTACCCGCTCTACTTTGCATCGCAACTCTATGCAATGTCCATTTTAACTTAACGTTAAAACGCGCGGAAGCCTTGTAAAACGTTGAAGCGTACGGAAAGTTTACCAAGCGTTGAAGCGTGCGGAAAGTTTACAAAGCGTTGAAGCGTGCGGAAAGTTTACAAAGCGTTGAAATGCGCGGAAAGTTTACAAAGCGTTGAAATGCGCGGAAACTTTACAAAAGGCCCGAAAGTGTTTGCTAAAATTTTACACAGAAGGGCGTTCAAACGCTTGACAAGGCGTTTGGGGTATGGTATAATAAATGCGTAAACGATGATTAAACGTTGTTTACATGGTTATACTTATTATTGCTCATCATTTTCCCCCTTATCATATAGAAGATGGCTCCGCGAACAGCGGGGTCATTTTTCATAGCGCTCCGCCACGCTCATACTCGGAATCCTTGCGGATTCCTCGCTTGATCGCTCGCTCCGCGCTTTTCCGACCAAACGCGATTTTTTGACTGCGCAAAAAATCGGTCGGACTTCAATCGGTTATTATTTCATACTTTCCGCGCCGTCTTGTGTCATTCAGCGGTTATTACTTTCAGAACGCCCCGCCGTCTATGTATGTCATTCAGAGGGACGCCGTAGGGTCAGGGCAGCGTGCGCCGGCCCGCCGTCTTGTGTCATTCAGAGGACGCAAAGCGTCCGCGGAATCCCAACCTTTGAAAAATTCCCCTCCCTCGGAGGGGTGCCGCCGTTAGGCGGCGGGGTGGCTATACGCGCTCCGCTACGCTCGGCGGAATCCCGACCTTTTAAACTTCCCCTCCGCATTTTTTTGCCCGTTCGGGGCATAGTAACCGTATGATGCGAAAAAAGTTTTTGTATGTAACGGTGTTCATTCTGATCGCCGCCGCGGTTTTGGGCGGCATGAGTCTGTCGGCAAGGACGGCCGACGCCGGTATGGCGGGAACCTATAACACCAAGGAAAACGTCAAGATTGTTCAGAAGAAGCTCAAGGATTTGGGCTATTACAAGACGGCCGTAGACGGGATTTTCGGTTCCGGCACGACGGCTGCCGTCAAGAATTTCCAAAAAACGAAGGGCTTGACCGCGGACGGCGTGGTGGGCGCGAAAACGATCGCCGCCCTCGGCGTCAAGCTGAATGCGGCGTCCGCAAGCGCGGGCGCGGGAAACCTGTCAAACGCGGATTTGAACCTTCTTGCAAAGGCGATTCACGCCGAAGCGCGGGGGGAGCCTTACACGGGGCAGGTCGCGGTCGGCGCGGTGATCTTAAACCGCGTCAAATCCTCTAAATTTCCCAATACGATCAGTGGCGTGATCTATCAGCCCTACGCGTTCACGGCCGTCGCGGACGGGCAGATCAATCTGACGCCCGGCGATTCGGCCAAAAAGGCCGCGCAGGACGCCTTGAACGGCTGGGATCCGACCAACGGCTGTCTGTACTATTATAATCCGGCGACCGCCACCAGCAAATGGATTTTCGGGCTGACGGTGACGCTGAAAATCGGCCGCCACAACTTCTGTTTAAGCGATTGACCGGCATAGACGCGCCGGATTCGGGCTACCGCTTGACGTGCAACGCGCCGTATAACGGTGTGTTATTCTGATCGATAAGCGAAGAAGCTCAACCTTATAAAAAGGAATAGCTTCTTCACTGCGTTCAGAATGGCCCGTAAATCATTCGGAATGGCGCTGTCCGCCGCTCTGTAAGCTTTTATCCGTTTATTCAAGCTGAAATTTTTTGAAAAGGGCGCGGGAAAAACTTTTTTATAACAAAGGTTTTTCCCGCAGAAACCAAAAATAAAAAATAGAAAGGAAAATAAAACATGAAAACAAAAAGAATGACGTATCGGTCAGCCGTCTTGTTCGCCGCTCTCGCTTTAGCGGCCGCGCTTGTCGCCGCGGCTTTCATCGTAAAAGCCGCCGATACGCAAAGGGCGTTGGAAAACGCGTATCAGAAATCCTTTTACGATTTGACCGCGAATGTCGGGAATATCGACGTGAAGCTGACCAAGCTGATGGCGGCGGGCTCGGCCGAGACCGAAAAGAACGTCATGGACGATATTTGCCGCCAGTCGCATTTGGCGGCCGACAATATCTCGCAGCTGCCTCTCAAGCACGAGGAAATGTCCGAAACCGTCAGATTCCTCAACCAAACCGGCGACTACACGCACTCTCTGTGTAAAAAACTGAACGCCGGTCAAACCTTGAACGACGAAGACCGCCAAAGGATAGAGGATTTGCGGGCGCGGTGCGGCGCGGCGGGCGCGGAATTGACCCGCATGGCGGAACGCTTGCAGGGCGGCTGGAGAATCTCCGAGCATATCGACCGCGATCAAGCGGGGAGGATCGGCGGCGGGGAATTCGGGGACGGCTTTTCCGACATGCAAAAGCAATCCGTGGATTACCCGAAGATGATTTACGACGGCCCGTTCTCCGACGCTTTGGAAAAAAAGACCTATAAAGCGGTCGAAAACGCGCCCGAAATCCCGCAGGAACAGGCGGCGGACAAAATCCGCCACATTTTGGGCGGCATGGGCGTGACCGACGTGAAGTTTTTGGGCAACGCCAACGGGGATATGAACACGCATGAATTCGAGGTTACGGCGGACAAGGGCAATTATTATGTGCAAATGACCGTAAAAGGCGCGTTTCCGGTCATGATTCAGTCCAACCGGCCGGTCGGCGCGTCCAAGATCGACGCGGAGGAAGCCATACGCTTGGCCGAGAAATTCGCGTTTGAAAAATTGGATTTGCGGAACATGCGCGGCGTATGGGTGAATCTTTTCGGCGGAACCGCTTGTATCAACCTTGCGCCCGAAATCGACGGCGCGGCGGTCTATACCGAACTGGTCAAGGTCAAGGTGGCGCTCGACGACGGGCAAATCACGGGCGTAGAAGCCCGCGCCTATGTCCGCGGCCACGTCGAGGGGCGCAAAATTCCGGCGGCCGCTCTGACCGAGGGCGAGGCCCTGAAAAAGGTGTCGAACAAATTGGACGTTTCCCATATCCGAAAAGCGATTATTCCAAAGGACGGCGGCCGCGAGGTTTTCGCCTACGAGTTTTGGGCATCCTACAAGGATTTCGATTATATCGTCTATATCAACGCCGAGACCGGCGCGGAGGAGGATATTCTGCGCGTGATCGACAAAAACCAAGGGAACATGATCATTTAAATCGTAAGGCGGATATGCTTCGCAATACTGCGTTGCGGGAAATTTTTCTTGGTCACATATGTCTTTATACGCTCCCTGTGAAAAATTTCCCGGGCCTTGTCTTGCTCGTATCTGCGCCCTTACGATTCAAATTATTGTTCCGAACGGGGAAAAAAGGATTCGCACAGGCATCTTTAAATCAGTTGCAGATTGAACGGGATAAAAACGTCGCGGGGAGAGGCGTTGTGGACAAGGAGGGCGAAAAGCTCTTCGAGAGCGGCATAGCCGATCTTGAAACCGTTTTGGACGATGACGGGAATATCGGTGTGAAAGACGCGGCCGAGATTAGGCGACTCCTCGTCGACAAGGAGAATCGAGAAATCCTTAGGAACGGATTTGTTCAATTTCAGGAGCGCGGCGGCGATATCGTCCGCGGGATGGCCGCTGGCCGAAATAACGGCGGTGAGCTGGGGATATTTCTGAAAAAAATCACAATAATAGTTTTCCGCGGGGATCGAGAACAGCGTGCGGTAGGCGTAATAGGATTTGCCGCCGCCCGTAAAGCGGCTGACCGCGTCCTTGTAGCCCGCGATGCGGTCGAGCATCGAGGTCGGTTTATACTCGGCCACGGGAAAGGCGATATTTTTGTGTCCTTTTTCGGCCAAATATTTGACGGCGGTATAACCGATAGCGTAATGGTCGCTGCCCACGTATCCGTACCGCGAGCCCGCGCGCTTGCGGTCTGCGAACACGACGGGGATATGCGGATGATCCCTCTCAAAGGTCGTCAGGTAATCCTCGCCGGAATCGTCGATCGGCATGAACACGATCCCGCAGCAGCCCAATTTTACGGCCATATCCAACTGTTCCTTTTCCAACGCGCGGGAGTTGCGCGTCAAAAGCGTGATAAAATGGGTGGAATTGTCACGACAAAAGGTGGTCATGCCCTGCGCGATGTCGTCGCTGAATTTCGAGGAGATCGACGGCGCGACGAAAGCCGCGCACCGTTCCGCGAACGAGCTTGCGTGCGGGAAACCGGCGGGATAAGTGCCCTTGCCCTGAATACGGCGCAGCTTGCCCTCGGCCTCCAATTCTCCGAGAGCCTTGCGAACGGTCATGCGGCTCGCGCCGAACTTGGCCGAGAACCGGTTTTCGCTGGGCAATGAAGCGTCGGGCGGCGCGGCGGCCGCGAGCTCCTCGATCTGCCGTTTGATCGTTTTGTACAGTAAATCCTCTTTCATACGCAGAGTGGTCTATCTTGTCTAAATACAATACGGCAAAAACGGGATTTTGTCAAGCAATTTTTTTAAACTCCTAAAAACGAGTGAAAAAACAGTATACAAATTAGACAACTTTATACGGGCCGTTTATTGACATTCAAGCGGCGTATGGTACAATAATAGGGTAGAGCGACCGTCGGCGGATAACCGCGCCGCGGCGCGGTTTTTTGTTTTCCTTGAAGAGGAAAACAAAAGGGGGAATTCATTGAAATCGGTCGAGACGCACGGAGGTATGAAAGAGTGAAAACGATGAAGAAATGGATATTGCTCGCGTTGGCCGCGTTGCTGTGCTTTATGCTGGCGGCTTGCAGAAGCGAGGACGACTTTTTAAACAACAACGAGGACGTCGACGAGGACGACCTTTTGGTATGGACGGTCGATCCGATCGTGGGCAATTACTCGGCGCGCTTAAAGACCGACCCCGGCGACAAGCGCGCTTTGATGACGAGAGACATTGTCAAAAAATTTCAGGACGACACGGGCGTCAGCGTGGTGTTGAAAAACGTCGGCTGGGGCTTGGAATTGCAGAAGCAGTTGCGCAACGCGATCGCCACGGGCACGATGCCCGATGTGACCGTAGGCGAGCAATATATCAACGTCATGCAACAGAACGGGCATTTCGCGCCGCTCGATTTGGGCGACGATCTTTTGAATAAGCTTTCCCCGCAATTAAAGGCCCAAGGCTCGTACGACGGCAAGCTGTATTCCGCGGCGGTGTCCACGGGTTCCTTTTCGCTGACGGTCAATAAAAAGGTGCTGCGCGACAACGGCATTCTGACCGCGCAGAACGCCGTCGATCCGACGTGGCAGGCGGCGCATTCCGGCGTCAATCCGCTCGCGCCCGTTTATTGGGACGACCTGCTGACGATTTGCCAAGAGTTGAAAACCAAAATGAGCGCGTCGGGCGGCGGCGGCATCCTGCTGTCCAATACGACGGAGGGTTCGTCGTGGCGCGCCCTCGCCTATATGGCGACCGCGGGCGGCGGCTTTTTGGACGCAAAAGGCGACGTGAAACTCGATACGGCCGAGAACGCGGAGGCCTTTGCTATGATGCGCGAGCTGGTCAAAACCGCGCCCGCGAACTCGATCGACGCGGCGACCGAAAACGCGATGTGGGACGACTACCTGTTTAAAAATAAGGCGGCCTACACCGTCGAGGGCATCGACGCGATCGTCATGGCCGCTTCCAAGTCCGGCGTGGACAAAAACGACTATATTGCCGCCGAGTTGCCGATGTTCAAAAGCCAAAATAAAAAGGCGAACGTGTTGGTCGGTTCGGGCTATTACTCGATCGCGGCGACTTCCACGAAAAAGGGCTCGGCCTTAAAATTCGTCAAATTCCTGCTCAGTGATTTTGTGCAACTGAAAATGGCGACGGTCGATATGCGCATTCCCTCGATGACCAACGTGATTCAAAGCGACGAGCTGAAAAACAGCGAGGTCTATCCGACGCTTTCGGTGTTCATGAAGCCTTTCACGGATTTGTCCTATACGGTCCAGACGTATCCCGCGTTCGAGGACAACGCTTCGGAAGTTTGGGAGAAGTGGGACGTGTTCACGGGCGCGCTGTTAAAGCCGGAGGATAAGACCGCGGGGACGTACAAGCCCTTGACGGCGATTGTCAATAAGGCGCAGGCCGATATGTACGGCAAGCAGCACGGCGGCTAACGTCATAGGCATCGCCGGATTCGGGCTACGCTTGACAGAGCCGCCTCGGTCATGTAGGGGGGGGCGACACTCCTTTCGGCGGCTCGTCAACTGTTGCCCGACTGCGGCGCGCCTATGACGTTAGCGGCTTTGAAGAAAGAAAATGAAGAGGTAACGGAATGAAATTCAAACGGATATTGGTGTGCGCGCTGGCGGCAGTTGTCGGAACGGGCTTGTTTACGGGCTGTTCGCGCAAGACGGATTTGAACGACCGCAACAAAACGCTGACGGTGCAGGCGCGCGATTTTATCGAAACATCGCATACGGTTCATCCCAACGCCTATATGACCGAAAACTATACCGCGCTCGCCCTCGATAAGAGCATCAATACCAACGCCGGTTATGTGGCGCGCACGATCGATTACCGGCTGGCCAAGGGCGCGTACCGGTTCAGCGCGCAAGCGCGCGTTTCTATCGGCAACGAGACCGATCCCGTGTTGCAGCTGCACGCGGTCAAGGGAGGCAAGGCGGTCGCCAACCTCAATATCATGGGTCCGAAGTCAAAATCGATCTACACGGATTATGCGATCGAGTTCGAGACCGAGGACGCCTTCGTGTCGTTCGGCCTGTACTCCAACGGCCGCAACGACGTGCGCATGAAGAATATCACAGTCGAGAAGATCGCAAAGAACGCGGACGGCACGTTGCTCGCGGAATACCTGTCCGAGGACGCCGCCGATAAGAACCTCGCGCTCGAAGACGGAAAGGTTTATTTCTACGACCTGCGCGAAAAATTGGAGGCGATCGGGGATTACAGCTATCAGGAGCAGCTAATGACGCTGGCCGCTTCGTTGCAGGGTTTGGCCAACCGCGAAAAGCCCCGTATGTTCATCCGCTTTATCGACGACGACGATTCCAACGCGGTTTTGGGGCGGCAGGACGAGAATTGGCTGGAATACCTGCAAAGCAAGAATTTTTTGCCGACGGGCGCGGATTTGATCCGCATACAAAGCTTGGGAACGCTGTTGCGCCTGTTCCGGCCGTTTTACGAGGGGCTGACGGCGTGGGACGTTTTCTCGCCCGCGACGTACAACGTCGGCTTGACGGATTGCGGCGTCAATAACCGCCTGCTCGTCAAATACTCCGACGAAATCAACAGCGCGTACAAATACCTGACCGAGGTCCTGAAGCTGCCCGTGAAATTGGATTTGCACGATAAATTTCCCGGCACGCGCGGCAAGAAGATTTGGGACACCGATATTGATTCCACCGGCTCGAAAAAGAGCGATCCCTATTACTATGCGGCGGAAAAATATATCAAGACGAAAAAGGTCAATCCGCACGTCATGAGCTCATATTTGGACGGCTGGATCGGCGACAACGGCGTGACGCAGCGCGTGTACTACGACGAAAACGGACAGCTGTGCGTGGGTTCGGGCGGCGTGCCGTATTGGGAGAACCGCTTTTTCCACACCGATATCATGAATCGCGATTACTTCGTGGCGCAGAAGGCCTTCTTTTTCGACCTGTCGCCCGTGGACGACGAGCGGCCGGTGGACGACGAAAAGCAGACGATCGGACGCGACACCGACACGCTGGAATACATATTGCGAGAAAACAACAAGAACGCCGGAACCAAGATCGTCGAGGTCGGCGGCTTTACAAATTGGCAGTTGAAATATTCCGACGCGTCGGCCGATAACGCGATGGCGGGCGGGGGCTTGGAGCCTGCGATGGTGCGCATATTGACCAAGTACAACGCGACGATGCAGGCCGACGCGCATTCGATCTCGGCAATGGCCAACGGCTCCGTCTATATGCGCTATCCCGCGAAAACGCAGTACAATCAGGATGCGGCGCGGCAAAAAATGCTGGCCAAGGCCAACGCCGCGACATTGGGAAATAAGAATTACCTGCTGTTCTATATGGGCGATTACGACGGCGCGGCATGGGTCAACCGCGAAATGTACTCTATGTTCAACGACCCTAATTTAGGGAAAATACCACTGATGTGGCCGATCCTGCCGATCAACGAGGGGCGTGTCGGGCACGTTTACGACTATATCTACGAGCACGCGACCGAAAACGATATCTTTGTGGGCGGCAACAACGGCTACGGCTACAACTATTTGGACGTGTTCCTGACGTGGGAGCGCGACGGCTTGAACGGCACGTTAGAAACCTATATCGATCAGACCGTGACCGTGTATAAAAAGTACGACCTCGATATCATGGGGATGTATTTCGGCGGCTGGGACGCGGCGTCCACGGCGGCGCAGAACACGTGGCGCACCCTGTACGCGCAGCTTTCGCGTCTGTCCCCTTACGGCGTCGTGACTTCGCGCGGCCGACGCGCCGACGCGTTAGAGGACTATTACAACGCGCAGACCGGCACGGTTTTCGTCTGCAAGGACCCGTTCATACCGGGGCGCGATCCCGTCGTACAGTGCGGCAACGGCATGGTGCTGACCGAGGGCGATTCGCTGCACCAAACTAGTATCATGTCCCAAAGCATCAACGTCACGCGCGAGGGCCGTCCGCATTTCAACGTGCTGCGCCCCGTTCTCGCCACGCCCACGCAGGCCTACGAGGCGGTCAATACGCTGAATAAACGCTACCCCGAATACAACTTCGAGGCAGTCGATCCCTACACGTTCTTCAAATTATACAAGGAATATTTGGATAACGTCGTGGCGGGGGATTACAATTGATAATTGATCGGCATAGGCATAACCTTTATAGGTTGCGGGGAGGTTCGTAACGGAGGGGAGTGCGCAAAAAGAAGTCATTCAGAGGGACGCGAAGCGGCCCGTGGAATCTCAACCGCTTAATTAAGGATGAGATTGCCACGCCTCACTATATGTTCGGCTCGCAATGACATTCTTTACGCCGTCTCATAAGCAAATGCTGTCGCTGTGACAATTGGACAATGAAAGGTGAAACGGAAATGAAAGTTAAACGAATCGGTTTGAAAATAGCGGCGTTCTGTTTGTTTGCCGTATTAGCGGTATCGGCGTCGCCTCTGTTCGGCGCGGCGGGCGTTTTCCGCGCGGCGCGGGCGGACGGCTTGCGTTCGGTGCAGTTTGTGCCCAACGCCGTCGCCGATTTTAACAAGCTTCGCGCCTCGGACTACAAGGACTATGTCGCCTACGGGCCGAACGCGGGCGACGTTTCCTATATTTGGAACGGCACCCAAGTCTACTTTATCCTGAACGAGGGCTTGGATATCTCGGATTTTAAAGGGGTAGGGGCCGACAAATCCGCCGACACCGCGCTGGATTTCTGGATTTTCACGACAAAGCCCCAAAGCAAGTTTTCAGGCGGCAACGAAATCGAGGTCGCGAGCAACGTCGATCAGCACGATACCAACGAATATTACTGGCCCGGTTCCCACGTTTTTTGGGAGCCGGCTTATCAGGCGGGCGCGTGGAACCATATCCAACTGCGCATTTCCGACAGGCACGGGACGGGGATCGATTTGCATGATTTGCGTTGGTTCCGCTTTTACTATTTGGGCATCATCGACGGCGCCTCCGACGAGCCCGTGCTGATTTCCAACGTCAAAATCACCGAAACGACGCGTTGGAAAGACGATGCGGGCGCGGGCTGGGTCGTCGAAACGAAAGCCGCGTCGGGCGGCTCGTTCGGCGGGACGCAAATGCCCGTCGGTAAGCGGGAGGGTGAAACGGTGACCCTGCCGGACTGCCCCGCGACCGATATCACCGGCGAGACGATCCCGCAAAGCCGGATTTCCGTCACGGTGACCGGCCCCTACGGCTATGCCGTAACGGGCAGGACGGTCACGCTGCTGGACGGCGGCGGCGCGTACACGGTGACGTATGAAACGCGCAACGCGTTGGGCGCGCCGTTTTCCAAAAGCTTTACGATGGATGTGGCCGCCGACGCCGTCGATACCGCGCCGCCGCGCGTGATCAAACGGGATGCGTGTCCGGCGGATTTCATGACCGGCGGGACGTACCGTATCGCGGACGCGGTTTTGAAAGAATCCGATTGGTTCGCGGTGACCGATAACCGCGGCCCCGCGCAAGCGGACGTGACGGCGGTTCTGTACGACGCCGCGCGGACGGCGATCGGGCGGTACGAGGGTAAGGCGGATCAATTCGTATTGGATTTCTCGCCCGTTAAACGGGAAACGCACACGTTGGAAATCGCGGCGCGCGACGCGGCGGGCAACGCGGCGAACGCCGTATACCCCCTGAAAACCTACGCGCCCGCCAACGAGGCGCTGTCGATCCCGTTCTTCGATTTTGCGTCCAGCTCGTTCGCGGGCACGGGCAAGCACCGTTTGGTGGACGCGCGGCCGTCGGCGGGGCGGGGTAAGAGCATCGAATTCAACTATAAGGGCGGCGCGACCAACACGGTCGATAACATGGCCTTTTTCCAGGAGTTGCGGTTCATCAACGACGACGCGCCCGACTTCTTTTCAACGATCGACCTGCGCTGGGCGTGCATCAAAATGTGGGTTTATATCGACAGGGCGTATGCCAACGACGCGGCGTGGATGCCCGCCGACGGCACGGGCTTCGGCAATATGGGCTTGGGCTTCGCGGCGCAGAACGGCATCTACAACATACCCGCGATGGAATATCCCGTGAACGATATGCGTTTGGGGGAGGGCTGGACGGAGCTGACGATCAAAATGGGGCGCACGTTCCGCGGCACGTTCAATTACGGCGCGATGTGCGAATTTTACGTATACACCAATTTCGGCGGCGCGCGCCGCATGTTGTTTAACGATATCCGCGTCGTCGAATCGAACGAGTTTGCCGAGGGCCTCGCCTCGGTTTCGTGGTCTACCGGCTTCTTTAAGACGGGGCGCACCGAGGCCGTCGGCGCGAGTTCCGATCCGGAGGTCTATAACACCGAGGAGGTCAAATTAAAGAGCGCGTACTATATGTACACGCCGGTCAAGCTGCCGGGCATCATGGCGACGGATTATACGGGCGAAAAGGACTATATATCCGAGCCCGATATCGAGATCATCGATCCCGACGGCGTGAAGACGGAATCCCTGTTTTTCACGCCGATGTGCGAGGGCGAGCATACCGCCGTCTATACCGCGACGGATTATTACGGGCACCCGCTGTCGCTGACGGTCAAATTCAATGTGTACGGGCCCAACGACCCGCCGCAAATTCTGCTCGGCGGCGTCGACAACCTGCGCTTTACCGAACCTCGTATTCGTAAAGCACGGGCAGAAAAAGCCCATTCCCAAGGGCAACGGCAAGAAAATTGAGTTCCGCAAATTTGCGTCGCTCGCGCCCGCAATGACCCCGCTTACGGAGGGAACTCCGCCTACGGCGAAAGACCTTTCCGTTTCCGCTATCGAGGCAACCGTCAATCAGTACGGCGACCTTGTGAGCGTAACGGACGTTCTCGACCAAAC
>BNZQ01000002.1 GCA_026001225.1 Clostridia bacterium
GTGACGGAAGCGTTTAAGCGCCTTAAAGAGTTCAGTCCGTTGTTTAAGACGATTACGTTTGACAACGGGAGCGAATTCGCCAAGGTGAAGTATATCAAGGGATTCCGTTCCTACTTCGCTCACCCGTCGTCATTGAATTCAGTACATAAATTAGATAGAAGTGGATATAAAGCGATAAATGATATTGATTCTCTGTCGGATTTCGCCGTTTTCCTCTTGCGAAGGGGATATTTCTATCCGTTCGATCAGCTTGTGTAACATTTCGGCGGTCAATTCTTTACAAGCCAGATATTCGTCTGCAACGACTTTTAAACATTCAAAGCCCTTATCGTAATCGTTGACTTTGCCGAGTTCCTTGTTGATCGAAGTCAATCGTTCGTTTATTTCCCGTTGCTCACGTTGGTAATCATTCAAGAAAGACTGATAATTTTCTCCGTCTAAAACCTCCGCGACATAATCCTCGTAAAGTTTTTTCATAACCTTTGACAGTGCCGCCAAGCGTTTTTCGACTTTCGACCTTTCCGCGATCAGCTTTTCCCGTTTGCCCTTCTCCGCCGTTTTGCCTTTAAGTCGTTCCAACAACTGCTCACGGTCATTCAGTAATCCAAACATCTCCTTGATTTTACCCGATACCTGCTCATACAAATCGCTATAAAAAATACGATTATTTCTCTTGCATTTGTCGGGATTGCGGAAATGGTACGCACAACGATAAAAGGGGACATTTTTGCCCGCTTTGAGTTGTGTGGCCAAAGTTAGTTTTTTGCCGCACTCGGCACAAAACAGAACGCTGCGGAAAATGTTGGCATGATTATGATGCGACGGGGTATATCTCGCCTTTATCAGTTCTTGCACTTTGGCGTAATCTTCGCGGCTTACGATCGGCTCATGCGTATTCTCGACAATAATATGCTTGTCTTTCGGCACGGGAATGAGTTTCTTTGTTTTATAACTCACGATCTCGTACTTATGATTTTCCATATCGCCGATATACACTCTGTCTTTCATAATAACATTCACCGTCGCAAAAACCCATTTACAATTAACGCCCTCGTCTTTGCCGTTTCCAAACCGTTCAAACCGCACATCGCCGTTTAAATGCCTATACTCCCACGGGGTCGGAATCCGTTTGGCCCTGAGCGTTTTCGTTATCACAACCATTCCTTTACCTTCAAGAGCCAATCTGTAAATCTCTCTTACAACCTCGGCGGCTTTCTCGTCAATGATGAGCTTGTTTTTATTTTCGGGATGTTTCTTGTAACCGTAAGGCGCTTGCGACGAGATGAACATACCGTTTAACGCCCGCTGTCTTTTCGCCGTTCTGACTTTACGACTAATGTCTTTCGCGTACATATCGTTCAAAATGTTCTTGAATGGGGCGATGTCATTGTCCGCTTTCAAGGTGTCCACGCCGTCATTCAAAGCGATATACCGCACTCTTTTTTCCACAAAATAGATTTCCATGTAATATCCGGTCATAATATAATCGCGCCCCAATCTGCTTAAATCCTTGGTAATGACAAGATTGACCTTGCCGTCCTCGATGTCGTTAAGCAGTCTTTGGAAGTCGGGCCGATCAAAATTTGTTCCCGAATATCCGTCATCTACATAGTAGTCGTAAATTCTGTAACCGTTGTCCTTGCAATGTTTTTCAAGCATCATCTTTTGCGTCTGTATGCTTGAACTGTCGCCCATTTGCCCATCGTCCTGCGACAAGCGACAATAAATTGCCGCCCGATAAATTCCTTGTTGTTCCATACTCCTCCTTGGGAACAACGTGTTTAAGGATAATCACTATTGACGATTATATCATATCGCCGTTCCCTTGTCCAGCTCCAATAGCAAATTATTTTTCACTTATATCACACAGTGTTTTTTCGCGGCGGCTATATTCCGCAAAAATCAAATCGGAAACAATTTCTGATAGCTTGTGCGTTCCGTTATACGATTCTGTTATGATAAATTTCCGCTCCGTAGCCGCTCTTTTTTTGCGGATTTTTCCGCCAATATTCTTTTTCATTTTTTCCCTTATCATAATATTCGGCGTGTGTCAGATTTGCAATTTATACGACACCTTTATTTACTTGTCGCGTATTTTATACGTCGCACAAGCGACGATCTGCACCCTAAAACTTTGTTTGCAATCGTGTGCGCAAACGACGCATTTAGGATTATAGGTCACGTTTCCCGTTTCGGGACGGATAAAAAACTTCCATTCATCTTTGAATTTCTTACCGTATCTCGGCATTTCTTTACTCCCCCTTTTTACCCCCCGTTTTGGGGCGATTTTCCGCATTTTCTTTGATTGTGCGACACGAGAAAAACGCACTCGACATAAGTATCGATCCGTTTTCCCCGTGCCGTATAGATAATATTTTTCGATGTTTTTACAAGACAAAAATAAAACCGTGTTACAAATAATACTCCGATTTTCTCTGCCGTTTCTCCCGCGGTTGAACAATGGACAATGCCTCGTCGATCAGCTGACTGCCGTAGGTGCCGGCGCCGCGCCGATCGTCCCATTTCGGGCGTATCAAGCCCGACGATCGGACAATACTGTCGATTTGCGCGGGATCGCGCGTCCACCACGCAAGCATGAAAACGAGCGCGGACTCGGCGTGGCTCCATGAAGGATAGCCGAAAGTATCGCCCCCGTACAACGCTTGAAACTTGACCGCCGAACGGCTCTTTACGATTTGTGCCATCAAGTCTTGATCGGTTTGCGTTGCAGATTGAGCGGCGTATTCCGTTCTCGGCAGCCGCCGTCCCGCAAACTCATACGCTATACCCGCGATCCTGTCGGTATAATCCTTGATTTCACGGCTGCCGTTCAGCGTGTCGCCCGTCATGCAAACGAAGCGGCGGGTATCGTACATTTCAATCCCGTTTTTATCGTTACGGCGATAAGCGTCGGCGGGCAAGCTGCCTTTCAATAAGATGTGCAATCCTGTGCCGCTTGTGGAAACCTCCGAATAAGTGTCCGGCAGCAATTCCAAAAGCCGCTTTGCTTCGGGCGAGATAATTTCCCCCGTATCTTTATTCACCGCGTGGTCTATGTCGATGAACATGATCCCCTTGTCCAAGGCGAACACCAATCCCTTGTAATGCCTATACCGTTCCGCATAGGCTTTCGCTTGCCCGTAACTCACCCATGTTTCGGGCATATCGCTATGGGCAAACATGGAATTATAGGGGCTGATGATAACCTTTTTCAGCTTCCCGCTTTTCCGGTCGGGATAGGTTCGGTATACGCACCATTGATTTAGGCTTTTTAATTCGGCAGGAATATTGTCGTAAGGCGACCGATCGGCCGGTTGCGCCTTGCCGCCCTCAACGCGTTGCGCGGCTTGACCGTCATCATGCGCCCTATCAACGCCTTCCTCTGTTATATAATCGGCCTTTTCATCGTTCTGCGGTATAATTTCGCCGTCGGTTTCCGTTTCCGGCTCGTCATTTTCTTCATTCCCGTCCTCGTCAAAATCGTCCTCGCCATCGCCGGTTTCAACCGACGGATCGACAGTAAGTGAGAAAAGCGAACGCTGGACTACTTCGGGCGGGGCTTTCCGCATACGGCCGACACACTCCTCAAAGGATTTTAGGCAATGGTCGCAATGCTCATGACGCCGCATATCCACAAGCCTGTCCTCTTTGATATACCGTTCCAATCCGGTCGCGTAGCCGATTACGTTGTCGATAGCGAGTTTGTTCCGTGTCTTTCGCGTAAAATCCTCCCGATGTTGTACCAAATATTGATAGTTCGGGTCGGCTTGATACCTTGCGAGCGACGCTCTCGCCGCCGCGCGGATTTCATCGGGACGCGCCATATACCTTTGATCGACCAGGGGCGGAAGCTCCTTTAAATAGGCGGCGGGATAGCCCATCAATGTCGGATTTTCCTCAAGCTTGCCGTGATAATATATGATGTGGTTGCGGACAAGGTTTAGATTGACTCCGTCCTCCCAAGACGGATCGGACGTGCCATGTTCGTAAATATGCGCCCAACGATCATACGATTCTTGTAGTTTAAGACCGTAATCCTCTTGTTCCTTTTTCATTTCACCGTCCTCCGCTTATCAAGGCGACCTGCCGAATTTCAGCTTGACCGACAAATCGCGGTTCTTTCTGTTCGGGCGGTTTTCCCAGCTACCCGTTTGGCTCCGGCTCTCCGACAGCTTGAACCACCCGTCCGCCTCGTACACCGTTCCTTTGTGTCCCGCGCCCGTGCTGCAATACGCGATCAGCCCGCGAATATGCGGCAACCGCTTTCGGATATGCTTCCGCGCCATAGCAAGGGCTTTGCTCTCCGCAAAGCGTTCCGTATCGTCGATAAAGTACATTCGCGTCAATTCAAGCGTGTGCTTTTGATCGACCCTCGGGCTTGTCGGCCGCCCCCACAGCATCGCGCCTATCCGCTTGCCGGCCTCGGTAAACTCTAAACGGATTACCGATATGGCCGGCGCGGATTTCAGATAGTGCCGCTCCGCGATCCAACCGTCAAGCTCCTCCGTATGTAATACTTTTAGTTCCATAATCCCCCGCCTTTAAATAATTTTGAGAAAATCGCCTCTAAAACGGGGACGACTATCCCGTTTCCGCTTTGTCTGTACATCTGCCGCGCACTCACGCCCGCCGCCGCTACCTTGTCGATCTCGCCGTCCCGCCAGCCCATAAGCCGCCAATACTCCCGTTCGGTCAATTTCCGTATCCGCAGGCCGTTGAATATGTCCTCAAAGGTATACACCTCCTTGTCCGGCATAGCTATTTCGCAAAGCAGGTTATCCTTGCACACAGTGGTCAGCGTGTTGCAAACGCCGTTACGGTTAAACTCAAATCTCTGCTCGGTAGGCAATCCCGCCATCCTGCCGCTCGGATTATCGGGATTGCGTCCGCGTTGGGCGACGATAATCGGCTCGTCCCTCGCGGGCAGCGGTATCCCCCCGCGCTCGACGTCGGTAAGGCGCAACAGCATATCCCACACCGCGCTTTCCATTTTACCCGTAGGAACGCAAACGGGGCCGTGCCAATCCCGCGTAACCAACGCCCGGCAGTAATCCTTCGTCTGCACTCTGTTTCGGTTATGATGAAACGCGGATTTTAAGATACTTTCGGCCGTGTCGATTTTCAAGTAGTATCGTCCGTCTACTTCGGCGTCCAAAAAATCCTTTAACCTCGCCGTCCTGACGGGCGCGGCGGGAAACTCGTAGTCCCCGCCACCCAAAACACTGACGCAAAAAACGCGCTCACGGTTTTGGGGCAGATAGTCCCGCGCGTTGACCACCTTCCAAAAATTTCGGTAGCCGACGGACATTAAAAAAGCCAACCATTTCTCATAGTCGGCTTTGTGCCTTTTCCCCACAAGGTTCTTTACGTTTTCCAACAAGAGGAATCTCGGCAATCGGTTTTGCCCTTTCGCTATCCGCAGCAACCGCTCCACCTCGTACAAAAGCCCCGACCTCGCGCCCCGTAAACCAAGCTGCGTTGGAGATGAAACGGATAAATCCTGACAAGGAAAGCTGTATGTCCATAAATCCGCTTCGGGCAGTTCGGCAATCCTTTGTATATCCCCCAAATTGTTCACGTCCTTATCGTGTAAAGCCCTGTAACTCCTGTCGGCATACGGGTCTATCTCGCTGACCGCCACTACCCTATGCGGCACGGATATGTTCTTTAACGCCTGCGTCTGGCTTCCCACGCCCGAAAACAGCTCTATCACACGCAATTCTTTTTTCAATATTTCTTTACCCCCATAGATTTGAAAAGAGCTATTTCAGCCCTTATGCTTGACGTAATCCTCCCACGCTACGGAATTGTAGAGAGGCTTGTTGTTTACCCAATAGGCAAAATCCCATTGCTCCCGCGTCGGTTTACCGCCCGTCCGAAAATCGCGGTACGGTTGCGCGAACGGTTCCACATTCAAGGTCTTTAAAAAACGTACCCTTTCTATCGCGTCGGGAATCTCTTTCACGAGAACATAAACGGAGTACCGGCGCGGCGTGGCGTTGTGCCAACGCAACCGTTCGACCGCCCTTTGAACGTGCGGCATCATCGCCCGGCTGTCACAGGCAAGCCGGATCGGTTTCAGCCACGTTACCTTTGCAAGCAGCCGCGCCGCGCCATCGTCAAGCAGCCGCGTGTCCAAGCCCTGATTAAAATCCACACGCAAATTCAAAGCCGCTATCTTCTCGATCTGCCGCAGGCCGTGTTCGCTTGCAAGCACGTTGTTATCCATCAGCACAACGTCGCGGTGGCGGGCAAACTCGGCTATGTCGGCGTGTGCGGTTATACCGCCCTCTTTTTCGGGAACGATACACCACGGGCAAGCCCGTATGCACCCCCGCGTTAAAAAACCGAGCGAATAATCAAGCCCGTACAATCCGTAATCGGGGCAAATATACTCGATTTCCTCCGGCAGTTTTTTTGCAACATCCGCGCCCGAACCTCCCACCTCGATATGTTTGGGAAGTTCGGGCATGGGCGTGAATGAAAAAACCTTACTCGCAAAGCCCGCGTCATACTCGTTCGCCCTGTCGGGAGTTACGAGGTCAACGGTATGACCGTTAGCCTTGTAAAACGCGCTCAATTTCATCAAAGCAAGGTTGGGATAATTATGCCCGTCAACGTCTATCAATCCGATCCGCATAATTCCCCCTCTAAAAGCGGAACAGGCGTCGCCGCCTGTTCCGTGTCCTCGTTATTCCCATAGGGTATTCCGATGTACTCCAAAACATCTTTCAAGCCGAGGCCGCCGTCCGCTTTGGATTTCATGCAGTAGTCCCATAACTTTGGGTGCGTCCGTTGCAGCCGTTGGAAACGGTTGGGCGTACCGTCGAATTGAACGCCGTAGCAACAGGCAAAACAGCCCGACCTCGCATAGCCCATATCGTAAATTGCCGAATATGCAAGCCCGTTTTCGCGTATATACTCCCAAATATCTTCCTCCGTGAAAAACGAAAGCGGCGCGGACGTTTTCTTTTTGTTGTCGTAAGCGTTACAGCCCTGCCGAAGCCATATTTGCGTCCGCAAAGCGGATTCGGCGGCCATTGTGCCAATGATCTGCGCATACCGTCCCGTTCGTTTGGCATATTCCGCCGCCACCCGCTTTTTGAGTTCCGTACAACAGCCCGACCCGATCTTAAACGGCGCGTCGAGTAAAAACCGCCATTTATCCGCAAGCTTAAAGCGCGTCTTTCGACCGTCCGGCATAACGCCGTAAAGGATTTTATTCCGCACGGTCTCGCTGACGTTGTAATGCCGCAAGCGGTAAATCCATTCCGACGTTTCCTTGGAAACGACCGGATAGCCGCATTTGTCGATGACCTCCCGAAACGATAATTTCGGACGCGCGACGTCCACGTTGCTCAAGCTCAAAGCGAAATCGCGCACCTCCGGCAGTTCAAGCTTCGTGTCGCAAAACACGGCTTTGATGTCGGGATACACCTGCCGCGCCATGTGTAACGCGACCAAGCTGTCTTTGCCGCCCGATACCGCCACGACGCAGCGGTCAAGCCCGAAATACTCCACCCACGCCCGAATCCTGTTTTTCGCCTTGGCGACCTTCGCGTCAAGCGGCAGGGACTGTAAATTCCGCAACTCCCATATCTCGTGTTTGTTATGTATGACTTTTCCCATATACCTTTCCTTATCCCAATTCATAATTGTGCTGTGCGTTTTCCCTTTGGAGTGCCGGAACGGGGCAACGGCGTTCGTCGTCACCGTCACCGTTTTCGTCCTCGTCGCCGGTTTCCGTTTTAACCTCGTTTTGAAATTTCGTATCGTCAATGACGAGTTCCGTTTCCCGTTTATCAAGGTTGAGTTCGGCGTTGATTTTTTCGAGTTCGAGCGTCAGGTCGGTCAGCCTTTGCGCATGCTCGAACGGCTTGTCCAATTCGGCCTGTGCCGTTACGATTTCGGCGCTGTATGATTCCCGCTTCTCGTTTAAAGCCCGCAAACCGCCCTCTAATCCGTCGAAGAAGTTATCAAGCCTTGTGAGCGTTCCCGTCGCGCTCTCGGATACGGTCACGCGGTGATCCCCGTTTCCGCGCAACGTTGTTGTACGTTGCGCGTCCAACGCCGTCATCGGTTCGGGGATAATCTCGAAGCCCTTGTACACGGCCACGGCCTTATTCGCGTTGACAGGCGAACAGATCAAGCCGTGCAAAAGCTCGGCGGCGTCCTTGCGCTCGGTATACTGCTTTCCGGCAATCGTCATAACAAAGGTTTCAGTCTTGTTTTCGTCGCGCAAAGCAATATCCCGCTCGTACTCCCCTATGCGGCGGCTTATCCTTTCTACATCTTGGGGAAATTCCTTGGCGATTTTGTCTTGCAGGGCATAACGGTTGTTGCGGTACTGTCTTTCCAAAATCTGTAAATTGCCGAGTTCAGCTTCCGCTTCCTGTTTACGCTTGATTAAAGGGTTGCCCGACGTGATAGCCTTGATTTCCGCATACGTCAAGGTCGTTTCGTCAATGTCGGCGGCCTCCCGCACCGTTAATTCCCCGTTGTTTATTTGCGCGATAAACCGCTGTTTGTTCTCCAAGATTTGATACATATAGCTGTCGAAGGTGCGCTTGGTAACATAGGTATAGATGTCCACCTCGGCGTTCTTGTTACCCTGCCGGATCGCCCGTCCCTCGCGCTGTTCCAAATCCGACGGGCGGAATGGCGTATCGAGATGATGAAGCGCGACGAGTTTGTTCTGTACGTTGGTTCCCGCGCCGCATTTCTCCGTGCTGCCGATCAACACGCGTATCTTGCCCGAACGCACGTTATCGAAAAGGGTTTGCTTGGCAACATCGTTCTCGGCCTCGTGAATGTAGGCGATCTCGTTTGCCGGGATACCCATTTGCACAAGGTTACGCTTGACATGGTTGTACGCGTCAAAATCGGTCTCGGGGTTGTAATCCTCAAACGCGATTTTAGGCGTGGACAGATCGCAAAACACAAGCTGTGTCCCGCGCGTATCGGCGGTATCCCGCCATATCCTGTAAATGTTCTCGGCGGCGACGTTAATCTTGTATTCGGGGTCGTCGGGCGCGGCGCGGTCAAAGCACCGGGGATCGAGCGCGAGCTTCCGGCCGTCGCCGCACACTTTCAGCATGTTGTCCACCTCCGGCGATACCTGACGGTTATTGATCCGCTCGGCGCGTTCGGCGATAACCTCGCACAACTCCAAAACTGTGTCCGTGGGCTTGATTGTGACCACATGGCGGTTGGCCTTCGGCACGGGCAGGTTGAGCATATCGGCCGTCCGCACGTCCGCAAATTTACGGTACATTTTCAGCAGTTCGGGCAAATTGCAAAACTTGGCGAACCGCGTCTTGGAGCGATACCCCTGTCCGCTGGGCGCGAGTTCGAGCGCGGATACCGTTTCCCCGAAGTTCGCCGCCCAATTGTCGAATATGAGCAGGCCCGCCTCGGCTAAATCCCGTCGCTGTAAATATGACTGCATGGTGTACATTTCCACCATTGAATTACTTATCGGCGTACCCGTGGCGAACACGACGCCTTTTTGTCCCTTGTGCAATTCAGAAAGATAGTCGATTTTCATGTCCAAATCCGACGCCCGCTTGGACGCGGCCTGCGATATGCCCGATACGTTCGTCATTTTGGTAAACACGAATTTGTTTTTATACTTGTGCGCCTCGTCCACGAAAAGGCAATCCACGCCCAAGTCCTCGAATCTGATGAGATCGTCCTTTTTACTCTCCAACAATTCCTTCAAGTCCGCTTCCTTGTTTTTCAAAACCTTTTCCATGATTTTGATTGTCATTCGGCTGTCAGCCTCACCGCGCAATTCGTCCAACCGCTGCCGGATATTCGATATTTCCTCCTGAACAAGCCGCTGCCGCCTTTCTTGCGAAATCGGGATTTTCTCAAAAGACGACTGCGCCATGATCACCGCGTCCCAATCGCCCGTGGCTATGCGGGACACGAATTTCAAGCGGTTTTCTTTCTCAAAATCCTTCTTGGTCGCGATAAGCAGGTTCGCCTGCGGGTACAACGTCCGAAACTCGTTCGCCCATTGCAAAACAAGGTGGTTCGGCACGATAATCATCGGCTTGTTCGCTAATTTCAACTGCCGGAGTTTCATGGCCGCCGCCGCGATCTCAAACGTCTTACCGGCACCCACGACGTGGTGCAGGAGGGTATTGCCCGCCGTGATGATCCTTTCCACCGCGTCCTTTTGATAATCTTTCAGTTCGATTAAGGGGTTCATTTCGGGAAACGTAAGATAGCCGCCGTCATAGTTCGCGAGTACGAGGTTGTTGTATTTCTCGTTGTATATCCGCACCAATTCCTCGCGGCGTTTCGGGTCGTCGAATACCCACGCCTTAAATTCCTCCTGTATTTTCCGCAAGCACTCCCTCGCGGCTATGGTTTCGGATTTATTGACCACGCGCCGTTCCGTGCCGTTTTCGACAACCGTGTCGTATATAGTAGGCGTTTGCAAGTTGATGGCGTGTTCAAAGACCGCACATCCGTTCATGCGGCCCGTCCCGTAAATATTGGTGGCCTCGAACGACCGTCTTGTTTGATTCCCAACCTCTAACTTCCAACTCTGCGTGTACGGGTTAAACGTCAGATTTGTCTGCTCCCGGAGCCAACTATTCTTGATCTTAAATTTTTCAAACAGGAATTGCTTGTAGATTTTGACGGGAATCCAGCCCATGCCCATGCGGACGCTGATCTCCGACGCGCCGAGCGGCGGCGGCTGTACGCGTTCCAACGCCGCTATGTTCTTGGTAAATTCGGGGTTGGCGGCGGCATAGGCCTTTACAAAATCCAATTTTCGCCGCACATTGCCCGACAGGTACTCCGCCGCCGCTTCCCACCCCGCGTACCTGTCGCCATCCTCTCTTACGGCTTCGGGGTTGCGGTAAATATACCCGTCCAATTCGGCTACGACCTCGCCGTGGGTTTTGCCGGTCAGTTCCTCGATAATCCGCAAATCTACGCGGCCGGTTTCGTTCTTGGAAATCTGCAAGGCCTCCAAAGCCGTGTCCGCGCGGGTCGGGCGCGTGTATTTCCGTATCGTCCGTTTCGAGAATATATCCGTCTTTTTCGCCGTACCGGCCGCCTCGTCGTAGTTTTCAAGGGAGATCAGCAGGGTATAGTCCGCGTCCTCGCGGAACAGGTTGCGGTTTGTCCTTGTGTTCAGGCAGCCGTACTGCCGGACAAAGCGGTCGTACATCGCGTTCAGTTTTTCCTGCTCACGCAGGAGTATCTCGTCGGGGCAGTTCTCGATTTGGACGTTCAAGAGGTTTCGCGTTTGCTGCCGCAAGCCTATCAAGCCTTTCAGCCGCCATTCTTGGGCTTGCGGGACGTTCTGCGGTATCATCTCGTTATCAACGCGCATATAGATTTTGTCGTCCTTAACGGCATAACAGTAGTTCTTGACGTTCAGAAAAGCGGGGATAGGCTCGTCCTGCGAACGCTCGGCCGCCCGCGTCCTCACGCGGGGCGCGTATACGTTTTCGGGTAAGTTTTTAACCGCTTCCGACAACGCTTCCGACAAATTCCGTCCGTCCGCTTCGCAATAGGTTTCGTCGGCGTTCCCGTACATAATCGCGCCTTTTCTCATCGTCCCCAAAACCATTTCGGGGTGTGAAAGGTAGTAGCCGTTTACGGGTATGCCGTTTGCGTCCGCGCCGATTTCAAGCCAATCCGCGTTCTGCTCGGCGGCCGCGCCTTTACGAAAAAACAGAATGTCCGTCGTGACCTCCGTTCCCGCCGTATTCTTGAAAGCATTATTCGGAAGTCTAATCGCGCCCAAAAGCCGCGCTCTCTCGGCAAACAGCTTGCGGACGTTCGCGTTTGCCTTGTCAAGCGTTCCCTTGCTCGTGACGATTGCCGCCACGCCGCCCTCGCGGAGTTGATCCAACGTTTTTAGGATAAAATAATCGTGGATATATAGCTTGTACTTGTTGTACACGGGGTCGTGGACGGAGTACGCGCCGAAAGGCACATTGGTCGCCGCGCCGTCAAAATAATTATTCGGAAAGTCCGTTTCCTCAAAGCCCTTGATTTGAATATCCGCGTTCGGATAGAGATACTTGGCAATTTTCCCCGTAAGGCTGTCAAGCTCCACGCCGTAGACCTTTCCCTTAAAGGTGTCCGGCATCAAGCCCAAGAAGTTTCCCGTCCCTACGGCAGGCTCTAACATAATCCCGTCCGTCAAGCCCATTCGGGCAAGCCCCGTATAGATCGCGTCGATCACCGTTTTGGACGTGTAATGCGCGTTAAGGGTAGAAGTCCGCGCCTTTTCGTATTCCGTGCCGCGCAAAAGTTCCTTTAATTCCGTGTACTCTTTTTTCCAATCCGCGTTGCGGTCGTCAAAGGCTTGCGGGATACCGCCCCAACCGACATACCGCGCTAAAACGTCCCGCTGCTCCTCCGTCGCGGCAACGGCGTTTGCGCTTTCCAATTCCCGTATCAATTTAATCGCGGCGACGTTGTTACGGTAGCGTGTTTTCGCGCCGCCGAGGTTTTCAAAGTTCGCTTCGGTCAGCCGATAGTTCGGTAGACGATTTCCGTCAGGATCATCTCGTGTATCTGCCGCTCGATTCGGTTCTCGTACCGCACCCTCGCCAAGAACGACGGCGCCGGCCGCTCCGGCAACGGGTTCAAGCCGCGCAGCTCCCGCGTCAGCCGCTCCCTCATCGTCCCCGCGTCCCTCTGCGCTTGCAGGAGAAAAGGGGATAATTTTCCCGACAGGGTCAAATGCAGGTATAGCGCCGGTTCGTACTCCGCTAAATAGTCCCGCGTCAAAATCCCGTACCGGGTCAAAGGCGTCGAACAAGGTCTGTTGCTTTCCCTGTTCCGGCGCGGTTGCTTTTTGTTCCCGTTCGGTTGCTTTTTCGGCTTGTCCGTTTGCCTGTATGCGTCGCCGCTCCTCGTTCCGTTCATTCCGTTTACTCCTGTATTCCGTTATTTTTGTAAACAACAAATCCGCTATTCTTGCCGCCGTTATGCCCGCCGCGACCGCGTCCCGCTCGTTCAGTTCGGGGTAATCCTCGTACCGTATGTACTCGGACGGTCTATTGTATCGGTTAACCGCGCAAGTGAATACGCCGTCCGTCACGGCTTGCATGAAACTTTCGCCGCCCGGCCCCGAATCGTGGTTGTCGCAAAAGTCTGCCACCGCCGAATACAGCCTGTCCCTATACGTCCCGCTTGCGTCGTGCGTCCATACGCATTGGCTTTTCACCGCGTCCAACAGCTGCAAATCCGTGATGCTCTCGCCCTGCTTGTACTCCCGGAAGCCGTAGGTTTGCGACACGTCGAAAAAGTATTTCTTTCGGTTCGGGTATCTCGCGTCCAATACGGCAATCGCCTTGCTCCCCCGTTTGATCCGGCGGTCGGTCGTTTCGTGCCATTCGTCAAACGTCATCACCCGCGTCGCGTTCGGATTTTTATTCAGCACCTCCACACATTGATAGAAAGTCAGTCCGTTATTCCGCGAGATAAAGCCGTATAAATCCCGCAACCGCGCCTTGTCCCGAAAGATACCGTTCCCCGCGCTTTCCCGCGCTTCCGCATACGCCGTTTGCATTTACTTTCCCCCTTTTTAATAGTGGGAATTGGCGAGGGGAAACCTTTTGTAAAAGGTTTCCCCTCGCGCTCCCCCCTCTAAAACTTTTGTCTGTTTAATCCGCTTGATTCTGATTTTCATTTTCCAAAAAGCTTTTTAGAAAATCCGTTATGCCATTTTTTGTGTCCACGGTTGCGTTCCGGCAATCCAAAAAATGCCAATACATTTTATTGAAAAGCTTTTCACCGCATTTGAGCAACGCCCCGCTCGTCGGCGTACTCGGTTCCCGCCCGCATCTGACCAAATGCCAACACAGTTTTTCGCAAAAATGAATCCTCTCATAACTGTCGTAAACCTGATACGGCTTGTTTTGCAGCATCGATTCCTTGAACGCGTCGCGCTCTGCCCGCGCGTTATCCGCGACAATCGCGGCGGGCGTTCGGTCTTGCGTCCTTTTATCCGCGTTCCGTTCAAAACAATGCTCGCATTTACGATCGTAAAACATGAAACTGTGCCAATCCCGCCCCCGGTCGTCCGTAAAATGCGTTTGGTCGAAAATACTTTTGACCGTCACTTCAAGCCCGTTCTGCAAAAAGCAATCGCCCGGCCTATACGGTTCCCCGCCGATGTACAAATACTCCCTGCCGTCCTTTAATCCTTTGTCTATAATCTCGTCCGTTGTAATCATTTTTCCTCCTGCGCTATAAGCGGTCTGTCGTACTTTTTCAATTCTTCTAAAACAAGGCTGCCGGGAAGGATGCTGCGACAAAAGTACGCGCTTGCAAAGTGGTTGCCCCGCATGTACGCCGTAAGGTTCCCCCGCGTGTGGTAATCGATCCGTTTATCGAACGCCAACAGTTGGAGGCCGCGTTTGAAATATGCGTACCGCCCGATCCCTTGCAGGCTGTTCAAGGGCAGAAGTACCGCAAATGGCTTGTTCAATGCGTAAAGCCGTTTTAATACCCTGTCTTTCTTGGAGAACGGCGGATTGGACACGATACAGTCATACGGCTCTGCAGGCGTATACTCGAAAAAGTCTTGCCCGTTCCCAATATGACTGCATACCGTCCTGTACCCCCGCTCCCGAAAGGCTTGCGCGAACGCCGACCATTCCGCATCGAACGGACACCAAACCGTCCAATCCTTCGGTATGTATTTGACAATCGGCGCGACGGCGTAAAAGGGCGTGTATACCTCGTCCGACTCCGCGTCCCGTCCGCAGGTCAAATATCCCTTGTTCATCATGATTTAGTACGGCGAGGGGGAACCTTTTGTAAAAGGTTCCCCCTCGCGCTCCCCCTCTAAAACTTTTATGTAAAACTCTTATCCGATTCTTTCTATGCCCGTCTTGACATTTCCTCCGCTTTTGTGATATACTAATAGTATGAGGATACCCCGCCTTTACTTGGAAACGTCGGTGTTTAATTTCGTGTTTGCCGACGACGCGCCGGACAAAAAAGCCGACACTCTTAAACTTTTCCAAGAAATCAAAGCGGGAAAGTATCAACCGTTTACGTCCGCTTATGTCGTGCAGGAATTGGAAAAAGCGTCGGAGTCCAAGCGTGAAAAAATGCTCCGCCTGCTCGACGAATATGGCATTGTGCCCTTAATCCCTAACGATGAAGTGACGCGTATTGCCGAGCTTTATATCTCGCACGGCGTCATTCCCGCTAAATACGATACGGACGCGCTCCATATCGCTGCGGCAACCGTTCTCGATTTGGAGATCATCGCAAGCTGGAATTTTAAGCATATCGTAAAACGTAAAACGATTGAACAAACCGGCATTATCAATCTACGCGAGGGATATAAAAGCGTCTTGATATTGTCCCCAAAAGGAGTGACCGAATATGGCAAATAAATCCGAACCGCGCGCTATGCGGGAAATCCATGAGATCAGAGTGCAAATCTCCAAGGAAATGCGGGGGCTGTCCCCCGCCGAAAGAAACGCCCGCACCGTCGAAACCGCGCGGGAGATTCTCCGCCGCTACGGCTTGAATACGCATTTGACCGATACCCTGCCGGACAGACCGACCGCGATGTAACCGTTATACCCGCTTTTTGCCCCGCCGCTCTAAATATTGCTTGTAGTCCGTCAGTTCGCGGTCGTCGCAATGCAATATTTCCTGCACGGCGGCTTGCGTCATTTCCCTGACAATCGTGCGATCCGGCTCCGATAACTCCGCCGCTTTGCCGCTAATATCCGACAGCTTTTTATATAACTCCGCTTTTCCGTTGAAGTCTATAAGCCCGATAATGTTTAATGTTTCTCCGCTGAGCGTCATATTTAACCTCCCGCTTCCGCTATCGTTCTCTGCGTAAATACGGGCTGTCTTGCGGGAGGCTGCATACCCGCCGCCGCTTTCGCCCGCTCCGCTCTCAAAGCGTCCGCGCTCTGCGCCTCGCTGACATACCGCTCCACGGCGTTCGTGATCCGCTGCGCCCCCATTTTCACATAATGAAGGTTGGCGGATACCCTCATCAGACCGTCGTCGTCAAACTCCTCGAAGTCCGCCGTTTTCAAGGGATAGTCCCCCAGTCCCAAACGCCGCGCCGCGATATGCGTGACCGCCGATTCCTCGATAGCGTTGAACAATCCTCGCCCCTGCGATATGTCGCCGCCTTCCTCTCTGATCTTGCCCTCCGCGCGTACCCGCGCCACGCCGTGTATCATTGCTTTCAGCTGTTCCTCGCGGGACAAGCCTTCCCGAACGGTAACGGTCTTTTCCTCGAAGTCCACGCCGCCTTTTTCGCCGTCAATAAAGGTATAGCCCGGCGTTAATCCCGCGATCGTTCTCTTGATCCCCTCGAAGTATTTATCCAACACTTCGGGCGTACACGCTTTTTCCTTTAACGTTCTTCCTTTGGTTTGCGATACGTCGAACACGTAACTTATGCGGTAATTTTTGCCGCCGCTCCCGCCGTTTTCCGCGCCCTCGGCCGCTTCGCCGCCGTTATCCGTTACGGCGAGGATTTTAAGCGATTTCTCGCCGCCGACAATCGAACGCCCTTGGTAGTTCCAAGCGTGCATGCCCATAACCTTTGTCGCTTCCGGCATTTGGCTCTTGATGAGCATGACGTTCCGCAGGCTGTAATTCAGGTCGGCTATCCCGTCCACGATTTCGGGATACAATCCGTCGCGCATATCGGCAATAAAAGCCGCGTCGGCCTGCTTGATGTAGTCCTCCGGCGTCAAACGCGCTTTCCGCTCCGCACCCGCGTCCGCGCCGGGAGTTTCCTCCGCGCCGTCCCAAAACTGGGAATCGTCGGCCGTGTCGTTCGCATTGTTCTTGGTTTCGGTGTTGTTCATTTTTTTGTCCTCCTCGACATTTTGTATATTTTGTGCCGATGACGGCGGCACGGCCGTTTTTATTTGTCCCGTTTTTTCCGCTGAAAGCCGCGCCAACGATTTGGAAAGGATAAGCCCTTGCAGATCGGAACGCGTCCAACCGTAAGCCCTTAAAACTCCATCGCCGATCTGACCGCCATAATCTTCGCATAATTTACGAATATGCCTCTCTTGAAAGCCGCGATCCGCCATGCCGGATATTTCAGTCAGTAATTCTTTTATCCGTTGCTTTTCGTAATACAGCAAATCCGCCAAAGGATCGACATAGGCAGCGTCAAAATAATCCATTTCTTTTCTGATTATCTCGGAAAAGGCCTCGTCCGTTATTTGACGGGCAAGCAAATAATCCCGTTGCTTTTCGGGCGGGATACCTTTCAAAGCGTCCGCAATACGCTCACGCGCCCGTTTTTCATAATGGGCCTCGACGAAATTTTGATTTTCGTCGTTTGCATTCGTCGCCGCCGTATGCGTCAAACGTTCGGACGGTCTGATAATCGTTTTGTCAATCACGTTTAAAAGCTTGTGCATTTCGCCCGCAACGATGTTCTTAACCTCGTGATAAGCCGATTGATCGTCCAATCCGTAATAATCCTCTTTAAGCCGGTCAAGCGCGCCAACGGCAAAACGCGTCGCTTCCGAGTATCGGTTATTAGACGCGCCGTCACCGTATAAAAAGGGATCGAAGCCGCGAATATTATCTATATATTGCCGTGCCTTTTCCGCTATTTTAGACGCAATATCGTATTCGTTTCCGGCCGAGGCGACAATCAATCTGTTGTCCACAAGTTTAACCGCCAACATCCGGCTGAAATCTCCCGCCACGTCCTCAAAGCCCGCGTCGGTCGTCGGATACCTCTTGTCGTTAAACTCAAAGCTGTCCCTTACCCTTTTTCGATAGCTTTCCGCTACACGCACAATAGCCGCGTTGTCCTTCCTTTCCGCATAGCGGTCATCGGACATTTGCGAGGTCTGGCGGTCATAAAATGCACTCCGCACGCCGCTTTCGTTTTCATAGCCGTTTTTAATCAGCCATTCGGCGGCCTCGCGAACGTCGCGGGGCAAGGCCGCCGTTGACCAATCGCCCCAACCTGCGACCTGCGATTTTATCATCAGACCGTTTGTCGATACGCTATTTATTGCTGCGGTTTTCTGCACGGCGGCGGTTTCGGCAGGCTGCATTTTAGCCGCGTCGTCAAGACCTTCCGCAATAGCGATCTTGTACCCCTTCTCTATAAGCCTCGCTATATATTGATCCAACACATGATACGGTACGCCCGTCATCGGCACCCGCTCCGCCGCGCCCGCCATGTTGCGGCCCGTCAAGGTTAAGTCCAATTCTTTACTTAAAGTAACCGCGTCGTTCGAAAATGCTTCGTAGAAATCACCGACGCGCACAAACAAAATACTGTCCTTGTACTGTTCCTTTAACCGCCGAAGCTGCCGGTAGTCCATTTGCGCCATAGTGTTTTATCCCTCCTCAGGGCATAAAAAAAGTAAGCCGTTCAGACTTACTTTTCATGCCCATATATTGATTTTTTTGTTATCAACGGTTATCCGTTATTGTTCATCTTTACCGTCATTCGCGGCGGCCGGCAAATCCGCAGGCCGTCCTTGTATGAGGTTTTTAGCGTTCAAGCGGCTCACTACGGGCTTGCCCGTGCTTTGTTCGATTTGCTCCCTTGCGGCTTTGGCGGCTTTCGCGCCCTCACGCGCCACAACCTTACTCTCGGCCAATCCCTGCGGCTGCCGGACAAGGGAAATGTCCGTCGCGGCAACCTCGGCAAGCATATTCAAAACCAATTCGGTATTCGTTAGGTGATCGCGCAGGTTTTCTTTTTTCAGTCCTTTGAAATTCTTGTATTCCTTTGTGGACATCCCGCTCCAAGTTCTGCTCATAAGATCGGTAAGCGTAGCGTATTCCATGCCTTTTTGCACTCCGCTTTTGTCCCATTCGTCGGTTAGGGCTTTACGCACCTCAATAGTTTTAATCCGCTGATTTATCCAATTTTCGCTGTATCCCAAACGGCGGTAATCCTGCACGGCGCGGTCAATGGTAAGTTCGGGATTGATTGCTTCGTCAATGCGTTCGTTACCGACTTTGGCCAGCCACATCTTGAACGGCTCGGCCTTTTTACTCGGGATAGATTGTATAAGCCGCAAAATCTGCTCGGTATCGGCAACGTCGGTTTTATAATATTTCCCGTCGGCGGCAATCAATTTCAGTTGGTTAGTCTCGCTAACCAACTCGCTACCCTCTGCGATAAGTTTGTTTTTAAGCCACTTCCAATAATTGCGCGCTTTTCCGTAATCCGGTTGTTCCGTAAGTATGCCGATAATGTCTAACACCGAAAACCACCACTTCTCGGCAACATCGTCCCAAACGCCGCGAACCTGCTTTTCTTCAAATAGGCGTATCGCATTCTTTTTATCGTTTTCCATATATCTGCCTCCAAATTGCGCAACAATCCGTTTGCTGATATAAGTATAACATTTTGCCGCTCAAAAGTAAAGATAATGCGCTTGTTGATAGCCTTACCTTTTATTCAGCCACTTGAATTTGAGCGTTTTATACTTTGTTTTCACCTCGCTCAACAATCCGAACAGGTAATTTTCCTCGGTGTGCGGTAAGTACCCTGTCGCCGCCCGTTCGGATACGTTCCCCTCAAAGCCTTTCGCATCGTTCGCGTTGGCATATTCCCCGATCCTGCCGGCTTGCTCCTCCGTCAAAGATACAAAGCCGGTTTCAAAGCTGATGCCCGCAAATACCGCCGTGCCGGCGATCAAATCGCCGTACTCCGGCAGAAAGCAATTCGGTTTCTTGTTACTTCCCGCCGCCTCGCCGTCGAATACGGCGCACACGCCGGGCATACCGGGGAACGGTATGATTTCCCGCTTCCCCCCGACAAGCCCGCTCAACGCTTTCGGCTCTTTTTCAATCAGCCGTATCTCGGCGTCGCCGCCCGCTTTTTTGACGACCGCAAAAATCTTGTCCTGTTTCATATTGATTTTCTCCTCGTGTTTCTTTTTACCCTTCCGACAACCGCAATCCTGTTATCCACCTTTTCAAGCGACGCGCTTTGTCCGATGATGTCGTTCTCGATACGCCGGCGAATATCCTCCAAGGGAACAAGGTTTTTGCAAATGTCGATGTTGACGTATTGCACCCCGTCCCTGCTGCGCCTTGCCAAAACCAACCGCCTGCCGTCCTCGTCCCGCGCTTGCGAAAAGCCCTGCGCGATTTTAGCCGCTATGTATTTTCTGCGGAGCGCCTCATACGGCGGTATTTTGTATCCGTCCCCGAACCGCGCTATTATTTCCTCGCGGTCTATCATTTCCTTGCCGTCCACGAACGCCAATAATTCCCGTTTATTACTCATCTTCTTCCTCCTCTATCCCGCCCGCTTGTAAAAACAATTCTTTCAGTTGAATCAGCAAGTCGATTTCATGGTTAATATCACCGACAAGCCGCAAAACCGACGACGGACTCTTTTTTAAATAAATCTCTACGCACTCCGCCGTAAGATACTCATAGTTAATCGTTGCGGCGGAGATGATGTTGCAAAGCGTCTTTGCGATTTTTTCCTCGCGCAGGATTTGTTCCTCTTTTTCCTCAAATTCCCGCATGATGAGCCGTTCGGCCTCCGCGTCGCGCTCCGATTCCGGCACATCCTTTAAGAGAGAATTGAACCTTGCCGCCTTGTCAATCGAAATGGTTTTGCCCATCGCCGCTTTGAGCGGCGCGGGGGCTTCGTTGTCTACCTTTTCGATTTTGAAGAGGGTCCCCTCGCTTATACCGGAAATTTTTGCGAGTTCTCTACGGGTATTTAGTGGCGAAATAGGTTGTGACAAATTTGTCCGAACCTTTCCGACTCCAAAAGATTCACCACCGATCACTTTATTTTCTCTCGCCCGTGCCGCTATTAAATCCTTTAATTTCAACGCGACCCTAACACGATCGACATCGCACAGATTACGTCTTGCAAGTTGATTGCTCATTATCCATAGAAGAACATCGTCCTCGCTGTCAAAACTTTTTTCAAAGGTACGGAACGGTATATCAAACTCCGTACAGATTTTGTGGCGGTTATGGCCGTCCACGATAACGCCGTTCCAAACGATAATCGCGTCGCGGCAGCCCTCGCTTTTTAGGCTTTCCTTTAAATTTTCGTATTCCTCAAAATGCAAGGGCGGTATTAAGTCCTTAAACTTCGGATTGATTTGTAATTCCATTTTTTGTTTCTCCATATAAAAATTTGTTGACATTGTGGGATTATAATGGTACAATTTAGCCATAATACTTCGGGAGGCATTTATGCAGATTGTACCTATCAGGGATTTGAAGGACACAAACAAGATTTGTGAGCGGGCGCAGACAACAAGCGAGCCGATATTCGTAACGAAAAACGGTTACGGCGCGTTGGTCGTTATGAGTATGGAAGCGTATGAGCGGAATTACGCCGCCGCCGAGCTTCGCCGCAAACTCAAAGAGGCCGAAGATGAATTTGAAAACGGTGTGGATTTGCTCGACGGCAAAGCCGCTCTTGCGGCTTTGAGGGCGAAGTATGTCAAATAAAGTGTATACGGTCAAATTACTTCCAAAGGCGCGGGAGGATTTAGAGGGTATTTATCGGTATATCACCGAAGACCTCTGCAACGCCCCCGCTATGCTGCATTTAGCCGATAAGTTTGAAGAAGCTTTCGAGCGTATAGCGGCATTTCCGAATTCGTGCGCCGTATGCAGCCCCGAGCCAACCTACCGAAAACTGATCGTGGATAACTATATCGCCTTTTATAGGGTTTACGAGGACATAGATACCGTCATCGTTTTCAGAGTGCTGTACGGAATGACGGACTACGAGAAGTATTTATAGCCTCTACATGAACAGCCCCTCGACATAGGGCGTGGCCGTGACGCCGACGTTCGTCCGGCTTGCGGGGCCGTAGATAAAGAACGCCCGCCCGCGCGGATTGTACACGATACTCGCCTGTTCGCTCTCATTGATCCCGCCCGCCTTTTCGTACAGTTTGCACAAGTCGGTCATATCGTCGGGCGACAGGGAAAAGATAAGGGAGTATTGCGACACGTTGATGATCGCCGTGCTTTTCCGCGCGATCTCCGGCGTACCCGCAAAGTCCTTTATGTTCTGCGTGACGACGATCTGCATACCGTCGTACTTTCGGATACGCTTGGCAAGCTGAAACATAAAATCCAACGCGACCGGGTACTGCTCGCTGACGAACAAATGCGCCTCGTCGATCACAACCGCTATCTTGCGGCTTGTCCCATGCCGCAGGTTGTACTCGCGGTTTTGAATCACTTCGTTTTCCAGCCACTTCAAGATCAGCAGCATCTGCGCGTTCGCCACGGTTTCGTTCTTGTCGGCAAGCAACCGCTGAAAGTTAAAGCACACAAAGTTTTCTTTGAGTCCGAACGACGACGCGCCGTTCCACAGCGCGGAGTTGCGCCCGCCCGAACGGAATTTAGACAGATAATTCCGTATGTTTTTCAGGCACGACAGCGTATACGGATCGGTTTCCGTTTCCACTTTACCGTCCACCGTCATAGCGAGGTCGTCAAAGGTGGGATAATCGGCGGTTTTCAGCGTTTCGAGCCGCGAATCCCCCGTAACGCCCTTTAAACGGTAGGCGTCGAGCGCCGCCTTGTTCAGAAGCTCCATGCAATCCGAATTAAGCCCCGCGAACGACACCTTGAAAAAATGTTCCAAGAACCGCAGGTGCGCGTAAAAGTCATTGCCCGCGTCGGTATCGTTTTCATCTTTCAGCGACCCGATCACATGAAACGGGTTGATAATACCGTACCGCGCGCTTGCCGCGTCCAACACCCTGCCGCCCAAACTCTCGGCGATCTTGCCGTATTCGTTTTCGGGATCGAGTACAAAGATTTTTGCGCCGCAGGACGCGAGATTGCAAAGCAGGGTTTTAGCGGCGTAGGATTTGCCGCTGCCGGGCTTGCCGACAATCACCATGTTGCTGTTGACGCGCTCGTTATCGCGTTTCCAAAAGTCCGCGAACACGGGTAAATCATTCTCGCCCATGAGCAAGCCGCCGTCCTCGACCACCGCGTTACTGACGAACGGAAAGCAAGCCGCGACCGAGGACGATTGTATCCCCCGCGAACTTTTCAGCCTGTCATGAAATCCCGCCGATAGGTACGCGTCCGCTTGCCGCCCCGCGTTTTCACCGAACGCAAATCCCAACTCGCGCAGGCGCCGCTTGACCGTGCGCTTGACCGCATTTTTCCCTTGTTCGTCGTAAGCCGTAACGACAAGCGTCGTATCGAGCAAGGTTTCGTTGTCGTTCTGCAACCGCGATAAAAGCGCGGACAGCGTTTCGATATGCGTGGATTTATCAATCACGTCGCTTGCCTTGCCCGACCCCCGCGCCGACAATTCCAAGATCGCGTTGTCGATCCGGCGCACCGCTTTGCTCTTTTCCACGGGTTTCAGTTTCATGACGGCTTTCGTATCCGGCATATCGAACAGCCCGCTCCCCCACGCGTTGCCCACGTTCAACGGATACCCGTTTACGATAAAATGCGTCAAGGCCTTTCCGTCCTGCCGCGTCCGCATAAGATTAAACTCCACGCGTTCGGGGATTAACGCCGACAAGAGATATTCCTCCGGCGGCTCCTCGGTCGGCGCGGGCGGCGCGCAGACCACGGACAGCTTGACGAACTCGTACAAGCCCGCCTTGTCCAAAGCCCGCGCTTCCGCGCCCGCCGAACAGAACAACTGCCGTATGTAGCCGACCGAGTTTAACAGACTCTTGACCTCACGGTCGTACAGCACGAAGTAATACGCGGCGTAGGCGTTTGCCGTGTTGCCGCTCATACCGTCAATTTTGTCCCCTCTGTCCTCGATAATGTTCATTCGCGCCTTGTACTCCGCTTCCGACAGGCCGCCGCTCTCGTAACTTTCGATTAACGCCCTGATCCGCTCAACCTCGCTTTCCAACTGCCCCTCCAAATTCAGCGGCTTTTCCAATTTGACGATCGCCGCTTCCTGTCCCGCGCCGAGGCTATTGAAAATCTGCGTCATCGCGCCGTCGATGATGAAATCCTGTTTCGTCACCGATAGCAGCCGAAATTCAAGCGGGCGGATTTCCAACACGCCCGTGACCGTGCCGTCCTTGTTGACGATGTAGCCGTCCTCCAACCACTCGTACGGGAACAGGTCGGCCGTGTCGTACCTGCCGCCCTTGACAAAGGCCTTGTTGAGAACGTAATTGCCCAACCGTCTGTACACGTCCTCCAACGCCTTATCCGCCGTCAGATACCCTCTTTGATACTTTTCGGGGATTTTCTGCGCCGCCAGCATCCGTTTTGTCCGCTCGTCCCGCTCTACGGCCGCGTTGCAAAATCCATTGAAAGCGTCGTACAGCTTTTTGTCCGATTTAATCAAGAGGTCTACGATCCGCCTGATCCTCGGACGGAGCGGTTCCATGTTCTCGCTTGCATACGACAACCGCCCGCCCTCCGGCAGCAACGGGATCAAATCCCAAAGCTCCGTTTGTATCTCGCCCGTGTTCCGGCGTTTGTTGGCCTCGCTGAATAGGACGTTTTTCATGCTGTCCGTCACGGTATCCCGCGCCGCCCGTATTTCGGCGGCGACGTCCGTCAATCGCTGCTCCGCGTTTACCTTGAAGCGGGCCAATACGCCGGAGGGGATAAAGCCCTCGGAGTAGTGTTTTTCCCTACCGCTCCGTTGCCGGTAGCGGCAAGGCTCGTCCTCGAAAAATGAAAAGTGAATGTGCTTGTGCCGGGTATTCTCGTGCAGCCCCGCGTACCACGTCATATTGTCGGGATTAAAGCCCGCGTTCGTAAAAAACCTCGGCAGCTCCGCTTTCATCAGCCGCACGGCGTCCTCGCTTTTCACGTACTTATTGCCGAACTCCGTCGTAAAGGTCAGTACGCCGTACCATATCACGCTTTTTGTCGCCCGCAACCGTTTCTTTAACGCCGCTTGCCGTTCCCCCGTCATCAAACCGTTTCGGTCGAACACGCCGTGGCTCTTTTCGTCGTCGCCCGAATACTCCACATAGTCGATCTTTTCCCGCGATCCCTCGTTGACATAATTCACATAATTGCGCTTGCCCGTACACGAATAAAACCTCCGCGCCCGCCCGTACTTCTCTTTCGCAAACGGCGTTTTCATGTTGTCCCCGTGCGCCACAAATTCCAACCGCAACACGACGTTCGGCACACTCATGATTGCCGGCCTTTTTCTTTTTCGGGCCGCCCGTCAAGCCCGCCCTTCCAAAAGAAAATTGTCCGGCTACAAAAGAAAAACATGGGTATTCCCTCCTTTCGATCCTATTGACGATTAAGTTTTTAATCCGAACCTCGTTTCGAGGTTTACGACGATCTTTTCAAACCGCGCGGGCAGGTCGTCGAAAAAACCGTCCTCCACCTTTTGCGGCATGACCCTATCGCCGCCCACAAACGCGATCATCATGCGGTAGACCGACGACAACAATTTTTGCAGCAGCGCGTGACTGACAGACACCGCCTTGAACTGCGATGTCAGGTAGTCGGACAATTCCTTTAAAAGCGGGTACACCTCTTTCAGACTTTTGTCGGCCGGCTCTCCCCTGTCCGCGAACGGCGCGGCTTTTTCGGCGGCGGCTCCCGCGTCCGTAAACGGTGCTGCCGCCCTCCCGGCGGCTTGCCCGGCCGCTATGCACTTCTCGTACCCAAGTTTGAGCAGGACGGTCATAAACTCGTTCTTGTTGCGGTAATACTTCCGCTCCCGTTCCATGAGCGTTCCCAATCGGGCGATAAAGTCCGCGTCGTACAGCCGTAACGTGTGCGTCACTTCCATGTTCTTCATGTTCTTCATGTTCTTTCCTCCAAAACATTTTGTATTTCAAAGCGGCGCGGGTCAATGCGGATTTCCCAATCATTCTCTATGGTCATACGACCTATGGAACCGATCCCCCGCGCCGCCTTAAAACCTAAATGATCCTGCGCCTGTCATAATGGCGCGTTTTAACATTGCGCTTTTTACTTCCGCAATACGGGTCTGTCATCGCCATCGCTTTCCAATCTATATAGCCGTGCGCGAAATCGGCCCCGTAATGCTTAACGAATCGGCGGGCAATATCAATCCCCTCCTTTTCGCCGGACAATATGCCATACGCCTCAATCATCTCTATATCCAGCGCGTTGGCAAAGTCACGCACGGTTTTCCCTTGATCGTTCAATTCTCTTTCCAATTCCTCGCCTTTCAGAATCATAAATCCCGGCGGAATGCGTTTCGTTTCTTTCATGTTCTACCTCTCCTTTTGCCCTGTCCGGCCTGTCCTTTGAAATAAAAACCCTTACACTTATAAGCCAGATACTCTGCGCTTTTGGTAAGCCCCCCCATTACGCAAACTTTTTTAATACTCTCTTTTGCACTTTTTTGAGGAGCTGACTGACCGCCGGCCGGCTGATTCCGAATTCTTTTGCGATCTGCGTTTGAGTTTTGTTATTGATGTAATACTCGACGGCGATTTTCTTCTGATACTCCGTCAATCCCAAAGACAGTGCCTTGACCAAGGGCTTGTTATTTTCCTCCTCCCGCCGTATTAAAACCTCCAACGGATCGAGTTCGCTCGATACGAGGGAAAACGTATCCAGATTCTTTTTCAGCGATTGGTTCTCTAAACCGCCTTGCTTGTTTTGCCGCTCCTCCGCTTCCATCAGCATATCTAACGACAAATGCCGCCGCGTTTCCTTACGCTCGATACGCCTTTCCTCGCGCAACATCGCTGCGTACTCGCGCCAAAATTCCTCCGTTACCTCGATCGCCTCAACGTGTCCGTCCGCAAACTTGTAATGAATTGTTGTCATGTTTTTGCTCATCTCCTTCAATTTTTTTCGGAACGGCAAACGTCCTAAAAATCGAATCCATGATTTTCCGATTCTCCGCGCTCAAACCGTCGGACAGCTTGTACAATAAAGCGGCCTGCTCGTCGGTTAGGTACTTCCGTCCGGCCATCGTACCCTCTACCATGTGAATGCCGCCCCCGTTGCCCTGCGCGGTGTAAAGCGGGTGGGATACGCTCAACGCTTCGATGTCCCTGCGTATCGTCCTTTCCGATACGTTGAACCTGAACGCCAAATTTTCTACCGTGTCATGCCTGCGCACATACATGACGGATAGTATCTCTTGGCGTCTTTCAAACGTGTCCCGCACCGCTTTACCTCCTTTCGCCGTTCCTATGGCCGTATTCTAAACCTCAAACCGGACACCTTCTGTCCTATTTGAAAAAATATTTTCGTGTTTTTTTCGGAAGCCTGAAAAGGGGAGAAAAAAAGGCCGCACAAACAGCAAGCCTTTGGATATGGCTTACCGTCTGTGCGGCCTTGATAGTTTCCTCATCGGATAACTTCCGGTCTCAACACATTCATTCAGACTCGCGCGTTGGCCTTATGCTTAATTCAGCGCCCAACAGACCGCGTCGGTCTGAACACCCGTGATTAAATTGTACGTTCGTCTTTTACTTAGCCGCCTGCGCCCTGCGTTCGTCCGGCACCCTTATTTTTACAACGGCTTCCTCCGGCCCCGCGTTGAGCAGTATCTCCGCTCCGCACACCGGACAGGTCAGCGTCAAGTCCTTGCAGCTCGATAACCGCATCAAATCCCTTCCGCAATTCATACACGACAGGCTTATCTTTTTCATACTTTTTTTATTTGGTTCTCGTTCATTATTTGCATAGCGCCGTCCCTTCAAAACGATATGTTTCATATCGTTTATATTTTATCAAATATTTGTTTGTTTTGCAAGTTTTCAGAGGACGGTATTGTCCTTTGGAATTGTTTTTTGGGAAAGCCGCATAAAAAAAGACCTTCGGATTTTTCTCTCCCAAAGGTCTTACGCCGTTTTATTCCCGTCCGGTCAGCGTTGCGGCATAACCGACTCTATATATTCGTCCATTTGCCCGCAAACCTCGGCGGGCGCGGTGATGCGGATTTTCCTCTGCGAAAGCAAGACCCACCCGAAAAACGCGGGACTGACCTGCACCTGAACGCCGACCTTGAAAGTGTTATCATCTAAGCGGATTAAGTGTGTTTGCTCTCCGAATCTGTCGAGAATAACGTCTATGCACCCGTTATCGGCAGTAATCTCCACCGTCTTGAATTCTCCGACATACATAGAAAACATCTGCCGCCGGTAGGCGTTTATATTGAAATTCTCAAATTCCTTTACCAGCGTTATATCCTCATTCTCCGCTTGTACCCGCTCCATTCGGTCAACCCGATAGTTTGAAAGATTCTTGTATTTGTCACTGTAACACACGAGATAGTATTTGTCGTTGGTATATGTCAGCGCGACGGGATTCACGACATATCGTTCGCCGCTTTTGCGGTAGACTTTATTTTTCGTAATGTCAAAGTCATAATACAAAAACGACGCTTTTTTCTTTTCCTCTATCGCCGTCAAGAGCGTGTTGACGGTATAGAACACATACTTGTTCGTATGCTTGTTGGTATCGTAGCAAACGACATTCCGTTTCAGCCCCTCGGCGCGGTGACTGCCCGCGAGGTCGGCTATCTTATCTATGAGTTCGAGCGTTTTGTTTTCGGGGATAAAGTTCGCCGCCTGCACAGCGTCGATGAGAATTTTCAATTCCGCCGTATCGAACGCGCGGTCAACGACGTAAAAGTAATACCATCGCTTTCTGTAACTTTGAACCTCATATCCGTACTCATTCAAATATTTAATGTCGCTTATCAGGGCTTTCTTCCCTACCGTTATGCCGTTATCTTTCAAGAGCGCGACAAGCTCGTCGGTCGAGAGATGGTGATCCTCGTCCGTATATCGGCTTAACAAATCGTACAGCACCCGCAATTTAATTTTTCTTATGTGCTTTGCCGGCATAGCATGTCCTTATATTATTTTTTTCAGTTCGACAAATTCCTTTTACAGGACGGTATAAGGAATATCCATCAATTTTGCCGCCTTTTCAAACAATCCGGCATTTTTACCGACAGACAACGCGGAGTGGTGCGTCGGGACTTCCGCAAACCATTTGTCCATATATAAGCACGGTGCGGCGTTGAATTTCACATGGGTCGAGGTGTTCCCGTTCATCAGAATCGGCGCATCTATGGCTTGTCCCTCGGAAATAATAAATTTGAGCCTGCCGTCTATCGTTTGCGTGACCGCTAATGTCGTAACATCGCCCGATTTGACCTTTGCTTCAACCGAAACGCCGCTGCCTAATTTACCGTGATACACTCCCATGCCGCGCAGTATCGGCTTACGGTCGCTTATGGAAAAATGGAAAGGTCCGTCGTGACCGATAATAATCGTGTCGCGGTTAAAGTCGGCGGCTACGATCTCGCAAAAGCTCCCGCCCCTACCTACGCAATCGCATATCTTCATAGCTATAGCCGTCTTTATATCCGCTTCGCCGCTACACGCAACGCCCTTTGCCGTCAACAAACTATGCCCTACGATGAAGCCGCTCTGGATTTCGTTGTACTCCATGCCGTCTTGACTGTGATAATAATAAGCGAGCGCGTTTAGCCCGAACTTCCTGACCGTTTTTTCTTGCGCCGCCGCTATTCTCGCGCTGTATTGCAGTTGCTCAAGCGTCGGCTTTTTTGCAATGGGGTCGCTCGGGCTGTCGCCGCTGATTTCAAAAAAGTCGTTAATCTCACGGAGCTTTTCGTCAATCTCGGTTTTTGCAACCGAATCGAGTACCTGCTTTAAATCGCACATTTCAAGGATTTTGACCTCGATCCCCGTTTGCGCCGACAGCATTGTAAAATCGCTGTACATATCCAACATACCGTTATAATAGTTGCCCAAAAAACCGAAGCGGCTGTTTTCAAGGTTGCATTTTATCTTGGCGGCTCCGCACCATTCGGCAATCTGACGCCATGCGTTGACAGCTTCCGGCCGTTTGTCCGTAACCTCGTCGCCAAATGCCCCTTTCGGGGTCTTATCCAAACCCAAAAGCCCGTTTACGATATGGTGTTTAACGCCGCTCCTGTTGAACGCATTCGCAATTTCCGGTATCGGGCAAGCGACGCATGCCGTTAGCCATTCGCCCGTACCCGTCGCCGCGTAATTCATTTCGGGCGTAGGCTGAAGGTTCAACACGACAACGTCCGCCTTGCACTTTTTATGAATCGGAAGCACCGTCGAGGAGGTGAAGTAGGTCGCGCTGTGGCAAAAAATAATATCAATGTTGCTCTCATTGAAGAACCTGCCCGCCACCGCGCCCTTATCCTCCGTGTCAACCATGCCGAAATTAAATACATCGCCGTAAACGCGCAATTTCGCTTCCAAAAAGGCGTTATACCCTTTCAGCCTATCAAGCAGTCCCGCAAACTGTCCCCAATAATGCGCCAAGCCCGCGCTGTACAAGCCGATCCTCGGCTTCTTGTCCTCATATATTTTTTGCATATTTCCTCTTTTTTCTTTTTCTCTCGGGCAGTTTTCTTCATGACGGGCATCCTTTGACCCGCTAACTTAAAGAAGAAAGCCCGTTGAACAAAATACACCGCGCCAGAGAACGTAACCGTTCCCCGGACACGGTGTATCTTTTGTCGGAAAGATTAAATCAATAACCGAACTTATAGTTCAGCCGCCCGCAAGGGGCGCAATCGCCCGTCGTGTAAAAGCTCAAAGCATCCGTTTCGGAACGCACGTTGTCGCTTACCTTGAACTCAATATCATAATTGCGTTCCGACAATCCCAACGCGGACAGAGGCACCCGCACGACTAAATCCCTGCCGGCGACAAGTATGTCACCCTCGCCCACTTTCGTGTAGCCGCCGCCTTCCTTTGCCCTACTTACCTCGGTTTTGCTGCCGGCCACATTGCGGTTGAGTACGTATTGATACCCGCGCCTATCCTTTGCACCCTCTTTGGTCGTGTTTATGTGAATATTCATCCATCTGGTGTCGCCCGTCGCTCTCGCGGTTATAGCGTCGGCACAGCTCACTTTGAAGTACAGATACTCCGCATCGCGCGCCACGCGCACGTCCGAAATATCGTTGCGGTTGGAATCGTCCTCGTACTCCATGCCCAAAGCGCCGTCAAACCGCGGTGCAAACCGCTCTATCGCTTCGCCTTTAAAGTCCTCGAAATGCGCCGCTTGACCCCACGCCGCATCGCTTGCGTTTGTAATAGAGGGGCTAACCGTCGGATACTTATAGTGTTTTGCCTCCGTCATCTTGTATCCGCGCGTTTCCTTTACGGACAATAAGAAGCTGTTGTCCTTGTTGCCGTTTTTATTCGGCTCAATGTCACGGCTGTACTCATCGTTGTATTGATCGACGGTGTAATACTTATTCGCGCCTATACCATTGCTGAACTTCATTGCAATCCACTCGTTCCATCCGGTCACGGATACGAACTCTATTTGAGCGTCTTTTTCGCGCGCCGTTTTCCATTGCGCTTGAAAATTGAGATCCTCCGCCCAACGCTCGTGGTTATTGCCGCCTATAAGCTCCCAACCGCGTCCGCGTGTCGCCACGGGATCGGAAAATTTGGTCTCACTCGGATGTTGCGCAATGGACACGCTGATTACTCCTTTATCGTTAATGGCCGTCGCTTTCTTGTTGACGTTTTGCGGATACGAGAAGTCTATCCACGGAAAGCCGTTGTTTTGATTCTTGGTCGAATCATTGGGCCATGTGCGGTACTTAAACTCAAAGGTTTCGTATAAGACGTGGTTAGGATGCGTTGTCTCCGCCAACGCTTCTTCCGTTTCCTTCATTATAACCGCCATCGGTTTGCCGTTAGGCTTAAACCAAATGTCGTCCAACGCGGGATTTTTATAATAATTGTTGTAGGACGACAATAGGTTGCCTATGTCGGTCGGCATATCGCCCGAGCCTCCGAAATACGTCATAACTTGCGGACAATTCCACCCCGCCGCGCGATACTCCGCAATGATCGGAAAGATTATGTCCGTTACCTCTTTGTATACCACCCCATTGGTCGCATCAAAATACAGGAAGTCCAAGCCCATAAAAGTCAGCATTTCCAAATGCTTGCGGATTACCCACTCGTCCGTACTGTCGTAATACCCGAACAGCGGCTCGCCCCAAAAATGGTACGGTCCGTAAGGAGCGGGAGCGGGTGAGTATGTATAGTCGCCGTCAAAGCCCAATGCCCGCCCGCCATACTGCGCGAGATTTTTGGATATATCGTAAATCCCCGTCTGTTGCGACCGGTGCTGTCCGAGCCAAAGAAAGTAAAACATTCCCACATAGCGGTTTTTGTCTTGCTTAATCCCGTCCATTGCCGGACTGTAACGATTAAAATCGTCCAACGCCGTGGTATTCAGCAATGTGTATTGTTTAGAGGATAACGCACGTAAATCGTCCACGCGCAGCGCCGGATCATAACCGCTGTCATCCGTACCGGGCGGTGGCGCGGGCGGATCCGTCGTGCCGGACGGCGGCGGCGTTGTAACGCAACCGAAAAGCATCGACATAGCCATTAACACCGCCGCAAAAAACGACGCAAGTTTTCTTTTTTTCATATTGTCAGCTCCTTGTATAATAAATTTGGTTAGCTTGGAATGGTTTTTGGGAAGGGGCGCGGGGAAAACATTTTATGAAAAAGGTCTCCCCGCACGCTCCTTTCAGCTTCCGTGTTTCGCTTGCCTATCTCACGGCCGCCCGCCTTTAAATCCGTTTTTTAGACACAAAACCGATAACGGCAACTCCAAACACCGAGAACAGCCCTATCAGCGCCGAAGCGGAAGAACCGCAGCCCTTTTTCGGACCCGGGTCTGTTCCCGGGTCTGTTCCCGGGTCTGTTCCCGGGTCTGTTCCCGGGTCTGTTCCCGGGTCTGTTCCCGGGTCTGTTCCGTTGACGGTTACGGTATATTCTACACGTTGTCCGTTGACCATTACACGCACCGTATATGTGCCGATATGCTCCTCTGTGAACTCGCCGTTTAACGGACGGGAAACCATATTGACATTCGGCGTAATTGTTTCGGTATAGCCGTCCAAATATTTCAGGCGTACCGTCAGACCGGAAACATCAATAATGTCGCCCACGTCATATATAGTTTTTGTCGCGGGAGTCAGTATCGACACGGCGTCCTCGGCGTCACTCATAGAACGAATCCATCCGTTAGGACCGGACTTTTCCAAAATTATCGTATCGCGGACAATCGCATTGGGAACGGGTGTATAATGCCCTGTCGCGAGGTATCCGCCCCAGTTGTTAGTCGTGTGATTGACGAGGAAGAAACCCGCCTCAATTCTAATCGCCTCAACGTCGTCTACGGGAAAATCTACGCTGTTCGAGTGGAACATCATCGTGTTGCCGTAGAAATCGACGCTGTACATTATCCATAAGCCGTCGGAACCTTGACCGTTATACGCAGTTCCTTTCGTCATCAGTTCGCCTACGGTGTACCATTGCGCCGTCTCCTCGCCAAGCAGCTTACCTTTCAGCGAGATTTTATCCTTGGCGTTAGAATCCAAGTCGGTGCGGGTAATCGCAAAGATATCCGAAAGTCCGACCAGCCTAAACGTCAAAGCCACCATCTTGCTTCCTTGCTGAGTCGAAAAACGGTAACTGCCGGCCTCGTAGGTCACATATTGTTCGGGGTGCGGATCGGAATATGTCACGTTAAACGTAGCAGTCTTGCCGCCGTAGCTGACGGTAATCGTCTTTTCACCAACGGTGTAAGGGTCATACGCAACGACATTGTCCGCCGTAATAGCCAACGGACTTTCTTGATCCGGGCCGCCGCTTCCCGACTGATCCTTGTATATACCCTTTACCGTCAATCCGGCAAGATTCAGTTTTTCCGCCAGGTTATAGCTTATTTTGGTCGGTTGAGCCGTTATGACGATACTGTCCAACGCATAATCGGTGACCGTAACGTCACATAATTTAACCGTCTTGTCGTTATATGTTACGTCTACGGACTGCGTACCGGACGCGGAAAAATCATAGCTTACCATTTCCGACGTAACAGCCACATTGTTTTCCGTGCCTCCGTCCTTATAGGTAACGGCAAGCTTGGCTCCCTCAAGGGCAAGTTGATCGCCCTTATTGTACGTCGTCTTTGCCGGGGCGGTCGGGGTAATTGCGTTAACGGAACGTACAATGGTGCGGTCGTTTCCGGCGGTAACGACCGCGAGATAGAGGTCCTTATTAACGCCCTCATCGGTCTTTTTCGTCGTGTTATCCGTATACCAAAAGAAACCGCGCCGCAAGGTTATCGTAGTTATTTGCAACGCATAAGCATTTGTGCAGCCAAGTATCAACGTGCGTGTCCCGGTACCCGTATTCCAATAGAACACGTTGCCTATCGTGCCGCTTGTTTCTGTATTGATTTCGGAAATCGTTTTGCCGTTAAACAAAATGCTGTCACCGATAAGCGCAAACCCGTTCGTCGCCTGAAAGGTACTTCCCGTGTGGGTATTGTCGAAAGCTATCTGAATTTGGGTGGGACCCGGCATGAAAGCGGAACCGTACTTCGGAACAAGCGGATTAGAGATATTATTGTCTTTAAGCGTAATATCGTAAGTTTTTGTTCCGAGCGTACCGTAGCCAACGGTAATCTGTTGCGAAATACCGGTATAGTTGCCGGGCGGAACGGCATGCGAATTAAAACCGGTAACCGTTACGAGGCTTGCAACCCTCGGATCGGATGCAAGAAAGTCCATCGCCCCTCCCCCGTTTTCCGTGTAGGTAAGCGTGAGCGTAATATCGCCGGGCGTCAGCCGGTCTCCCGCATAGTAAACAATTTTCGTCGCGGATGTTTTTATCGCAAACGACGTAAATTCGGGCAACGGCGCATCCGCTACATTTGCTTCACACAGCGTAACGGTCTTGCCGCCGTATGTAACGGTGACGGTCTTGGCGCCGAGCGTTGTAAAATCATAACCGAGCATAGCGGACGTGACGGCGATGTCGGTTGCCGTGCCGCCGTCGAGATAAACCGCGTCGATCTTTGCGCCCGTCGGGTCAAAGGTATCAAAAACCTCATAATTCGTTTTGATGGGCAACGCCGCGACGGTGACGGTCGAAGCCGGGCGGTAAGATATGCCGTCTGCCGCAACTCCGATGAAAACGTCGGATATAAGCGTCGTGTGTGCAAGCGCGTTCGCGCTATTGCCCGAAGTGTAAATTGTGAAACCGGTTTTTAACGTAATCAACGAAACGGAGCGGCGTTGTGCGTCGTTACCAAAATCAAAAATAATTGCAAATCCGCCCGCGCCGCCGCCCGAACCTTGAAATATATGAGTAGCGACAAGCCCTATACTCGGAAGAGTATTGTCCGCATTCAGCTGGGTTCTGTTTTTATCGGCATAGACAATATCGTTATAAGTTCCGCTGAAAAGTATCTTATCCGTAAATTCCGTAAAATCCGAAAGAGTACTATAGTCCGGTGACGCAAGTCCCTCCGGCAAACCGATTCCGATTTGAATCCGTTGCGCAGCTTCAGTCGAAAAACTTTGATTGCCGTAGAATTTGTCTAACGGAATGCTGCTGGCCGCACTCGCCCTTTTCGGGGCAAACAGCGCGATTGCCGAGATTGCCGACAAAGCCAATACGATCGCGCATAAAACGGCAAATCCTCTCTTTTTGTTCAAACCTTTTTCCATGTTTCTGATCTCCTTTTTTATTTTTGTTTTTTGTTTTTTCGTCATCGTTTTCACACAAGCTTCAACGCGAGCCTTTGCGGTCACCCACTGTCCGGTTTTCTCATCGCCTCGTTCCTCCTAAATTCGTTGTGCAGTTAACCTTTGATAGCCCCTACCATTACGCCGTCAACCAACTTTCGTTGATACAATAAGAACAAAACTGCGGGCGGAATACTCATGAACACACCCGCCGCCATGCGCACGTTGGCAAGCGCACTGCTGACGTTGACGCTGATGGTGTCTATATAGATTTTGAGCGCGAGCGTATAGCTGGCGGGGTTTGTCTTTAAGTAAATCAACGGGCCGTAAAAGTCCGACCACAGACCGCCGAATACGCTCACCATGATAAACAGGACAACGGGTATACAAAGCGGCATCGTTATGCGGGCATATCGGGTGAGTACGCCCGCCCCGTCGATTCGCGCGGCGTTTTCCAACTCGTTGGGAATACCGCGCATAAACTGCATCAACAAAAAGATATACAATGCACCGCCACCCAAAAATGAAGGCAAGGTAAACGGCAGCAGAGTTCCCAGCCAACCTAATTTAGAGAAAAATACGAACAGCGGAATTTGCAGAAGCGCGCCGGGTATCATCATCGTCGCCAACACCAAAGAAAACACGAAATTGGAACCCGGGTATTTGATTTTGGTAAAGCCGTAAGCACAAAGAGACGCCGATAACGGCACCGCGATCAAATTGACGGCGACGATAATAAGCGTGTTCAACATATACTTGAAATAATGACTGTCAACGAAAATATTTTTATACGCTTCCAACGACGGCTTGGCGGGAAAGAAGTTGACCGGAACTTGGGAATAGTCCGCCACCGTCATCAAGCTTCGCGACACCATAAACACATACGGAAAAATCAAAAATACCGCAACCGCCGTGAGTGTAAGGTACAACACCGCCGTTATCAAACGATTTTTTGCAGATATGTGTTTTTTGTTGTATTTTATCGCCGTATCCATATTAGTTATTCTCCGCATACTGCACCCATTTGTTGGATTTAAACAGTACAAAGGTCAACAATCCGATAATGATAAACAATATCCAACCGAACGCGCTCGCATAACCCATGCGCCCGCCGCGCCCGAAAGCGTCGTTATAAATCTTTACGACTATGAAGTACAGCGAGTTACTCTCGCCCTTTCCCGCGCTTCCCGCGCCGCCGCCCATAATGACCATTGTGGACATAGTTTGCAGGCTACCTATAACGGCGGTGACAAGGTTAAAGAAAATCATAGGCGTGGACATGGGAAGCGTGATGTACCGCAAACGATGCCAAGCGTTCGCGCCGTCCAGCTTTGCCGATTCGTAAAGCTCGACGGGAATATTCTTGAACGCCGATAACCAAATGACCATACTTCCTCCCACACCCCAAACAGTCGTAAAGATCAATGTGGGCATAGAACTTGAAGCGACCTCAAAGAATCGGCTGTGCAAGCCGAATACACCGATTATTTGATTCATTACGCCGTAGTCCGAATTGAATATGTCGCGCCATAATACGCCGGCCGCGACCGCGGGAATGACAACGGGTAGGTAAAACAAGGCACGGAATATGTTGATACCTTTCAGCTTGTTGTTTACGAGCAACGCCGTCAAATATCCCAAGACCAATCCGAGCGGCACGGTAATTACAGCATACAAAAAGGTGTTTCCAAAGACTACCAAGGTTTCCTTGTCGTGGGTAAAGATATTGACAAAGTTTTTAAACCCTACGAAATCCATTTTGGAGAACCCGTTATAGTCAAAAAAGCTGTAATAAAGACTTTGCGCGGCTTGATAGTAGGTAAACACCGCGATACCGATAATAACGGGCAAGGTGAATAATACGCCTTGCAAATTCTCTATCGACTTTCTTTTACTGATCCTTGTTTTCTTTTTCATAGTCGTTTTACGCCGCGAATGCCCAGTATTCCAAATTGTCCTTGCAGTCGCTGATCACGCTGTTGAGTTTGCTATTCGCCGCCGTCGAGCCGATCAGCGCGGGCGAATTGAGATATCCGCCGATCATGCTTGACACCTCAAAAATCAAATCGTTGGCGAAAGCGGGACGTTTTAAAACGAATTCGGTCGGGCATACATAGTTGTGTCCCGGTTGCGAAGCCCATGTATACGCGGCGAGGTTGAACTTCTCCATGCCCTCGCCCCACTTTACGCCATCCGCAAAGGGATCGGCCATGTCCTTGCGCATGGGCGGATAGTTCGCGCCCGACTGCGATATATTGTTTTGACCGTCCTTTGAAAGCATATATTTTAAAAACTGCCACGCATAATCGCGCTTTGTAGCGTCAATCGTAGAGGCGATACTATATCCCGCAACGCCCGCCCCAACCTTTGGATTCGCGCCGATCAACGGGAAAGTCACCACGTCGAATATGTCGTCAATCGCGTATGTGCCGTTGGCAATCTGCGTTTTGTACACTTCCTTTAAAATGTCGGCCGTCAACGAAGCCGCGCGGGAGTGCAACAAGAACACGCCTTGTCCGCCGTCAAAGTTGGCCTGCGAGGAGGCGTTGAAGCTGGCGACGTATTTCTTTTCCACAAGGTTTTTCATCATGTTGAGCGCACTTCTCGTTGCCGCGCTGTCGATCAAGGATTCGTCCTCACCGAAATACTGTACGCCCCAAGAGGACAATATCGCGTTAAAATTGGCTTCCCAATTCAAATAGCCGTCGGCAAGATACAGATTCCCTCTGCCCGTGTTGTCAAAATGCTCGCGCAATTCAGCGCACACCTCTAAAAAGTCGTCCCACGTCCAACCGTTTTTGACCTTTGTGGTTGCGGGATTGAGGTCAATTCCCGCTTCGATCATTTTCAGCTTGTTGAACGATATGACTACTTGATCGGCCGCGCGGGGAGCCATCCATTGTCCGCCGTTCCAATTCTTTTGCCCCAAACGCCAAAAATTCTCATAATAATCATTCGCGTTAAAGGTGCCGTTTGCGGTATCCGCTTTGATATAAGGGCTGAGATCCAATAACGTACCCGCCGCACCCAACGTCAGCATGGTGAGCGATTCGTTTAGGAAAATATCCGGCATGATATTGGCGTTATAGTACCCCATAATCGATTCGTAAATATTGCCCGACAGCGGCGTAATCTTAAAGGTAATATTCGGGAACTCTTTATTAAAGCCGCTCGCCAACCCTTCTACGATTTTCCTTTCCTTGCCGTCGGTCGAAGTCATAATGCTCAACTCTAATGCCGCATTTTTGTCCAGGTCTTCGGAGTCGCGTACCTCGTATTCGTCGCCGGGATTCGGAGCCGGCGGCTCAACGCGACAACCGGAAAGCAACGGAAGCATAAGCAACAAAGCCGCCATCAGAACGATCCCAAGACTCTTGATTCTCATTTTCATTTTTAGTCCCTCCAATGTATTTTTTGTATTTTTGTTTTTTTATATTTCAAGGCTTTCACCTTGTTCTTTTCGGTTCTATTTATAGTTTTTGAAATTTACTCGGGTAAATTTTTAACTAAAAAATACCGGATAAATTTCGAGCCAAACTATCAGCTTCTGCATTTTGTCAGCGATTCTCGAAATATCGGTTCTACCGTAGCGTGTAATTCCACTCCTACGCCGTTCCGTTTGCCCTCAATAAGCTCTATCACCGACCGCGCTATTTCCGCGCCGAATCCCTGTTTGTCGTAAGCCATCGTTGTCAGCGACGGCGTTAATCGCTTTGAAATATTAAGGTCGTCGCAACCGATCACCGAAATATCGCGCGGTACGTTGAGTCCTTTTTCAGCGACTACCCGTATAACGCCGATCGCCGCCAAATCGTTCGTCGCAAATATCGCCGTTATGTCGGGCCGTCTTTCAAGCAATTCTTTTGCCAACCGATAACCTGTATCCTCGCTGAAACCGTACAATTCCTCGCTGTTGATTATAAGGTCGGCGTCCTCGCAAAAGCCCATTGCCCGTCGGTTCTGTAAAAAACATATCCCTCTCTCGTCGCAACTAAAGCTCTCTTTGTGTGAGGTAGATACATATCCGACTTTGGTGTGCCCGAGGCTTGCCGTCCGCTCCATAAGTTGCAACATCGCGGCCGTAAAATGTTTGAAGGTTCCCGCCCCGAAATCCGCCCCGAAATCCACAAGCACCGTATTCGTATTCTTGCAATTTTCAATAAACGTGGACGGATACATACACGTCGTCATATTGACCAAAGCGTCTAACTGCCGACTTTCGACAAAGCTCAACTTCGTTCCCGTATTGCCGCTCAAAATGAAAACCGACACTGAATATTTCTTCTTGCCCGCATATTTTTCTATACCGCTTACAATCTCTAAATGATACGGATTTGTACACTCGTCGATTAGTACGCCTATGTTCATGCTACGTCCCAAGGATAAGCATTGCGCTCTGTAATTCGGCGTATACCTTAACTGACGCGCCGCCTCGTATACCTTGTCGATCTTGCTCGGAGCAACGATGTTTTTTCTCGCAAAAACATTGGATACCGTCGCCACGGAAACACCGGCAAGTTTTGCTACGTCCGTCCTGTTTGCCATCTGTTATGTTAAACCTCCTTTTTCCACCGGCTGCAAGTTTCGCCTTTAATTGTGAAATTTACCCAAGTAAATTTATTGTTGTTTAATTATAACACATATTATTGTATCTGTCAATACCTTTAAAAAAATTTTTTTAGGGCTTCATTCGGGATTTTATCCGATGGAAATTTTGTGTTTTTTATTGATTTACGCACGGTGACAAAAGACCTTTGGAAAATTCAATCCTTCGTCGATTAAAAAATATTCGCGGCTGAAAGCGTCGCCCTCAAATACATACATATCGGGAGCGGTAAAGCCGTAGTCCTTGGTAATATGCAATGGCCCGAACGTATTGCGACGCGTAAGATTTAATGTCAATGTCAGCTCACCGTCTGCGTCATGCGTTCCCGATTCATACGGCGCGAAAGCGATAATTTCTGTTTTACAGCCGAAATCGACCTCGTAACATGCTCCGCGGATTCCGTCGAATTTGACGCTGACTTTTTCGTTCTTAACACCCGTAAAGAATTTGATCTTGCCTCCGTAAAACGGAAGCCCCTGCAATCGGAGCGGACGATGATCAAGCGTTTCGGGAAGCGCGGTAACGGTCGCCTTTTCATTATTAAGCCTTACGCCGAAATTGCCGACAAGGTAACACGCTTCAAGACCGAAAGACCCGTCAAACGAACAAAGGAGCGTAACCGTATTTTCACCGATAACAAGCACGTTTTTCGGCAAACTCAACCTAAATATGGAATTGTCGATATAGTTACCGTTCACCCGCTTTTTAAGCGGCTTGCCGTTTATGGTTATCTCAAATTTATCAGGGGATTCCAAACACAACTCCGCGCTTTGCGGTAATTGCTCGATATTAAATTTAAATGTAGTTTTAACGGGAGTTGTCTTTTTATGCAACGTGCCTTTACCGTACTTTTCTATATACCACGGTTGCATCATCTCACCCCCGCGCCGGCTTAATCCGAGCCGATCACGCGCAAAGCCGTCGATTTTCAGAATCTCGTCATTCTTTATGGCATCCTGTCCTATCGTATAATCGGCAAAATCCAATACAAGTACGTTATCCTCGTCTAATTTGTACGGCAACGCCGGAGAAAGTACAATCTCCCGTACCGCTTTTCGGGGCGGCTCATACTGTTTTACGGATTGCGGTGTGAGGCGGAATACCCGCTCCTGTCCCTTATCGAAGCGCGTCGTTATCGTTACGCCGTCCCCGGCGCGCTTAAAGCTGCAAGCGATAACCTCGCCGTCGCGCAAAGATAATTCCTCCGCGTTCAGCGGCAGATTGATTTTAATTTCAGTATCGCCTGTCCCGTTTGCGCGATCAGTGTTTACAAGCGCGAGATAATACTCCTTGCCGTCCTTTCGGATGTTCGATAATACATTTTTTATCTTCGGTAATTTTATAGCGGAATTTTTACGGCAAAATTCCGCGACCGCGTGAAACCCGTCGGCCGAAACAAAGTCATCGGTTCTGATTTTTTGTTTTATACCGTCCACGTAACGGGGAATGCCGTTAAAGACAACTTTACCGCCGTTTTTAGCGAATCTGCGGAGTATGTTAAGCGTTGTTTTTCTGATTGTAAGCATACCCGAAACGACAACCGTTTTATAATTCATTTTGCCGATGCGCAGGGTATCGCCCGAAGCTGCGCCGTGCCGCGCCAAAATATCCTCGTCCGCATAGTCGAAATCCACGCCGCCGTCGGTCAATTCATTGAATAGCTCCGTATACTCATTTTCTATCGCGTCAATATCGGCCGCACCGGAAGCGATTCCGTTAAAACATCCGAGTCTGACCTTTCCCCAAACGCTTTCGACGGCGTTAATGACAAGCGTATCGGTAACGGCCTCGCCCGCAGAAAGAATATAGCCAAAGCGCGAAAAATAATCCTCGACATATTTATAGTTTTGATACCAGCTTGATTGAAAGAAAATGCTTGCGGGATAGTCGCGTTTTGTTTCACCTTTCATCGTATACCATGAAAGATGATGACATCTCAAATTTATACCGAGAACCGCCTGCCAATCTCCCACCTGTTTATGCCCCTCAAAGCCCATCTGCCACCCGGTCGCGCCGTACAGCTCGCTCACGATAAACGGTTTGCCGAGCTGCTTCGCCACGGAACTGACCTGCTTCGCCACCCAAAAACAGCGATTGCCCTCGGTTAAAACGTCTATGCCGGGATAATCCATGTATTCGTAATACCGTTGCACACTGCCCGAAACGGAAACCTGACAAGACAGCGTATCCTCATGCAATATATGCCCCGTCAACAATATATGATTTTCAGCACACCATTCGTAGCAAGGCTTCGCAAAATTATCAAGAAACATTTCTTGCAGAATCTCAACGTAATCATACGAAACCTTTGAAAAATCCGCGCCCGTTTTAAAATGGCAGATTTCCGGTAACACATTCGATAAGTCATAATCAAATTTATCTTTAAACACCGCGAACAATTTATATGTATACGGCATCATGCTTCCGGCGTTTTTATTCTGTAACGCAAACCCGCCGAAAATGCAGCCCCTATGCGGCTCATCGGTAAATATTCCCGTAATCTCCTTGCCGAGCATCCCACCAAGAGCGGGCGAATTTTTATACTTTTCGTGCGTCAGCCGCAAAAATTCGAACGTCGCATCCTTGTTGAGCGTATCGAGATAAGTATAGCCGTTATAAACATCCTGCTTTGCCTGTTCCTCCATAACATAAACGAGAACCTCATAACCGTCCTTTATCTGTAATTCGTCGGTTATTTTGTAATAATCGGACAGTCTATTTTCAATGTCGATTTTCGCTGCAAATGCGGCGATAAATTCTTGTCCGTAATTCTTAAAGTCAAAATCAGCCTTCGGCAATCGAGTCATTTGCAAAAATTTCAAACGGAAAGCCGGATTTTTGGTAACCGCGCCGCCCGCCGTACCGCTCGGCCATCTATCCTCGTCGTAAAGCCATGTTTCCATACCGAGTTCTTTCGCTTTCAGCGCACAAGCGCGTACAAGCGTCATCCACTCATCCCCCAAATATTCCGTTTCCAAGCCTGTTCGCGGATGAATAAAAAAGCCGCCGAAGCCCATCTCTTTGATCACGTCTATTTGACGCATCATTTCGTCTTTTTCTAATTTTCCGTTCCATACCCAAAACGGCTTGCCTCTAAATTCCGGCGACGGATTCTTGAACTTCTGATTTTCCACTTTTTCACCTCGTATTATGTCGATTGTTTTAACAATTCCGGGAAATAACGGCAAACGATAGTGAGGGGCGCGCCGCTCCACGCGTGGTTATACGTGCCGTATATCGCGAAATCCTCCGGCACGGCACCGCAGGTGCTATCGATCACGTTCGAGTAACGTGACATCATACGCTTGTATGCATCCTCCCTATATCCCATTTCACATAGGGCGGTAAGTACATAATTCTCCATATAGGTCGTGCTGTTGAATACGCTGATTAAGACCTTGCGCACGGCGCTATACCGTTCCGCCGGAACCAATCCGGCGAGATATGCCGCCGCATTCGCACGGTCATCCGCAAAATCCGCGCCCGAGTAGAACGATCCCTTCCAAAAATGCCGCTCAAAGCTCTCCTCTATGCCGCGTATCCTTTCAGTCAGAAAGGAGTCATTCTCATGTTCATTTATTTCCCTGCCCATAAACAACGCGAATTTAAGCGCGGAACAGTACCACGCGCACGATAATAACTCCGAATCCACATTGAAGTTATGGTCGTACCACTCCCAATCCCCCTTGCGTCTTTCGGGCAAGCCGTCTTTCATTGCCCACAGCTTTAAATACGCTACAGACGGCTTAAACGCGAGCCGCAACGCTTCTTTGTCGTGCGTTCCTCTGTAGTATTCCGCAAGCATACCTACAAGACTGATCGCGTTCAGGCTCTGCGCCGGAAGCTCTAAAAAGTTATCCCCTGGAACATTGCCGACAAGTATATCGCCCTTTCGGAGCGTAATAAAATCCGTTATCGCCTTTTTGAGAAGCGGTACCGCGCTTTCGCTCAACACATAGAAAACTTGCGGAGCCTGCACGGAAACGTCGCCTATCCATTGACCGCGCTCGCGATCCGGACAATCCATAAAGTTATCCCTCATGCAACTTATCAATGTACGCGCGCATTTTTGAAACAGGGTATTCAAGCGTATGTCGTCGGTTTTCAGCGGTTTAATGTCCGTGTCGTAGCCGCTCTCACGGTAACCGAGATTGAGAATTTTAACGCCGTCCGGTATCGTAAATATGATTTCTTCACCGAACGCCCAATCGAGCGCTTCAAAACTTTGCGCACCGTTGCGGCAGATATATTCCGCGCGGTGTCCGCGGTAAGCGTTAAACTCGTCGCCGGGACCGCCCCTCGTTTCGTACCGGTCGCCGCGCACACCGATAATTTCGCCGCCCTTTGCTTCAACCTCAAAATACGGCGTAAACTGCATGGGGCGCGGTAATATCACGACATACCTGCCGTCACGCGTGATAAAATCAACTTTCGTAATGTTTCCGAAACGGAATTGCGGCACGGGACGCGGCGCGGCCGTATTCCACGGTTCGCAAGGATACGCGCCGTATTCGACTGCCGGGACAAAATCCTTACCGTCAAAATCGAGATTGTAAAACTCCCCGACGCTTTTGCGCGCGTCATAACCTATATTATGCCCGCCGTACAGGTTTGAGCTTTTCGGCTCCCCCGTAATAAAATGCGCAGGGTCGCGTATCGCTTTCGTGTTTGAATCACTAAAAATTTTCAAATCGGGACTCTCGAAAAGCAGACCCGCCGCGCCGGATGACGTGTTGTTGCGCCCGCCGTTTCCAAAATACCACACGCGAAAAGTTACGCGATTCTTGCCTTTTTGCAAAAACTCCGCAATATCGACCGAATCATAATAACCGCAACCCGATGCGCTCTCGCGGAAAAGTCCGCCGTCAAACACCGCAACCGCACCGTTTACATATAGATAATACTTTGTTTCGCAGTATACGCGGAGAACCGCCTTTCGCGGCCTTGCATCCAAATCGAAATCCTTGATAAACAGCACCCAATCGTCCGCTCTTATGTTATCCTTCGCCCATATCCATTTAGCTTCTTTAAACATTACTCTATCCTTTTTATAGTTATTTTTTTGAATCAACAAACAATCACCTATATCCACAAAATCATAATGATATTTTACTCGGGTAAATTATTTCGCAATTATTATATAATAATACCTTCTTATTGTCAACAATATAATCGTGCGCGTATTATGTTTTACCGTTTCTTGTACACGCTGATTCTTTTCGATATATCCGATACCACGTTACGGCCGTACCGATGGTCCCGTGCTTTTGTCCCTGTATTATAGCATACATACTTGCCTTTTGGGAAAAGAAGTTCAGACGTTATTTCCATACAACCTCCGCGAGATGGCGGCGTTTATTGCTTTCGCTACTCCTTAAAAGCCGCTATGAGCAATTTACGCCGCACCCTCGCGCGGACTATTGTACCTTGTAAGTCGTCTATCGGCCTAACGCAAACGACCCGCTCTTTCTAAAAATGCCGATTTTGTCCGTACTCAGTTTCCCGCGCTCGACGCCCCTCTCCATTTAATCAAGCACATTTACGCTTTATTGTGATTATCCTAAACATTGTTGTTCGTTTTTTATTCTTTTTTCTGGGTACTGAATTCAATGATGACCCGTACAGCGCGTACGAGCGCGGCATCAACGAAAACTACAACCGTATGATCCGCCGCTTCCTCCCAAAGGGTACCGACTTCTCGGGTATGAGCCAAGACATTCTGAACCGTATCGTTTACAGCATCAATTCCCTGCCACGTAAACGCCTTAACTACAAATCCGCCCATTCCGTATTTCAAACCGAACTTTCTATTTCTTGTGTCACCCCGGAGGGCTGACACAAGAAATACAAAGGACAATATCATCTCTTTCTCAATCCTACGTACCTACCGTTGCGCTTTTACTTGCAATTTACAATTTTTTATTTTGCCCATATGAAGCCCCGGCAAAACGACGGTCAAGGCGCCGATATAACCTTTTTTGACAGACGATTTTTACGTCATTGCGAGCCGAATTTATAATGAGGCGTCGCAATCTCATCCTTTTTAATCGGTTGAGATTCCGCGGGCGTCTTTCTTCCCTTTTATTACGCTCTCTCCCTGCCCGAAAAAGGCTATGCCGACGCCGACAAAACGACGGTCAGGAGTGGACAAATATTCCGTGCTAGATATAATTAACGTGACTGAAAGAGAAGTCACGTCCACAGTTGGGGTGACGTTCGCGGTAAGCACGTTTAGCTTTGCCGAATTTGTTATAAGCGTTTATGAAAACATACAGTACAGATTTTAAGGTTTCAAGTTTCCTAAAGAAGCAGCGGCTCTTTCGCCGTAGTCCGGCTATGTAGTGCCTTATGTCCGCATTGGTGCTTTCTATTGAGCAGGTATCATTTTTATTGTTTGGATTTCGGTAATGTTTCCCGGGAAAATCGATAGCCATATATCCGTAAAACCCGTCGGTATAGTACTTGTCGGCGGGCGGTGCGCTGTCCACCATCATTTGTATCAGCCTTTGATCGCATCTGTTATCCACATCAAAAGCTACGATTTGACGCGGATTGCGGCTTATCATTGTCATTATATAGGTATTTACCCCGTTTTCATGCCCTTTTCGTCCTTTTGTAAGCCAATGTATTTCGTCAAGCTCAAAAGCCTCCGTTTCGGTTTTAGGACTTATCCATATCACAAACTCCCTTTTTTTGAGGCTTCCGCCGCCCAACGATACGCGTTGGCTTTGCTCATATTCAGTTGCCTGCCTACCGCTCTGCCGGTAGCTCCGTCGCTTATCATTTTCAATGCTTGCTTGCGTTCTTCCTCGCTATACTTCCATTCTCGAGGATTCGGCGTGTACTCGCATCTGCAGTTCTTACACCTGCGCCTTTGGTTCCCAACCGCAGAAAACCCTATGTTATGTTGACCGGTAATACTTCCGCACTTCGGACATTTTCTCAATTCTTCTTCCATTCCTCTATTATATCATCAAACGGATTGTTTGTCCACTCCCACGGTAGGGGAGTGGACAATTCGCACTGAAAAAATATTTTTATTTAACTCTCGGCTATTTTGCTGACAAAGCCTGCATAACCTTTCACAAATACATACCGTATTGTGCGGTTCAAACTTTGACACCTCTGGTGGAGCGGAAGTTGATAAATACGAACACGACCATATATATGATTAACCGCTTTGAGTATTATTGGGCTTTTGAAACTCCGTTATATCCGCAAGGGCTTGAAGCAGTATAGACCGATTTTGGTATTCCTTCGCAAGGGCTGGCATAGCGTCCCTATACAAACGCCGCGCCAGCCTTTGCGCATACCACTTATCAAGCGGTAATTTTGCGTGAATATTTTTTGTTTCGTTATCGAAATAGATAACGGCTATTCCCATAGGTATTTCCTTCATAATATTTGAACCTCTAATTTTTTGAATACACCCACTCAACCCGCCCCGCGAGCGGTTTAAATGTTTTTAGAACGGTAATTGTTCGCCGTCGTCAATAGGTTTTAAGCCGTTGACGGATAGATACGGCTGACCCGTAACCTTGTTTACGGGCTTGTCTTTTGACGCGTCGAAATTGTAAACCCTGTTTATGCGCCGTAGAAACGCTTGCCAAGTGGACGGGTGCGAGGTCTGAATGTTTTTGTACTGCTCGGACAACGCCCAATTCGTCGTGATATAAACCTTGGTATAGCAAGCCTCTTTGTCGGTATAACGGCTAGGAAGCATAAGCGGATAACCGTCTAAATAGTTTAACACCATAGAACGCTCGATCACCGATGCTCGAATTGGTGTAATAAGGGCATACCAAGAACTAAATTAAATTTTAGAAAAGAAACGTGTTAAGGATAATCGCAATAAACTTAAACACAAGAAAGTACAAACCTTTTGACCAACAAATAGGTTGCAAGGCTATGTGGCGGTGAGATAAGGTTAACAAGCAAATGCCAAAAGTTTGATAATAAACAATAATCAAGGATTGCCGACGCTACCGGCAGTATTTCAAAGCGGCGGGCGATTGCCCGCCGCTTTTGAGTTTACAACTTCGTGTTTATAACTTCGCGCAAAAACTAAAAAATGCCCTATATTTATATTTGGTTTTTAGGTGAAAATAGTGTATACTGGCAGTAGCGTGGCAGTAATGTGTCGTCGAATGATGGCAGTAGCGTGTCATATATAGTGGCAGTAAGCTGTCAAGAATGTGGCAAGAGCCTGTCAATGCGCTAAACCATAAAAAGGCGGAAGCATAATGATTTTTGGATTTGAAACCGAGCAAATTGAGAGTTTAAGGAAAGCACGTCGGAACTGGGTATTGACGGCGCTATCGTCCCCGACCTGCCGTTTGAGGAAAAAAATGAATTGGCGGACGATTGCTTACAATACGGTATTACGCAGATCTCCATGATCGCGCCGATGTCAAAAGCGCGGATCGAAAGGATCGCGCGAAGCTCCGAGGGTTTTCTTTACTGCGTATCCTCGCTCGGCGTTACCGGAATCCGCAGTAAAATCAACACAAACATTTCCGAAATGATACGCCAAGCAAGAGCGGTTTCGTCGATTCCGTGCGCGGTGGGATTCGGAATTTCCACGCCGGAGCAGGCGCGCGATCTGGCCGCCGTGTCGGACGGCGTGATCCTCGGCAGCGCGATTGTCAAGCTGGTCGCGGAACACGGCGGGAAAAGCGTCGAGCCTATAAAGCGGTTTGTGCTGAAAATCAACGACGCCGTAAAAACCGCTTCACAGCCCTCGCGGAAACGCCCCCCTTATAATAGCGCAGACACGAGCTTTCTCCCCTCTCTCGGGCTGCGGAATTTACCGCTTGCCCGCGCATTTCAGCAAGGCGAAATATTTTTCGTCCGCCATGTAGGCGGGCACGCTGTTTCCCGTGCCCAACGCATAGCCGCAGTTGGCCGTTTTTTCCAAAATATTCTTGCAGCGGCGGACAATCTCCGATTCGGGAGAGCGAATCAAAAAATCCACGTCGATACCGCCCAATACCGCCATATGCCCTTTCAACTGATCGTAGGCTTGCTCTACCGGCATGATCTTGTCCTCGTAGGAATGCCGCGCGTCATAGCCCAAGGCGAACAGGTCGTTTAGGATCATCGAATAATTGCCGCACGAATGCAGAATCGCGGGCTTGCCCTTGCGGCGGATCGTTTCCACGATTTTTTTGTGCCAAGGAAAGACGAATTTGCGCATGTCGCCGACGGAAAGCATCGTTTGGGTATTGAACCCCCAATCATCGTTGCTGATCAACGCGCCCACGCTTTCATGCTCCGCGCTTCGCTCGTAGTATTTGACCAAGCCGCTCCCGACCTTTTCAAACAAATCCCACACAAGTTGAGGGTCGTCATACAGCAAAAGGCACAAATTGTCAAAGCCCGCCAACGAAATGACGTTTTCCAACACGCCGCCCGGGCCCATGACGACCGTTTTCATGTTGTCGGGCAAGTCGTCCGCGATCGCGTCCAGCGCGGAGTAATCGCATTTATCGGCATCCATCCAAGGGTAGGCGGCCAAGCTTTGCCGATCGGTAATAGCGGCCGAGGCGTTGAGCGAAACCGATTCCTTGCCCGCCTCGGTTGCCGGCGCGTTGAACCAATACCCGCTGCCCCGCACAATCGCGCAATCGTAGCCGTAATACCAAAAGGTTCTCACCGCCGAGCACATTGCCGCGAGCGGAGAGGAAACGTCGTATTTCGAGCCGCAAGCCGCGCGCCAAAGCCGATCGTTCAGCAGCATCTCGAACAGAACCGGACGGTCCGCTTGCTCGCGCCGCAGTATCTTTAAAAATTGATTGAAATCCGCTTTCATTTTTTATAGTATATTTCTTTCATCACAAAAACGCAAGGGATTTCACGCTTCTGCATCAACGGGAACGTCGGCCTCGAAATACCCCTTTAAAATCAGCTGATAAAAATATCCGTCGAGGACGCTTTGAATCTCGGGTTCGGTTTCGTACAGCAGCTTTTCAAACCTTGCGAATTTTTCCTGTAAAAGCTCCTTGGGGGCGTTCCGCGCTTTCAGACAGAGCATATCCGCGAGCGGTTCTAAAAAACCGATAAAGATCAGCGCGTGGGAAAGCGATTGCGCTTCGGCGGCGTTTTCGGGCCGCGCGTTTTGAAAGGCGGCGCGGTAAAATTCCAGCGCGGCGGGCGCTTCCTCCATGCCTTTTGCGAACGCCTTGTCCAGCGGCAGCTCGCCGCGTATCTTTTTGTAGTCGAACAGCCCGCTCACCGTTTCAAAAAATTCGCGCGCAAGGGCGGCATTTTGTCCGAAAGCGGCGGAAAAATACTCGCCGGCCAACGCAGAGAAGTCCTCCCCGCCCCCGAAAAGCGCGCGGGACAGAACGTACATACAAAGCCCGTTCGGGAAAAACGCCCGCTGCAGCTGACAGCTGATAAAGCCGCGCGTGCCGAGAGCGTTTAATCCTTTCATATCCTCAAAGACCGTCCTTGCGAGCGAAAGATTGCCGTAATCCTTGTAAATGTCCCACATCAGATGATAGTCGAACACAAAGCTGTCGCCCCGGAAAAGCTTTTGCCACTCGACTAAAAACGCGAGATTGGCGTCGGTGTCGGTGAGCAGTTTGATTTCGTTAAGCCGAAACTCCGGCAGCGCGCCGGCGAGCGCGGGCATACGGCCGTCCTGCAAAAAGGAATTGGTAAAGGTGCGCGTGATCGGCGCGAACATCATGATAAACCGTCCGGGGTTCTCGAAGCGGAAAACCTCGGGCGGCCAAAGCAATTCATAATAAATCAGAAAAACGATCTTGACGTTCGAGCCGTCCGCCGTCAAGCGCGCGTCAAGCTCGTTCAAGAGGCGCACGTACTGGTCCGGCGGGCCGAACTCCGCGCATTTTTCACACTCGCAAAAATTGTTGTAGTTGTCCGCCAGCCAAACGTGCAGAACGTCCACCTCTGAATGCCGCTTTACGTAAGCGGCGACACTTTCCGTAAAGCTCGCGCGCGCTTCCGGGTTCCCGTAGCAAAGGTGTGTGTTTAAGGGAATGCCGCCAAAAAATTTCCGTTCCCCGCCCGTCATAGCCAATAATTCGCGCTTACAGCCGATAACGGACTCATCGACCTTATGCCACCCTGCCGCGCGATAACCCACTGCTTCGCACGTCCAACCGTGCCCGACGGCGTGATAGATCATATCCCGCAGCTTGATCGCCCGGACAATCTTTTTCATATTCGCCGCATTTTGGGCGCGGGTATATTCGCCGCTCGCGTACTCGTTGTTTTCGTGCGTATACCAACGCTCGAAAAAGGTAAAGGAATCCATGAACTGTAAAAAGTACGCCGAGAACCCCGCCTTGGGCGCCCAATCGATGATGTCCAAAACGTTTTCCGCGGACACCGCGCCCTCGATCGTAATGCCGCGGTGGCGGTTGTCCGGTTTAAAGTCCAACCGGACGGTGCAATCCCCGGGGGCGAGCCGAACGAGCCGCTCCCCCTCGGGCGTCGGGTTGAGGAAACGGCAGCCGAGCGCGGTAAAGAATTTATATACGCCGAGCAGAACGCTGCGCCGGTTGATCCCCGCGATCGTTCCCTTGCCGCCCCGCACATCGATCACAAACGCGTCGTCGAACAGCGCATCGTATTCTTCGGAGTAAAATTTTGTCCGAAGCCCGGGGTCGACCGAAAGCGCGATCGCCGCGTTCTTGTTTCCCGTTATCTTTTCGTAATATCCGTCCAATTCGCTTTTCGCGAACTTTATCGTCTTATCCAAAGCAGCCGCTCCTAAAAATTATTTCTTTTTAAATCCAAACAACAGCAATGCCGCCGCGAGACAGACCGACAGACCCGCCGCGGCCTTTGCGCAACCGCCGGTGTCCGGGGTCCCCGGCGGCACCTCTGCGCCCGGTTTCTGCTCGCCGTCCCCGATATCGGGCAAAGGCGGCGCGGTTTCGACGTCGTTATTTTTCAAATAAACGTCGTCCGCGTATAAATGCGCGACACAAGCGTTAATGCTCGCATAGCCGTATTGATTGGCGGAGTTTTTGTCGTTGTAATAATATCCCATATAGAGGTCGTCAAAATAGACGCGGAAATAATACCCGTCCGCCGCAACCTTCACCGTATGCCACTCGTTCAGCACGGGAACGGAGGACGAAACCGACGGATCGTAAATATAGCTTTTACCCGATTCGTTGTCGCCGGGAACCGCGTCGGGATGCAGCGCCGGATCGCTCGCCGGATTCTTGATACGGGCGGTGTCGTCCATCGAGCTGCCGCCCACACCGCGCATGACCTGAAACCGGACGGACGTACCGCCGCCCGCACGGTCCTCTATACGGAAGTAAATCATGACGTTGTCGCAACCGTTATAACGGACGTTGACGCTCTTACGCATAGAAAAACCGAACCACGCTCCCTCCGCCGCCAACGGCTTTACGCGCATGCTCAATTCAAAATCCTTTGTCCGGATCTCCTTGGGCGCGATATAGAAAAAGGAACCGTTGGCCGCCGTGTTATTGATCTCCAGCACCTTATTCCCGCCGTCGTTTCTTACCGCGTACTTATCGTCCGCGCACTCGACGTCGTTGGAATCGCTCTCGTCAAGATCGATAAATTCGTTGTCCCACTTCGCGTTGAGCTGTTTGGGCGCGTATCCGCTTTCACCGAACGCCGTATATCCCTCAAAGTCGTCGTAAAAACTCGGCGTGGGACTGCCCGGGTCAATCTCGGGAGCCGCCGCGCGGACGGACGTTGCGAAACCGAACGGCGGCAAGCACAACGCGGCCGCCAGCAGAAACAATATGCCTTTCTTTTTCATTTTCTATTTCCTTTTCCGTGAAATTATCCTTTCAGGCCGCCCGCGACCGTGTTCTCAATGATCGTCTTTTGAAACGCGGAAAACACGGCGATGACGGGTATGAGCGAAATGAGCATGAGCGCAAACAGCACGGGCAACGTGCCGCCGTACTGCATTGTACTGACCAACTGCTGCATACCGACCGCCAGCGTGGGATGCTTTCGGAGGAACATGTACGGGGTAAAGTAGTCGTTCCAAAGCCCGATCGCTTGTACAATGCCCACGGCGAACAGCGCGGGAACCGCCTGCGGCAGCATGATCGAAATAAAAATGCGGAAATCGGAGCAGCCGTCAATCTGCCCCGCCTCGGCGTACGACCAGCTGATGCTGCGCAGGAAGCCGTAAAGCAGAATAAAGTTGAAACCGAATCCGCCGCTGTACTGGAGCAGCACGCCGATATAGGTATTGTACAGCTTCAAATCGACCATCAGCTTGTAGGACGCGCTGAGCGAGCCCACGGTGGGAACGAGCATTATGATAATAGCGGCCGTATAGATAAAACCGCTGCCCTTAAATTTATATTTTGCCACGACGTATGCGGCGCACACCGAAAAGAAAACCGACAACACCGTGCCGCCCACAACCAAAATAAGGCTGTTCACCAACATATCGGGCAGTGTGGTTTGACCGACCTTGAGCTTGAAAGCGTCGGCAAAATTGGAAAACTTCCACTCCTTCGGCAAACGCCAAACATTATCAAAGAACTCTGCGTTGGTTTTAAAGGCGTTGAGTAACACCCAAACGAACGGAAATAGCAACGACAGCGCGTACAGCGCGAACACCGCAAAGGTGATCCACAAAATAATTTTTCTTGTCGTTTTATATCTCATACTTATATACATGCCCTCCTTGACGGGCGCAAAACGTGAGTAAAGAAACGGTGCAGATACAAGCAAGACGAGGAAACGGTAATTTTCCGACGGGGAATGCAGACACCCCTACATGACCCAAGGAAAATTTCCGATGACAGGGTATTGCGATGTATATCCGCCGTTTCTTTCACGTTTAAAACTCGCACTTCGGATTGAACCTCTCCATAATACGCTTGATCCCCAAAATGACCGGTACGCCGATGACCGAAAAGACCATGCCGGTGGCGGCGGCGCGTTCCAACTGCGTGCCCTCCACAAAGGAAACGACATAAAGAGCGATCGTCTGCGACGTGCCGTTCGGCCCGCCGGCGGTCAACAGCTTGGGCTGCAGGAACAGCGTGAAAACAACCGTGGAACCCAGGACGAACAGCGTCGAGAGCGTGGGATAAATCAGCGGCACAACCACGCTCCACAGCTCGCGGCCCATTTTTATGCCGTCAATGCGCCCCGCCTCGAAAATGTCCTGCGGAATCCGGCTGATAGCGCCCGTAATCAGCACCACGTTGTACCCGATTCCCGCCCAAAGACAATAGACCATAATCATGCCCATGGACACGGTCTTTGTGCCCATCCAGCCGTTCGGCGGAATGACGGAGCCCGCGCCGATCGCCCGCAGCAAGGAATTGACCGGCCCGAAATCCGAGTTGAACATGAACTGAAACACCATCGTCAGCACGACGATCGAGATCATGGTCGGGAAGAAAAACACCACGCGGAAAACGCGATGCCCGAGTACCTTTTGAAACAGCAGATACGCGGCTATCACGGAGAGCGGCAACAAGATAAAATTGTTGAACGGCAGCATGAGCAGACTGTTGACGATCGTCCGCCGCAAGGTGCCGCCGAATTCCCCCGTAAGCTCGTTCCAAAACAGTTTGTAATGCCAAAAGCCGAGCGCGCCCGTCGTCGGGTTTTTAAAGGAAAGCACGACGGTATTGATGTTGACGAACAGCCAAAAAATCAGAAAATGACAGATCGGATACGCCAACATCAGCGCGATAAAAATACCGCGCCGGACGTTAATTTTTTTCTTTTTCTTTACGATGACCGCATGCATACTCTTTACCGTTCTCTACTCCGCTCCCAGTTTTTTTAGTCCCTTTTCGGCGTCAATTCTGAATCGGGATAATGAACGCGCCCTCGCCCGGCTCGAGCGTCAGATTGCATACGCCATTTGTCAAAGCGACCGTTTCGGGTTGGCCCTTGCGGTACAGTATCGCCTTGTCGGCGTTATTGAATGTTATCGAAACGGCGTCGTCCTTTTTGTAGGTCGCGTCGGCGAAATTTTGGACCAGGAAGCCGTCGTAACCGTCCTTGTCCTTGAACGCTCCCACGATCGTATCCTGCTCCGCGGTAAGCGACTTGATCCGCGGCGAGGACGCGAGCGGGGTCTTTAACATTTTAAAGTTCTTGTTCATGCCCGTCACGTTTTTGGTTCCCACAAACGTCATCGTGCCCTGCCACTCGTAATTTAGGTAAACGTGGTCAAAGGCGGCAAGCTCCGCGTTGATCGTCTTTGCGTAATCGTAGGTCGGCGTGCGGCGGCCATCCTTGGTGATCAGCGCGGCCTTGCTGTCCTCGTCGCCCGCAAACTCGAGCGGCGTCCAATAGCAGAAATACTGCACGCCCTGCACGCCGTACGCCATGCTCGAATAAATCAGCCACCGCAGTTCCTCTAAATTCGGCATACGCGTGCTGCCGTCATAGGACATCGCCTGCACGAAATCCCAAAAAGGAATGCCCGCCGCCTTGGTTTGATTGGCCACGATCTCCAAATTATAGAGGTAATCGCCCGTCAATTCCGGCGTGCCGAACCCGTCCGTCAGCAACGGATAATTGTCAAAGGACAAAAAATCCGGATTCAATTTCGAGATGTATTCCGAAATGTAATCCTCGTATTTGGAGCGGCCCGTCTGACGCGAACCGGCGAGAGCGGGAAACAGATTGACATAAAAGGTCTTGCCCGGAAACGCCTGCTCATAGATCGTCTTGACAAGAGCCAAATTGTCGTACCGATCCGCACTCGGCTCGTCGGTTGCCATATGCCCCGCGAAAGCGGGCAGATTGCGGTAATTTTCCGCCCACGTTTGCAAATATTCGGGGGTCTCGTCGATCATCGCGTCCAAGCCCGTGTGCCGGACATACATTTTTATGCCGGCGTTGTGCGCGTATTCCAACGCCTTGATCGTCTTCGAATCCGGGGCGTTGGGATTCCATTCATAGTAAATTTGAATGATACTGTTCAAGCCCGCCTCGGCGATCTCGTCAAAGCGTTCCTGCGTCACAAAGTCGGGGTTGCCCCTGCCGCCCCAATTCCCCTGCGGCGGGGAAACCCACCCGCCGATCTCCATGACCTTGGAGGAAATGTCGGCGGAGTAGTCAGGCGCGCCCTTCGGCACGTTGCCGCTACCGTTGCCGCTACCGTTGCCGCCGCCGTTGTCGCCGCACGCGAAAAGAGGCAGTCCCGCCAGCACGGCAAGCAATATCGCCATAATTTTCTTTTTCATCTTTTTCATCTTTGTTCTTCCTTTTTCCTTTTTCTGCTCTTCTTCAACTTAACCGAGTATCGCCGCCCACGACGACCACTGACTCTGCACATAGGAATACATCGTGTTGACAACCGTCTGCGGGCTTTCGTTGTCGGTGATCATTACGCCGTAAGGCTGACCGTAGGAGGGCCACTTGTTGACGTAATTGACTTGAAAAAGCGGGCTTTGAGAAATCTCATACAATCCGACGCTGTTCTCCCAAATATCCAGGCACGACCGCGTAAATCCGCTTAAATCCGTTATGTCCTTGACCGAATATTTGAACGGACGCGGCGCGCCGCACTTTTGGGTGTACAGCTTGCTCATCGCGTCGCTGTGGACAAACTGCAGGAATTTTTTTGCCAATTCCTTGTTTTCCGCCAGCTTCGGAATGATGATGAAATCGCCCGCCATCGTATTGTTCAACTTGATCGGCTGTCCGTCTGCTCCGGTCTTGGCGCCCGCTATCACGGGAGTGGGCATCATACGGATTTCGATACTGCCCGGCTCGATATTGTTCCGCATTTCGTATTCCAGCCACGCGCCGTTGGGGATCATGGCCGCCTTGCCCTGAATAAAGGCCATCTGCGCCTCGATATGGTTTTTGGACATACTGCCGTCCGCCGAATTTTTGGCGGTGCCGTTGCCGCGGCAGATCAGGCTTTGAAAGACCTCGAGCGCCTTTACGCGCCCCGTCTGCTGAAAGACCTCGGGGCTGTCGAATTTATAAAAATTGTTGAAGTTCTCCACGCCCTCGTACTGCGCCCACCATGTCATGACGGGAAAGTCCCAGTACATCGCCTGACCCGACCACGAGAACGGCGCGATGTTGCCCGGCGCGGCGCTGATCGTATTGCACAGCGTCTCCAGCTCCGCCACCGTCGTCGGCACTTCCCAGCCGCGAGCGTCGAACATCGTCTTATTGTAGGCGATCCCCGCCGCGCCGTCGTTCAAGGGAATCGCGTATTTGTTTTGGCCGACCTTGCCGAAGTCCCTCACGCCCTCCACCATAAAATCCGTCAAGGTCACGCCCGGATCCACCTCGGACGCGTACAAATCGTCGAGCGGCTCCAGCTGTCCCTTTTTCGCCCACGATTGCCAATTCGTGGTCAATCCGATAAAGATGTCGGAGAGGTTGGATTCCGCGTCCAAACGCGTGCCGATCTCGCCCGTCATTTGAGAGCTGCCCTCCAACTCGACCTCGATCGGTTCGTCGGGGTGCGCGGCGTTGTACGCATCGATCCAGGACACCAGCCATTGCCGGCCGTAACCCGCTTCCACAAAGGAAATGCGCAGCTTGTTCGTTCCGACGCGGCTCGTCCCCTTGCCCTTGCCGCACGCAACGACGCCGAGCGCCAATACGGCGGCCGCGAAGAGTACGAATAGTTTTTTCCAAAGATTTTTCATGTCAAGGTTCTCCTTTTTTTTAATTCAACACGATCAAAACGCCGCGCCCCTTTTCGAGAGGCTGTACCAACTGTGCGCCGCTGCCCGCGGCGGCCGCAGGGGTCGTTATATACGTGGGGACGCCGTCCTTGACCAGTCCCGCCGCGACGTCGGAGGAATAAACCGTATAGGATTTAACCGCCGAGAAATTCAACGTCACAGTGTTCGTCGTTTGCGTGTCGGTGTTGACCGCATAGAAAGCGTCTTTGCCCTTATAGTTAAAGCAGCCGATCAGCACGCCCGCGTTCTCCGCCGTGCCCGCCGCCGCCGCGCTTGTCAGCGCGCCGTAGCTTGTCACCTTGTCGCCGTCGGGAATGCCGGGAATAGTCCCCAGCGCGATAACGCCCTTATGCACGGACTTCATCAAGATATTGTCGATCGAGGCGATATGGGTATTGACGCTCTGCCCCTTATAATACATGGGCAGAATCGTACCGTCCTTGTCCACAAAGCTGTTATCGAAGCCCGGAGTCTCCACACCCGCCGACCAATAGGTAAAGTATTGAATCCCCTTGCCGCCGTATGCCAGCGTCGTATTGACTTGCCAATACAGCTCGTCGAGCGTCGCGACGCGCGGGCTGCCCGGCCATGTCGAGGATTGGATAAACGTCCAAAACGGAATCTGCGCCGATTTGGCCTTGTTCGCGATCTGCGACATATTGTCGAAATAGCCGGACTTGCTGATATTGGGAGCCGCGCCGTTCAACGGATAGTAGTCATAGCCCAGCACTTGCGGAGCGGCTTTAGCCACAAACTGATTCAAATAGTCGGCGTAACCGGCGGTTCCGAGCTGCATGTTGCTCGCATAGGTCGGAAATAGGTTGATATGCGCCAATTTGCCCGGGAACTGCGTTTTGAACGCCGCCGTCTGCGTGCCCAAAAAGTCGAACAACGAAACGTCCGGCTCGTCCTTTAATATCACGCCGCCGAAAGCCGGATAGACCGCCAGCTCCGCCAACACGCTCCGCCCGTAATCCCCGGAAATGTCCAGTTCGACCACGCGCGGATAATAGGAAATCCCCACCGCCGCCGCGTGATTGAGCGCGGTCTTTACGGTGGATAAGTCGCCCGGCAGCGTGTCGTACAGTCCATAGATCGTATTGATCCCCGAATTTTTGACGTTTTGAAAATTCGCGCGGTTCACATAGCCGCCGTAAGAAGTGACCGTTTTGTTGAACGGCGCGACATACCCGCCGATCGGCATCACGCCGCTGCCGAATTGCGGATTGTAATAGGTGTACAGGTCGGAGGGCAAAACCTCGTCCGTCCAGTTGGCGTACAGCGTCATGGCGTCACCCGCCGCCTTGTCCGTATCGAAATTCCACGCGTTTGTGCAAGCCGGTTCCTTGTACCACCCCGCGAAATCGAACAGCTCCCGCTCGGGTGCGGCCGGCTCCTCCAGCAAGTCGCCCTTTTGCGCCGTAAACCCTTCCACGGGCGTGCCGCCTTGCGAATCGAAGGCGACGGCGCACGGTCCGTCCGACGGAACAACCTCGTCGGGCGTCCACTTTGCGTACAGATACAGATTGCCCGTCACGGTGTCCGAATTAAAATTCCACTCGTTCGTACACGCCGCTTCCTTGTACCAGCCGCCGAACGTATGGCCGGACAACTGCGGATCGGCGGGCCGAGAGGCCTTGCCGCCGTCCGTTATGCTCTGCATCGCCACGGCGGTGCCTCCCAAGGAATTGAAGATGACGGCATACTGCCCGGCGGTCTGTCCGCCCCCGGTCGTCCATTTGGCGTACAAGTACAGGTCGCGCGTCACCGTGTCGGTATCGAAGTCCCATACAAAATCAAAATTAACGTCCTGATACCAACCGCCGAATGTTTTTCCGTCCGATTCCGGGTCGGCGGCGGGCCGAGCGGCCTTGCCGCCGTCCGTTATGTTTTGCGACGGTACGGCCGTGCCGCCGTAGGTCTCAAACCGGACGGTATAACCGGCGGGAGGAGGAGGATTTTCCTCTCCCCCGCCGCCGTTCTTCGGCACGCACCCCGCCGCGAATGCGGCGCAGAGGAGCACGGCGAATAGGAAAGACAAAGCTTTTCGCAGTTTCATGACTGATTCCTTTTATTGAGCGGTTACGCTCCCTTCCTGCGCAGGAACAGAATCCCGACGCCCGCCAACGCGACGGCGATTAACGCGACCGACGCCGCGCCGCCGCATCCGTTCGGTTGCGGATCGGAGGGGCCGGGGCCGGGGCCGACCGTGCCGCGCTCGATCGCCACCTCGACCACAAAGGTCTTGGTAACGGTGTTGCCCGACTTATCGGTAAAGGCGAATACGACGGAATACTCCCCGTCCTTTTCCCAATTCACATCGTTCAGGCCACGCAATTCAAGCCCCGCTGTAGACGCGCCGAACGGAGCCGCCGCCGGCCCGTCCTCGGCGTCCGTAATGGAATCGATATAACCGTAGAGACTGACGGGGTTGCCGTCCTTTATCGTGACGCGGAACTGCTTCAAGGTCAGCACGGGATCGTTGCCCTTCACGACGGTGACGAGAACCTGCAAAGAGGAGGTAAGGTTATCCGCGTTGGTAACGGTATACGTCAAGGTGTAAGTGCCGACGGTGTTGAAATCGACCGTGCCGGCGATCATGCCCGCCGTCACCGCGACATCCCCGTCCGTTATGTCGTAAATCGTCACGAACGACAGCTTATCCGAATCGAACGTACTTGCGTATCCCTTGACATAGGTTGTCGAGTGTCCGCCCGCGTTGGGCGTTATGGTCGGCGGAATCGTCGACGTCGCCACGACGGTGACGGTCACGCTCTTGGTAGCGGACAAGTTGCTGCTGTTGGTGAATTTGTATGTCACCGTATACACCGCGTTCAATACGCTCGTGTCCACCGCGCCGACAACGGCCAACAAGCTGTTTTTGATCGTTACCTCCAAGCCCGGCGCCGAGGAGCTGAATTCGGTCAAATTTAGCAGATCGCCCGCATCGACAACGCTGCCGATCAGCGCGTAAGGATTGAAAACCGAGCCGCGCAGAACTTCCGTCGCCGCTCCCGTCTTTAACGTGAGGACCGGCGCGTCGGTAGTGGTATAGGCAATGTCAAAGGAAACGACGCCGTCGTCGGTCAGCACCTCGTATGTGGATACGCCCACCGGCTCGGCGGCCAGCAGGCTCGCATAGAACGTAAGCCGCTGATTGCCGTCCGACCAATCGTAGTCGGCTCCCCCCGCCAAAACGACCGGCGCCGTCAGGCTTTGCCCCTTGGCGTGCGTGCGCGTGATCCGCAACACGTTGCCCGCGCCGTTCCCGAAGCCGACGGGGATATCCAAATCCGCGCCGCCCGGATCGCGTCCGGTTACGTCATAGGTCTCGTCCGCGATCGTGATCGCGGGTTTGACCGTTTCAAGGTTCACGATGGAAACGTCGCTCAAAGAAAAGCAAGCATTATCGTCGGTTACAAAGCAGACGTAACCCGATTTGTATTTTGCCTCGGGCAACTCGTAGGAAGCCAACGGCGTATAATTGGCGTTATAGTCTCCCTCGGCGTTTTTGAGCTTTGCGGATACGCTCACGATCTGATCCTGAACCCGCATCTTAATCGGCAGGCCGTCCGCCTCGTAATCGGTCCACCACTTCGCCATGGGAAAAACGGCGCCGCCCGCGGGAGTGGCGGGAGTGATATTCAGCTTCTGCTCAAAGATCCCGCCCCATTGGCTCGGGATAGACAGCATATTGGTCGCGGACGTAAACGCCGGAAGAGGCGCGCCGTTGCCGAACAGAACGCTGATCCACGTGCGGAGCGGAGGCTGGCCGTCCGTTTTCATGCCGCTCATGCCGCTCAAGGTATAGCTCAATTCAAAATCGGTGTATTTATCCGCAAAACCGAACGATGTGTGCATTCCCGTATTGGTGAACGTCAGCTTACCGTCGGAAACGCTGATACTCGGCGCGGAGCTGCCTTGCTGCGCGTTGTTGCGCATCAAAAAGGTGGTTTCCGTGTCCAGCTGCGCGACATCGGCTATGCCCGTTAAATCCAGCGTCAGATCGCGTCCGCCCGACGTTTGAAAGCCGAACGTCGCGAATGTGACCAACGTCATCTGCGCCGTACACACGCCGGCGTCCGCGTCGGCGTCCGCGTCGGTGCCCGTGTCGGTATCCGTGTCGGTGCCCGTGTCGGTATCCGTGTCGGTGCCCGCCGTCTGAAAATTGATAAAGCCCCATTTTCCGAGCGCGGCGCCGTCTGTGAATACCGCGGTTTTACCGGCGGCCGTCACCGTTAAATCGTTGTTGGCCGCCGCGCGGAATTTGACCGTTTGCTTGCCCCTCGTCGTCAGATCGACTCCCAGGTTCGTCTCGTCCGTTCCGTCGCCGACGAACGTCCTTGTGGCGGTTCCGACGGTTTTATTGTAAAAATACACGCTCTTGGCCGGAACGCCGGCCTCGATACCCATCCCTAAACCGAACGCCGCGCTGCTGTCCTTGGTCAGCTCCGTTAAATTGATCTCCGCCGTGATTTCAAATAAGCCCGTGGAATTCGGCGCGGGCGCGGCGATTTCCGTTTTGTTGAGGATGCCCGTAGTTTCCGTATCGGAACTCAAAATCTCCAAATACTTCTTCGGGCCGCGCTTATAGGTGACGCCGGCCGATTTGGAATAGGTCAGCGACTCGCTTTCCGCTCCCGAAAAATCGTCCCCGGCAATCGGGGTCCTCTCGTCCGGGGTCGTCTCGTCCGGAGCCGTTTCGTCCGGAGCCGTTTCGTCCGGGGTCGTTTCGTCCGGTTGATAGAATTGCAGATTCGCAATCGTCGAGCCCCCCCACAGCTGCAAGCCGATACGGCCCGCCGACAAGGTCCCGGTAAACGCATACGTGGGCGCCGTACGGATAATCTCCGCATAGTTTCCCGGCACGCCGTCCGTCAAACGTGCGCGGCTGATCAAGATATGCGCCGACGCGTCCAGCGCGAATTTATAACGATAACCCACCGTCCAGGTGTACCAACTCCCCACTGCCGCCCACTCGGAGCCGTTGAAACTCTCGTGCGGGGTCGTAGATTCGGCTCCGTTATAGTAATGAATGAGTCTGCCTTCCCCGGTCATCCGCAAAACCACCGCGTTAGCCGGATTGCCCCAAGTGGCGGCCGCGCTCGGCTGTCCGATGGCGATATCCAATTGACCGCCCCCGCCCCATTCCAACAAATCGAATTCCGCGACGCCGCCCGCCGCGTTGGTATTCGTTTTGGTG
>BNZQ01000003.1 GCA_026001225.1 Clostridia bacterium
AATTGCCCGAAGTTCGATGCAAGCGGCCGCCGGAGGCGGACATTTGATATCGAACGAGGGGTAATGCAATATATGTGTCCCGCGCCGACAGGCGCGGCGAACGGCGATAAGCCGTTCGGGGTTCGCGCAAGCGAACGACACATATATTATAACACATCCCCCGCATTTTCGATAAACGATTTTTCGCCAAAGTCCGGCAAATGAAAACAAAATTCGCGCCGGCGCATGGTTTATACTCATATTCACGTATGGCAAGGCGCATAGTAATCACCAGCGGCAAGGGCGGCGTGGGCAAAACCACCGTAACCGCGAATTTGGGAGCGGCTTTGGCCGCTATGGATTTAAAGGTCGTTTTGCTCGACCTTGACCTTGGGTTGAACAATTTAGACGTGGTCACAGGGATCGACAACCGCATTGTTTACGACATTATCGACGTGATCGAGGGACGTTGCCGCTTAAAACAAGCCCTCGTGCAGGATACGCGCTATCCCCGCCTGCATATTATGCCCTCCGCGCATTCCTATGACCGCTCGCATATCAACGGGCAGAATGTCCGCGCGGTGTGCGATCGTTTGAGCGAAAGCTTTGACTATATCCTGCTCGACTGCCCCGCGGGGATCGACGTGGGGTTCCATCGTTCGGTGGCCGCGGCGGGCGAAGCCTTGGTCGTCACGACGCCGCATTTGTCCGCGATCCGCGACGCCGATAAGGTGCTGTCGATTCTTCGGGGATACGCCCTGCAAAGCGTCGAGGTGATCGTCAACCGCGCGCGCGGCGACCTTATGCTGAATTACGAATCTTTGGACGTGGAGGATATCGCGAATCTTTTGAAAATCTTCCCTTTGGCCGTGATTCCCGACGACGACGGCGCGGCGGCGATGAGCGCATTCGGCGGCACGGCCGATCGGGATTCGGAAGCCTATGCCGCGTTTCGTATCTTGGCCCAAAACCTGCACCATGGCACCAAGCTGTTTTATGACTGCACCGAGCGGTATCGGGGATTTTTAGGCAGACTGAAAAGAAATTTGCGGAAGCGCGTGTAAATCAGATTGGAAATTGAAAAAGAAGGATTATGTTTTTCGATATCAGAAGCAATAAAAAACCGAAAGCGGAAAGCGTCGAGCGGTTAAAAACCGCGATGGCCGCCGACGACATGAGCTGTGCCGGCAGGGTCGGCGGTGTGATCCGCAGCGATTTTTACGCGATGCTGCAAAATTACACAGATGTCGCGCCCGAATCGGTGCGGATTGAAATTGAAGCTTTGGCGAACGGAAATTATATGATACGTTTGGAGGCGGAGGCGTCGCGGATTTACAGCATCGGCATCCCCCCGTTGAACTAACGTCATATCTACTTCGCAATACTCTGTCAAACATCGAATTTTCTCAGGCGTAGGTCTGACTACGCTCCCCTCGAAAATTCTCGTTTTCCTTGTCCTGCCCTCATCTATGACGTTAGTTCGAGTTGCTCCGTTTTTTATATGTTAAAGTAATGATCCTTAAAAGCCTATTTCTTTTTCCGCGAAGCGATCGACGCCTTGACGGTTTCAACCAACCGTTCCAAACGGGCGTGCTGCCTGTCCAAACGTTCGATCGTCGGGAACAAGCCCGAAACGGTGCCGTCGCGCTTCTCGGTTTCGCCGCCGTCGATCAAGCCGATAAACCGCTTGTACAACGCCTCGATTTGCGCCGCCCACTTCTCGGCGATGACGTTTTGGCTCAATTCGTCCACGTAATCGTCCGGCTCGTCCGCGCTTTTGGGGCGTACCGGCGCGGTGTCGAGCTCCTCTTGCTGCTCTTCCTCTTGTTCCGCCCGCTTGCCGCGCATCGCTTCAAGGGCGCGTTTGATCTCGTCCTCGTCGCGCTTTTGGTTTTTGCGCTCCGCTTCGCGGTCAGGCTTGTCGTTTTCGCGGCTGAAAGCCTTCGCGATATCGGGCTTATCGTCCTTGGCGGGCGGTTGCGGTCCGAACGACGACGACCGCGGCGCGGACGCGGGGCCGATTTTGATTTCGGGTTTTACTTCGGGCCTGACTTCGGGTTTTACTTCGGGCCTGATTTCCGGCTTCGGAATCGGCAGCGGCGCGGCTTTCCTCGTCGCGGATCGTTCGATCGGCGGCAGGGTGACGACGTCGCCTATTTTGAGCGTGAGCAATTTGTTAAGCTCGTGGCCCACCGCGTTTTCGGCGTGCATCCGGTCGATACTGCCCAAACGCAAACGCGACATCTTGGACAGCATATCGCCTATATGCTCGGCGGCCTCCAAAATTTCCCGCGCCTGCGCCCCGTCCAATATCTTATCCTTGGTCTCCGCCAATTGAAACGCATAGGCCGCCCTTTCGGACACGCCGCTTTCGGACAGCACGATTTCGCGGGTCAATAAAAATTCCTGCACGGCTAAACTCTTGCGGGAGGAAATCACTTCCTCTTCGTAGCCGAAATAGATCAATTCCCCCGCCACGGCGTTCTCCGCGGGCATATTTAAAAAGTTTTCTTTCAGTTTTTCCAGGTCGGCGACGACTTCGTCCAGCCGCCCTAGCAAAATCTCACCGGCCTGCCGGTTCAATTCAAGCAACGCGTTTAATTTCTCCGACACCGGTTCATTGGTTTTGAGCATGATTTTAAAGGAGGCCAGCCCTCGGCCGAACCGAATTTCCTCAGGCGACTCGGAAGCTTCTTTTTTGTTTTCCTGCTTTTTTTGATCCATACTTCTCTCACGCCGCGAAGTTATACGCGCACGGCCTCCCCAAACTTACTTTCAATCTTGAAAATCGCCTCGTCGATGCTTTCCTTCTCCGGTTGCGAGCCGCCTTTTTTCAAAAGCTCGATCTGCCGCGCCGCCCGCGCCTCGCGTTCGGCCATCTTGGCGCGCAGCAACTTATCCTCCTGATCATCGGGCAGTTTACGGGCAGGCGCCGCGACCTCGCCCAAGGCGTCGAGCACGGAACCGTCGGCAAGCAGGGCCGTTTCGTTCCGCAACAATTGATTCGCTCCGATCGCCCAACCGGACGGACCCGCGTCGGGCGGCGTTCCCTCGCCGGACACAAAATACAGCGCGCCTGCCTTATCGCGCGCCGCTTTCAGGCCGCGCAGGGCCGCCGCGTAATCGTTGCGCGGCAGCCTCTTTTCGAACTCGCGGAACCGCACGTAAAATTCGCGGCGGTTGTCCTCCATGCGGGCGATTTGCTCCAAAAATTCTTTGCGGATAAAGGCCGTCTTTTTTTCGTTCGGAGCGTTTGATTCGACGAACTTTCTTTCGTTGGCCTCCAAAAATTGTAAAACGAGCTTGCGGCGTTCGCCGTAAAACAGCTTCTCGCGTTCGAATTTCTCGCCTAAGGCCTTTGCCTGCACATCGTGCATATTTTTCGCGCTTTCCGCAAGCTTTGCCAAATCGTCGGCGCAGGCGGCTCGTTCCGCCGCCAAAACGCCGCCGTGAACAAGTTGTTCCTCTACCTTTAAAAGGGCGGCATAATCATAGCCCAAAGCCTTCGCCAATTCGGCGATCCGCGCCTTGGCGCGGTAAACGTCCTCGAACAGGCATACCTTTTCATACGCGATGGATTCGCCCAATAGAATCAAACCGTCCAAATAGTCGCTCGCGCTGCCGATTCGGTCGCCGTAGGCCTCCATCGCGTTGCCGGTGATCGACAGCAGCAATTTTTTCATGTCCTCCATCTCGATGCGCTTGCGTTCAGACTTTTTGGCAAGAGCCGAAATTTTCGCCGGAACCGCCTGCTGCAACACGCCGATCGCATTGACGACCGTCAACAAGGCTTTTAATTCGGCGGCGGGCTCCAACGCGGCGGCCCCCGAAATCGGAGCGGCCGCGGGCGCGTGCGGCGCAGAGGTTACCGGCATGGAAACAGTTTTCGGCGGTTCGGCCGGCGCGGTTCTGTTGAACAGAACCGACCGCGCCTGCTCGGCTTTTTTCCGGGGCGGCTCCTGAACCGGAGCCGCTTTCGGCACGGGCTCGGGCACAATCGCCGCGCGGTACGGGGTGACGGGTTCGGCGTCCTTTTCCTTGGCGAGCACGCTCGCCAGCTCCATGCGCAAATGGGCCAGCTCGGTTTCTTTATTGTGGATAATACGCCGGATTTCGTCAAATTGCTCCTGACCGGTGCCGGCGATCTTTCGGGGCAGGTCGCGGATCGAGTCCTCGAAATCGGTGATAGACCGGCGAATTTCCGCAGAAGATTCCGCATTTTTCAAGCGCGGGGCGATGGAAAGGGCCGAAAATTGATCGGCGGAAACCGTCCCGAAATAAACGTCCATCGCGTTTTGCGTGGAATTAAGACGCACATTGAGACGCCCGATGCGTTCTCTTGCGTGGCGAAGCTCGGCCTGCGCCCATTCGGGATCGTTCAAAAAGGCCCTTTTCGAAACGCCGTAACGCGCGATATTTTTTTCATAGATGAGGGCGAGCAGACGCCGGTCGTCCACGTCGAGTTTAGACGCCTCGAAGCGCGGCGCAAGCGGATCGCGCGGGTCGACGACGCGCACGGTGTCGGTGACCTTATCCCCGCGCGCGGGGCCGGGGCGCTGTTGGCGGCGACCGGCAAGATATCCCATGATCAAGGATACCGCCAAGAAAACGACGAACAAGCCCGTCAAAACGATTAAAACAATAGCGGCTCCGTCGCTCATACCCTGAAAGATCGAGCTTGCGGCCGACAATAAATAGACCATTACCTATATAGTATAAACCAAAAACGCCGCCTCTGTCAAGAAAATGTAAGCGAAATCGGGAAATATTATTCGATTTACGATTTGCCGAAGCGTTCCGTGTACAGCTTGGCGGAAGCCAACAGCTTATACATTCTGCCGGTCAGCGGGAACGTGCCGTCCACGGGGACGAAATACCAACCGCGTTCCTTGGGCGCAAGCGTGCGGCAGGATTCGGGATGCGGACGCTGCAAGCCGCGTCCGGTTACGTCGTTTAAACGAACGCGCATGGACAACTTGCCCTTCCTCTCCGCGATAACGGCATAGGTTTGCCCCGCCGTTTTGAACGTACCCTTCGAAGACGCCGCGCCCTCTTGAATGGTCACCTCGATCTCCGCGCCGTAGCGTTTCCGCTCGTAAGCGGCAATCCTGTTTAAGTCCACGTCGGGCGCGGCACCCGCGCTCGTCCGAAACTCCTTAACGGCGCGCGCGTGTTCGGCGGCGACGGAGATCAAAGCCTCGTCCGCCGTCGTCTCCGCTTTCTTCCGCACGATCGCGTCTATACTCTGAAACTCCTCCTGCCCGCCCTCTTTTTCCGCATGGTTCAGCAACGTATGGTAATAGGCTTTTTTGAGCAGAGCGCAAGCGTCCTCCTTGGAATCGAACGTCGAGTCGACCACGACCTCCATCCAATCGCCCTTTACGGCCAAAACCGGACGGCGCGCGAGCACGTGCTCCTTCTTTAAACGCTGCGCGCCCTCGTCGTCCAAGCGAAGCGTAAATTTCAACACCTTGCGTTTTTGCCAAATCATGCCGAACAGCCGGTCGCCGCAGAAAAGATAATCCGGCAGATAGGATTTTTTGCGTTTCTGAACGATGACCGGTTGAGAAAACCGCTGCTCGTTCGCCGCCATGTCCTCTAAACGGTCGAACACGTCCGCGCGCGATAAGGTGAAAAACCGACCGTGCAAATGATCCTCGGTATAGTCCGCGTCGTCGTCCCGCGTGGAATTTTCCCGCAAAACGAGCGTATAGCTCATGCCGTCGATCAGCTTGGACTTTTCTGCCGACGCCCCAACCGGCGTCACGGCCGGTACGACGGTCGCCGCGAGTTCCCGCGCGGCGTCGAAAGCAGCCGGCGCGGGCTCCGGCGTTTTATCCGAAACGGTATGCGCCGTGGGAACGGCTGCGGCCGCCGATTCGGGTTTGGCTTCCGATTGCGCCGGTTGCGTTTTTTCCGCCGCGCGGCGTTTCGCCTTCGAGCGGCCGTTCCAAATCAGGTACACGATCAGGCCGAGCAAAATGCCCGCCACCGCGCCGATAATCGCGTACAAAGCCCATTCGGGCAAACCTAAATCCAAGCCGAAGATTGTCGCAGAAAGCAATCCAAACATAACACACCTCTTTATGATTATTTCGTCTATATTATTTTAACCTATTTTTCATATATTTGCAAGCGATTGAATCGACCTTTGACAAGAAAAACTTCCGCGGTACGATATTTTTTCTCAAAAACGTTTGACTTTACCTAAAAAGCGGCGTATACTGGAGACAGTGAAAAAGATTGACAATTCGTTGTCAATCTTGCGGGGCAGGGCGTGAACGCCCGTCTCAAAAGGAGTTTTTCATTATGCGCGACGTTTACAATTTTTCGGCGGGCCCGTCCATGCTTCCCGAAAAGGTTTTGAAAGAGGTGCAGAAAAGTTTGCTTTCCTATAACGGAAGCGGCATGTCGGTGACGGAGATGAGCCACCGCTCCAAGCTGTACGAGGACATCAACGCCGAGGCCGAGAGCCTTTTGCGCGGGCTGATGAGCATTCCCGATAACTACAAGGTGATCTTTGTGCAGGGCGGCGCGTCCCTGCAATTCGAGGCCGTGCCGCTGAACCTTTTGCAAAAGGGGCGCGCGGATTATATCGTCACGGGAAACTTCGCCAAAAAAGCCTATTCGGAGGCGAAGAAATTCGGCGATATGGCGGCGGCGGCAAGCTCGGAGGATAAATGCTTTACCTATATTCCCAAGGTGAAAGCCAAGGCTTTCCGGGACGATATCGATTATGTGCACCTCACGACCAACAATACGATTTTCGGCACGCACTTTACCAAATTGCCCGACACCGGCGATGTACCGCTGGTCGCGGATATGTCCAGCAACATTTTGGGCGAGGAATACGACGTGAGCAAATTCGGCGTGATCTATGCGGGCGCGCAAAAGAACATCGGGCCGGCGGGCGTCACCGTGGTGATCGTGCGGCAGGATTTGGCCGACCGCGCGAGAGCCGACTGCCCCACCATGCTGAAATGGCAGACGCAGATCGCGGAAAAGAGCCTGTACAACACGCCGCCCTGCTTTTCCGTCTATGTCGCCATGCTGGTCTTCCGGCATTTGAAAGCTCTGGGGGGCGTGCCCGCGATGGAGCGGATCAACAAGCGCAAGGCGAAAATGCTGTACAGTTTTATCGACAATTCGTCTTTCTATAAAAACCTGATCGAGAAAAAAGACCGTTCGATCATGAATATACCCTTTGTTTCGCCCTCCTCCGAGCTGGACGAGAAGTTCGTCAAGGAAGCGGCGCAAAACGGGCTGCTCGCGTTGAAGGGCCATCGGTTGGCGGGCGGTATGCGCGCGTCGATTTACAACGCGATGCCGGTCAAGGGCGTGCAGAAGCTGATCGAGTTTATGGGAAAATTCGAGAAAGAAAATAGATAAAAGTTTTCAAAAGGAGCGCGAGGGAAACCTTTTGAAAAAGGTTTCCCTCGCAAAATAAAAATGTATAACATACTCAAATTAAACGAAATCAGCCCCGTCGCCGATAAAGCGTTCACGGCGAACTATGCCGTGACCAAGGACTGCAAAACGCCTGTCGGGATCATGCTGCGCAGCTTTTCCATGCACGACTATGCCCTGCCCGAAAGCGTATTGGCCGTGGCGCGGGCGGGCGCGGGCACGAACAACATTCCCGTCGATAAGTACGCCGCGAAAGGCGTCGTGGTGTTCAATACGCCGGGCGCAAACGCCAACGCGGTCAAGGAATTGACGCTGTGCGGCCTGCTGCTGGCTTCGCGCCAAATCGCCGAGGGCATCGAATGGACGAAAACCCTGAAAGGCAAGGGCGCGGAGGTCGGAAAAGCGGTCGAGACCGGCAAGAACAATTTCGTCGGGCCGGAAATTACCGGCAAGAAATTGGGCGTCGTGGGCCTAGGCGCGATCGGCGCGCAGGTCGCCAACGCCGCCGTAGACCTCGGCATGACCGTATACGGTTACGATCCGTTTCTCTCGATCGACGCCGCGTGGAGTATCAATAACGGCGTCGTCAAGGAAACCGATCTGAACAATATCTACAGGGAATGCGACTATATTTCTCTGCACGTCCCCTTGACCGATAAAACCCGCAACCTGATCGATTCCGAGGCGGTCGCCAAGATGAAGCCCGGCGCGGCCCTGCTCAATTTTTCGCGCGGCGAGTTGGTCAACAACAAGGATATTTTGAAGGCTCTCGCGGCCGATAAATTGGGCCGTTACGTCACCGACTTCCCCGCCGACGAGCTGATCGGCGCGAAAGGCGTTATTTGTATCCCCCATTTGGGCGCGTCTACGCCCGAAGCCGAGGACAACTGCGCCTACATGGCGGCGAAACAACTGGTGGATTATATTGAGAACGGGAATATCACCAACAGCGTCAATTTCCCGAGCTGCAGCCTGCCGCGCACGGGCAAGTGCCGGATCACGGTCGCGCACCTGAATATCAAGAGTATGCTCGTCCAAATGACCGACGCGATCAGCGGCGCGAAGATCAACATTTCCAACATGCTGAGTAAGAGCCAGGGCGAATATTCCTATGCGATGTTCGAGCTGGACGACGACGCGAACGACACGGTCATCGGGAAATTGAACGCGATTAAGGATATTTTGCGGATACGCGTCATTCGATAATTTGAGGCTTGATTTTTCTTTTTTGCGATATTTATCGGATCAGAACTATATTGCTCCCCTCCACCTGATACGTATGACCGTCCTTGGCGGTGAAACGATTGGAGGAGGGATCTATGTTGTACACATTGCCGTAATTGTCAGTGACCGTGCCGTGTACTGGATCCTGGACGCCGCGGCCGGAAAAGATATTTCCCGCTTGATGCACGATCTCTTTTGCCATTCCTTTCGCCACCTTGAGCCCGATAATCAGCAAAATAACCGGCCCGATCACCAACATCCCCGATACCATGCCGACACAACTCCAAAAGATTGAAAAGCTGACACTCGCCGTCTTTACCGAGAGAATTACAATTTGCACCGCCCATAATACAACGCCGATCATGGCAAACGCCCACGCCGCGTTGCCTGTTTCGATCAACACGGAAATCAAGCCGCAAATTCCGCCCATCGCGGATAACAAAAAGCCCGGTAATTTGAGTGCCGACCCGAATCGTTTTTCCGGTTTGAACAGCGGATTTTTGCCCGCTTTGTGTACGATAACGCCGATAACGGACGCAAGCCCGACGATTCCGGTTGAGATCACCGCGAAGTAGGGGTATGCCGGGCTTCCCGTCAGCGCAAGCGTTAGGCCCAAGCCAAGCCCCGCCGCCGCGAAGAGCACGGACAAGATAAGACCGAGGATTTTTGTCACTTTCATGTTATTTGTCTCCTTTCCTACTACCTCCCTCGTGGGAGGTTATTTTAATATATCTATTATAATATACAATTTGTATATTGTCAACTATATTTTGTATATTTTTTGCCGATCCGTATATAAATAATATATACTTTTTGTATAGGAAAGGAGCGTTATGTTTTCCCAAAATTTAGCCGCGCTGCGGCAGAGTTTCGGATTTACGCAAAAGGAAGCCGCCCAAAAATTGGGCATACCGTATCCGCGGTACAATCACTATGAAACCGGACGGAACGAACCGGATTTGGAAACCCTAAAGGCTATATCCCGTTTCTTTGACGTGAGCCTTGACGAATTGCTGGAAAATGAAATCCAGATAAAACCCCGCGTCCCCCATAAAACGGCAAGTCAATCCGGCGGCGACGAATTGGACGAGCTTTTGGCTTTGGCCGAAACCCTTCATTTAAAAATAAAATCGTTAAAGGCAAGAAACAAATAGAACCCGTGCTTTAAACCTTCATTTCTTTGATTTTATCCGTATAATACCGAACCAAATCCCATTTCGTGCCGGGCATTAAACGGTGATCGGGACAAGGGATGAACCCGCCCAGAGCGGCCAAGCCGCGAATCCTTTCGAGCTCGGCGTCCACGGCGGCCCTGTCCTTGCGAAGCGCGGTTTTGTCCATGCCGCCCACCCCGAGCATCCCTTTGCCGAATTTTTGGCGCGCGGGCGCGAATTGATCGCCCCACGTGCCGATTTCGATCGGGAACATGGTGTTGACGCCGTTTGCGAACCAAACGGGCAACAGCCTTTCGGTGACGCCGTCACAGTCCAGCGAAATGATATCCAAGCCATATTTTTTACACAATTCGTTGCGCTTTTTATAGTGCTTGGCGCACAATTCCTCGAACATAACCGGACTGATCAGCGGGCCGTTTTTAAAGCAGATATCCTCCCAATAGTGGCCGAAATCAAATTGAACGCCCAAAGCTAACACGGCCTCGGCGCATTTATATTGCATGTCGGCGTAGGTGTCGATGATCTCGGCGAACAAGTCATAATCGTCGGCGATCATATAACTCATGCCCACGACCGAAAGCATGTCGCGTATGGCGCCCAGCACGCTTCCCAAAAACAATCCTGCCGGATAGTCGCGTTCGGAATCGTTGAACTTTTTAAAAAAACCGATGTCCACGCGTTCGGGCTTAAATTGCATTTTGGGCTTATAAAGCTCTTCCCACGCGGCGCGATCCTTTAAAAGGTAATCCACCTCGGCGGGAATGCCGGCCGCGCCTGCCCGTTTTTTTTCGATCAAGCCCGATCCGTTGACGTAAACCGTGAAGCCGTCGGCGGTTTTTTCCAATTCCTTGTATTCAAACGCCGGCCAAAGCCCGTTAAAAGCCGAAACCGTACACGCCCAGGTCGCGTCCCAGCCCAATAATTTATCGATCTCGCGGTCGGCGGCGTTGCCGTCTTCCCACGCCCGCGCAAGCTCCATGGATAGGTGTCCTTGCTCTGCCCATTCGGCCAGCAATTCGTTCCAATATCCGAAATGGATCGCGGGCATACGGTCTGTTTTTTTGTACCGCAGTATGTTCAGCGCTCTTTCTCTGTTCGTCATTTTAATTCCTTTTATATTCCGTCATCCGTCCGACGCCGGTATCCTACTATTGCCTTTTATTTTATCATCTTTGGAGGTTTTTGTCTTTAGACAAAAATAAACTTTTTTTATCTTTTCGTCAAAATAGAAGCGTGCCGCAAACCGTCAAATTTGAAGAACGTATTTGGCACCCTATCCGTCCCCGATTCAATTCTGATTTAAAATATCGCTTAATAGCTTCCGGTCGCCCAATAACTTCCCCGCGCCGGAGATGACCGCGTATTGGGCGTCGGCGAAAACGGCCGCGGGCAGCTTTAAAACGCTGCGTATGTAATCTTCCAAGCCCGTGATCAGCGCGCCGCCGCCGCACACATGAAGCCCCGACCGCAAGACCTGCGCGCAGATTTCGGGCGGGCAGCGGTTGATGACCGATTCGGCCGCCTCGGCGATCCGGCGGTAATAGGGCGCAACCGAGCGCGAAACGGCGCGGCTTTCCACCGTGACCGAATTCGGGCTTTTATCGGAATTATTCGTGCCGTTTACGGTCAGCGTGGACACGTCGTTTTCGTACAAGCTGCCGATCGATTCGCGCAAACGCTCGGTCGAGAGCGGTCCGATTTCCAAATTGTATTTTTCCAAAATAAAGCGGCTGACCGCTCTGTCCATATTTTGCGTGCCCAAACAGATACTGCAGCCCTCGACGATCCCCGACAAGCTGATGACCGCGATATCCGCCGTCCCGCCGCCGATATCGGCCACGAAACAGCCTTTCGGACTCATGAGCGGCAAGCCCATGCCGTGCGCCGCGCAGATCGCCTTTTCCACAAGAACGACCTCGCCGATCCCGCATTGCAATAAAACGCCCTCGAAATCCCGCCGCTCCTCCTCGGTCAAGCCGCACGGCACGGCAAGCAGCGCGCGCACGCGGCCCGGAAACCCGCGCCGGTCCACGACCCGCGCCAAGAAATCGGACAGCATCATCGCCGCCGCTCCCGCGTCGGCGATTACGCCCTCGGAAATCGGGCAGACGACGTTTGTCTTTTCGGGCGCGCGGCCCAGCATTTCCTTTGCCCTCTGCCCCGCGGCGCGCAAAAACTTGTCCGAATACGCCACGACGGACGGCTCGGATAAAACGATCCCGTTGCCGCTCAAAAATATCGTCGTGTTGGAGGTTCCTAATTCAATTGCGATTTGCGTTACAGCCATAGTAGTGGTCAGTGGTCAGTGGTTAGCGGTCAGTTATTAGTGATTGCGCAAAAGGTGTCATTCTGTTTGATGTAAAGAATCTCAACCTCTTAAACGAATCACTGACCACTACAATATCTCTAAGTTCTTTCCGTACGCCCTAAGGAAGTCTACGCTGGCCCCGAGCGCGTCCAAAATCTCTAAGCCGGCGTCCCCTTCGACCTCGGTCTTCATGATCACGCTGTCGCCCAAAACGTCGCAGTTGATCGATTTGACCGTGCCGGACATACTGCGGTCCAAGCTCTCGGCGATCTTTAAAATCACCCCTAATTTACGGACGGCGGCATAGTCCTCCTCGCGGACGACCTCCTTATAGCGCGACCACGCGGCCATGTCAAAGTCGTCTTTTCGGTGCGCGCTGGCCGTAAACGCCGCCAGCACAAGGTCGCGGTGGGTAATGCCGTACAGGTTGCTGTTTAAGATGATATAACAGGAGTGCTTTTGGTGGTCGTAGTATTTGAGCCGCATACCGCTGTCGTGCAGGACAGCCGCGACGCGCAGGACTTTGATGTACTGGCGCGGCAGCTTATGCAGGACGCGCAGCTGCTTATACAGCTGAATCGACAAATCGTACACATGGTCGGCGTGCTCGATATTCACGTCGAAATAGTTGACCAACGTGTTCAGCGAATGTCCCAAAACATCGCTTAAAGGCTTTTCCGCTATTTGGGGCACCGCGTGATTGAACATGAGGCCCTCCCGCAGTCCGCAGCCGCTGATCGTGACGCCCTTGTACTGCGTCAATTTAAAGAGCGCGCTGACGCAAGAGAGCGCGCTGATGAAAATATCGGCGCGGCCGCTTGACAAGCCCTTGATTTTCATGCGCTTTTCGGTGTCGAGCACGCGCAGGGTGTCGTAAATATCCCCGAAATTTTCGCGCGACACGAAATAATTATGCGCCATTTCGAGCGGGTATTTGATCATGCGGCGGGAAATTTTGCCCAAATTTCGGAACGAGCCGCCCACGCCGATCAAGGGAATATCCGGCTCGACCTCGGCCAGCCACGGAATGCGGCGGAATTGGTCGATATAGAATTCCTCGATCTTTTCGGCCTGCTCCTCCGGCGTGAACGAAGGGTCGTTGTACAGCGCGGTCAACGTGATCGCGCCGAACGGCAGATTCTCAAAGGCCAAAATATTGCGGCGGTTGTAATAGATCAGCTGTGTGGTGCCCCCGCTGATCTCCATGATCAAGCCCTTGGGAATGTCGAACGAATTGATGACGCCCTGATAAATGTAGGAGGCTTCCTCCTCGGGGGTCAAAACCTTTATTTTAAAGCCGCAAGTCGAATAGACCTCCTCCAAAAAGCTCTTTTGGTTTTTGGCGCGGCGCACCGCGCTCGTGGCGACGGCGACGATTTTATCGACGTTGTTGATGTCGCACAGCTTTTTGAACATTTTTAACGTCTTGACCGCCTGCGCGATCCGCGAGGGCTTTAAGAACCCTTCGCGTTCCATGTCCTGTCCGAGCCGCACGGTTTCCTTCAATTCGTCGAAGACAACAAAATACCCGCCTTCGAGTATGTTCGCCAATACCAGGCGGGCCGAGTTTGATCCGAGATCGATGATAGCGATTTTTTCCATAATACGCGCAAAGCCTTTTAGCGGCACTCCCATACCGCTTTTATTTTAAAACTGTTTTATATATTATACCATAGAATTTGAACCTGTCAAGGGGGTATCCTTTCAAAAAAATATACAAAATTTATCGGTATTTTATGTATAGTTTGAAAAACGGGCGTATTATTTACCGGAAAACAGAACGATACCGACGATTGTCCCCAGCATACCGCCGAGAATCAGGCAAAGAGACGGGAACTTGATTAAAGAAAGTTTAAAAAAGTTGACAAATCCAACTGAATTATAGTATAATTGAATTATGAAAAATAGATGCATTCCCGTCTTGGTGCTTGTCTTTGCGTTTGGCATATGTTTTATGTCCGCTTGCCGCAAGGATGATCATTCATTCGAGCAAGATAATACTGCATCTATACAACCGGAACAAAAACAAACTTGCATTCTTGCTTTTGAAACGAACGGCGGAACATATTTACCATCTGTAAGTTATTATAAAGATGATACTGCGAGTATTCCCCAAACAGCTCCGAAAAAACGCGGCTATCCTTTTGAAGCTTGGTATACCGATAAGGCGTGTACCAAGATCTCGCCTATGGCTTTTAAGATAACAAATTCTATGACTTTGTACGCTCAATGGGGAACAGAATTCCCTATTTATGCTATTAGATTATTTAGATTCGGTACTCAATACTCCTCAGACACATGTTATGCGGGCGAATCAATTAACACACCACCCGAACCAAGATATCCCTATGACGGCTACCAACCTCCTTTTTATGCTTGGTATCTTGATGCATCTTTTCAAGAACGAGCGGATTTTCCATATGTTCCGACTAAATCGACAACGAACCTTTACGCAAGATGGGGAAGCTATACTGTGGGATTTTACGGATAACACATAATTCATAGCAAAATTTTTAAAAAGAGTGTGAGAAAAAAGGAAAAAATCATCATGAAAGAAAAAATCGTTTTGGCGTATTCGGGCGGCTTGGACACGTCGATCATCATTCCGTGGCTGCTGGAAAACTATGACTGCGAGGTCATCGCGGTGGCGGGCGATGTCGGGCAGGGCGAGGAATTAGAGCCTTTGCACGAAAAGGCCAAAAAAACCGGCGCGAGCAAGCTCTATATCGAGGATTTAAAGGACGAATTTGTCCGCGATTTCATCTTCCCCACGCTGAAAGCCGGCGCGGTGTACGAGGGCAAATACCTGCTCGGGACGTCGTTCGCGCGGCCCGTGATCGCCAAACGATTGGTGGAAATCGCCGAGAAAGAGGGCGCGTCGGCCATCTGCCACGGCGCGACCGGCAAGGGCAACGACCAGGTACGGTTTGAATTGACCGTCAAGGCTCTCGCGCCGCATTTAAAGATTATCGCCCCGTGGCGGATTTGGGATATCAAATCGCGCGAAGAGGAAATCGAGTACGCGCAAAAACGCGGCATTTCCGTACCCGTCACCAAAAAACGCCCTTATAGCATGGACCGCAACCTGTGGCATTTGAGCCACGAGGGCGCGGACTTGGAGGATCCCGCCAACGAACCGAAGGACGATCTGTTGATGATCTGTTCCCCGCCCGAAAAGGCTCCCGACAAGGCCGAATACGTCGAGATCGGTTTCGAGCAAGGGATTCCCGTTTCCGTGAACGGTAAACGGATGAACGGCGTGGACTTGATTTGCGCGCTGAACGCGGTCGGCGCAAAGCACGGCGTGGGCACGGCCGATTTGGTGGAGAACCGTCTGGTCGGCATGAAGTCCCGCGGCGTGTACGAAACCCCCGGCGGCACGATCCTGTACGAGGCGCACCGCGCCCTGGAAAGCCTGACCTTAGACCGCGCGACCGCGCACTATAAGGAGATGCTGTCGGTGCGCTTTGCCGAGCTTGTGTACGACGGCTGTTGGTATACCCCGCTGCGCGAGGCTCTGTCGGCGTTCGTGGACGAAACGCAAAAGACCGTCACCGGCACGGCGCGCCTCAAGCTGTACAAGGGCACGGCGCGGAGCGCGGGCGTCAAGTCCCCCTATTCCCTGTACGACATGGATATCGCGACGTTCGGCGCGGAAAACGTGTACAACCAAAAGGACGCCGAGGGCTTTATCAACCTGTTCGGCTTGCCGCTGAAGGTTAGGGCGATGAAGTTACGCAAATGAATCGGCGTAGATCGGGCGTGATGCGGGCTACGCTTGACACCCAATCTACGCCGATTTGCCGTCATACTGTTGATAGAAGTTTTTAGGAAAGAGCGCGAGAGAACGCTTTCTATAAAAAAGGTTCTCTCGCAAAAGGATAGAAATGTCAAAGACTGCCGAAAAAAAACCGTGGTCCAACCGCTTTTCGGGCGAGAGCGATCCTTTGACGGACGCCTTTAATTCCTCGCTCGCCGCGGATAAACGCCTGTATCGGCAGGATATCGAGGGCAGTATCGCCCACGCCGCGAGCCTGGAGAAGGGCGGCGTTTTGACCCGCGCCGAATACCTATCGGTCAAAAACGGTTTAGAGGAAATTTTACGGGAGATCGAAAGCGGCGGCCTGCGAATCGAGAACGCCGAGGATGTGCATATGTTCGTCGAGAGCCGTCTGACCGAGAAAATCGGGGCGGCGGGCAAAAAATTGCACACCGGCCGCAGCCGCAACGACCAGGTGGCGACCGATATGCGTTTGTATATGCGCGGCGCGGCGAGGACTATCCTCGATTTGCTGCGCGGGCTTTTGGACGCCTTCCTCACTCTGGCCGAGAAGCACGCCGCCGATATCCTGCCCGGTTATACGCACATGCAAAAGGCGCAGCCCGTCACGCTGGGGCATTACCTTTGCGCCTATGCCGAAATGTTCTTACGCGACCTGCAACGGTTTTCGGACGGCTTGAAACGCGCCGACGTTTGCCCTTTGGGGAGCGGCGCGCTGGCGGGTACGACCTTTCCGATCGACCGCGAATACACCGCGAAGCTGCTCGATTTCCCCGCCGTCACGCGCAATTCGATGGACGCCGTGGGCGACCGCGATTATCTGATCGAGTTTGCCGCGAACGCGGGCATCTGCGTCATGCACCTGTCGCGGATTTGCGAGGAATTGATTCTGTGGTCAACGAACGAGTTCGGCTTTGTCCGGATCGCGGACGCCTATTCCACGGGCAGCTCGATGATGCCGCAAAAGCGCAATCCCGACGTGGCGGAGCTGATCCGCGGCAAGACCGGGCGCGTGTACGGCGGCCTGACCGCCCTCCTGACGATGGCGAAGGGGCTTCCCCTGACCTACAACAAGGATTTGCAGGAGGACAAGGAAACCGTATTCGATATTTACGACACGTTGGAAATTTGCCTGCAAATCTTTCCGAGAATGCTGATGACCGCCCAATTTAACGTTTCCGCGATGAAAGCGGGCGCAAACGGCGGCTTCATGGCGGCGACCGATATGGCGGATTATTTGGCGGCGGCGGGCGTGCCGTTCCGCGACGCGCACGGCGTCGTCAGCGCGGCGGTGAAATACTGCGAGGAAACCGGAAAGACCCTGCAAGCGTTGACCTTGCCCGAGCTGCAAGCCTTTTCCCCCGCGTTCAAAAGCGATATCACGGAGATTTTAAAGCCCGAAACGATGATCAGGCGGCGCGATCTGCCGGGCGGCCCCCATCCCGAACGCGTGCGGGAGAACGTGCGGGCGATTCGGGAGATTCTTTTGTCGTTTTGATAAAATTTTGAAAAATCTTGCGAGAGAACTTTTTTGTAAAAAAGTTCTCTCGCGCTCTTTCAAAAAACTTTCAGCTATTCAATAGGGAGATATACCGAAACCAACGTAATTTACGAATCTTCGTCCAATCCGCTAAATTCGCAATTTAGCAAAACCTTTTGTTTTTTATGTTGCCAATCGTTCCGTTCATCGTTTGCATCTTCATCTTTTAAGAAATAATCATATCTTTCTTGTAAAAATTGAGTGTCTGTTTTTACTTTCGGAACGGCATAAATGACGGAAAAAACCTCCGAGCCGCTTTTAGACGGATCATCATACAACTCAAAACAATCAACCGAATCGATATAAATGTACTCGACCTTTTGTCCGTAAATATTGATATAAGCAACTTGCTGTTTTTTTACCGCGCGTTCTGCAAGTTCGTATGCGTGTTGATCCGATTGCGCTTTTACGACGAATACATTTTCCTCGTAGAATGAAGTATCCTCATGAAAATATTTATCCGTTTGTTCGGGTTTCCCCGTAATGACAGCCCTCACAACCGTCTTGATCGCAAACCATTTCCACGCCATGATCTATCTCCTTGAACAAATTATTACCCCTCACATAGCCGCCACTTTCATGGATCATTGCCGACGGATAGGGCAAACACTTTTTTCCTTTGCCCGACTTTTTAATAATAGTATCAATACTAAAACGAACAAAATCGGAAAGCAAATCATAAGCGCAAGACTGATATATTTAACAATTCGTATCGCTGTCACCTTATTTCTTTGAGCCGCAAGCGAATCATAACCCCCCTCTTTAAAATAAGTATCCTCGACCGTATCGGCTATGCAATGGTTACTATTCGGGTCGATTATAAGACCCCAATCCCTACCTATATAGCTGTTTATCCAATCTTCCGTCATGCTTTCTTCCTTTAATGAGCAGGATCGAAAATCCATTTCATATACGATACCGCTTTCTGCAATATGCTTTACTGTTATTGATAGATAATAGTTCTCTCTACTTGTGCTTGTTCCGCCAAAAAACGCTTTCCGCGCCTCTACGACTTTACCGACGACATGCTCGCCGTTTTCGGCCAGTTCGACATCTTTTACGGCGTTTGGATACGTGGCGGTTGTAGCAAAAAATACGCCGAGAAACAATGCGGAGAATATTCCAAAGACAATCAACAGCTGTCCCTTTCCGCTTAGTACTTTCTTTGTTTTCACCGAGCCATCCATACTATATGAACCTTTTTGCCGCCTGCAGTATGTCTAAATAAGGATTTGTATATATTTGCGCCGATCTATTGTCCGTCAATGAATACAGAATAGCTAAATTATCGTCAATATCTTGTCCTCGTAAAGTTTTTTGAAAAGGGGCGCGGGGGAAAACCTTTTTTACAAAAAAGTTTTCCCCCGCGAAAGTTTATCCTCGCTTTCCCGTAAAATTTTACCTCACCTGCCCCGTGCCGACAATCCGATACTTATACGAGGTCAGTTCGCGCAGACCCACGGGGCCGCGGGCGTGGAGTTTTTGGGTGGAAATGCCGATCTCCGCGCCGAAGCCGAACTCGCCGCCGTCGGTGAAACGCGTCGAAGCGTTCACATAAACCGCCGCCGAATCCACGCCGTTCAAAAACAGCTCCGCCGCCCTGTCGTCCGCCGTGATGATCGCGTCGCTGTGGTGCGTGCCGTGGCGGTTGATATGCCGGATTGCGTCGGCGGTGTCTTTCACGATCTTTACATTGATGATGAAGTCGTTGTACTCGGTTTCAAAGTCGCTTTCCGCCGCGGCGGTTATCAGCCCGCGCTCCCGGTCCGACAGCGGGCAGGCCGCCGCCCGACTTAACGTTTCAGGACAAGCATGGATCGCGACGTTGCTATGGATCAAGCTCCCGATCAGGGTCGCGAACGTTTCTTTGGGCGCGCCCGCGTCGAGCAACAAGGTTTCCGCCGAATTGCATACCGACGGGCGGCTGCATTTGGCGTTGATTAAAACCGCTTCGGCCGTTTTAAGGTCGGCGGTCTTTTCGACGAACACGTGACAGACGCCCGCGCCCGTTTCGATGACCGGCACGGTGGAATTTTGCACGACGTTTTGAATCAGAGCCGCGCCGCCCCGCGGAATCATCGCGTCCAAATACTTGTTTTGCGTCATGAAGAAATCCGCGCCCCCGCGGGTCACGTCGTCGATCAGCTGGATAAAGTCCGCGTCATAGCTCGCCGCTGTCAGCGCGCCCTTTACGGCGGCTACAATCGCAAGATTAGATTTATAAGCGTCCCGAGAGCCGCGCAAAACCGCGCAATTCCCGCTCTTTAAACACAGCGCGATACAGTCGGCGGTGACGTTGGGCCGCGCCTCGTAGATGATTCCGATCACCCCGAGCGGCACGGAACGCTTTTCGATTTTCAGACCGGATTGGACGGTGAATTTGTCCAACGTGATTCCCACCGGATCGGGCAAACCGATCACGGCGCGGACGCCCGCCGCCATGTCCCCGATCCTTTTCGCGGTCAGGGTCAGCCGGTCGATAAAGCCCGTCGGTTTGCCCTTGGCGAGAGCAATGTCCTCGGCGTTGGCTTTGAGAATTTTGTCCGTACTATCAATCAGCGCGGCCGCTATGATTTCAAGCATTGTGTTTTTTTGCGCGGTCGAAAGCGCCGCCATCGTAAACGCGGCGTCTTTTGCGGATTGGCATTTTTGGATGATATTTTCAAACATGATTTTTTACCCGATGGAAGAGGGAAGATGGAAGATGGAAGATGGTCGGATAGAGTGCAGGGGGTAATGGAAGAGGGAAGATAGGATTTCAAAACGGCAAACCGAAGGCAGTTCGAAATGAACTCCGCGCGGAACGCGCGCCCGACCATCTTCCATCTTCCATCTTATTTACCTCTTCCATCTTCCATCTTTTTATTCGTCGCTATTCACGTTGCTGTAAACGTTCTGCACGTCGTCCAGCTCTTCCAATTTCTCGATCAGCGTTTCATACCGCGCCGTGTCCTCCGGCGTCAGGTTGATGAAGTTTTGGGCGATACGCTCTACGCCGCCGGACAGGATATTCATACCGCCCTTTTGCAGGGCTTCCCGCACCTGCTCCAAATCGTTCGGCGCGGTCAGGATTTCGTACACGTCGCCCGCGGGCGAGAAGTCGTCCGCTCCCGCGTCGAGCGCGAGCATCATCACGTTGTCGTCGTCGTCGTCCTTGCGTTTTTCGAGGATCAGCACGCCCTTGGTGTCGAACATGAAAGCCACGCAGCCCGTCGTTCCGAGCGATCCGCCGTATTTATCGAACAGGTGGCGCACGTCGCTGACCGTGCGGTTGCGGTTGTCGGTCAAGGTTTCCACGATGACCGCGCTGCCCGCCGGCCCGTAGCCCTCGTATACGACGGTTTCATAGTTGATCGTCCCCAGCTCGCCCGACGCTTTTTTGATGCTGCGCTGAATGTTGTCGTTGGGGATATTGGCCGCTTTCGCCTTGGCGATCACGTCGCGCAAACGCGAGTTGGAATCGGAATCCGCCCCGCCGATCTTCACCGCCACGGCCAGCTCGCGGCCGATCTTGGTAAAGGACGCCGCTTTCGCCGCGTCGGCCTTGCCCTTGGTTCTCTTGATATTGTTCCATTTGGAATGTCCCGACATACTGTTGCGTCGGCACATATCGGGCGTGATACGGGCTACGCTTATCAAGTCGGCTCGGTCATGTATGTCTGTATACACTCCCTCGCCGACATTGATAACTGTCGCCCGTCCGACGCCCAATCTATGCCGACTCACTCCTTTTAAAGTTTCGTTTCTTTCGCCGATTGATCGTTGTTTATTGACTTAAAGCGTACATAAAAATCGACCCGGCCACGGCGGCGTTCAGGCTTTCGATCCCTTCGGTTCTGATCGCCAGAACGGAATCGGCCGCCGCCCGGACTTCTTTGGATATGCCCCGCGCTTCCCCGCCGACCGCGACCGCGACCGGCCCCGTTCTTTTATACGCCTTTAAATCCGCGCCGTTCATGTCGGCCGCGACCAAAACGACGCCTTGCCGCTTCAATTCGTTTAAAATCTCATAAGGAGACGATTCTTCACTTCGTTCGGAATGACAAGGTATTGCGGAATGACCGAGCATCACATGCAGGTTAATATGAAAAATCGCGCTCATCGAGGAACGGACGGCTTTCGGGCCGTAAGCGTCGGCGCAGTCGATCAAATATACGTCGGCAAAGCCGAAGCCCGCCGCCGAACGGATCAGCGTCCCGAGGTTGCCGGGATCGCGCACGCCGTCCAAAATCAGCGCGTCGCCGCCGCCGTAGGGTCTTTCGGTCGTCGGAACGCGCGCCGCCGCGACGATTCCTTGCGGGGTCACGGTGCCGCATAGCTTCGGAAACAGGGTATCCGCGACTTGAAAGAACGCGCACGCTGGTTCTTTCAAAGAAATCTCCGAAACGAGCTCGGAAAATTTACTTTCCCCGCCCCCGCGGATAAAGACGGCTTCCAATTCCGCGCCGGCCCGGACCGCGTCGGCAATCAACCGCTCGCCCTCCAATAAAAAGAGCCCTTGCGCAACCCGTTCCCGGCCGTCTTTTAACGCGGCGTATTTTTTGACCGTAGCGTTGTCCTTTCCCGTTAGCATATGCGTTCGTTTAAACCGTTAATTTGAATGATAACGGCGCGGACGCGAGCAAGACAAGGCATACAAAAATTTTTGAAAGGAGCGTATAACGACATACGCGACTAAAAAAAATTTGCATAACGCCGTATTGCGAAGCGTATCCGACGTTATCATTCAAATTTGGCTCGCCGCCGCTTTTTCCGCCAACGCCTTAAACGCGGCGTTGTCGCTCACGGCGATATCCGACAAGACCTTGCGATCCAGACTGACGCCCGATTTTCTAAGGCCGTACATGAATTTGGAATACGACAACCCGTTCAAACGGGCGGCGGCGTTGATACGCGCGATCCATAATTTACGGAAATCGCGTTTCTTCCTGCGCCGTCCGATAAAGGCGTACATGCCCGACTTCATCACGGCCTGCCGCGCGATCCGGTATAATTTGGATTTGCTGCCCCAATATCCTTTGGCTAATTTTAATATCTTTCTGCGTTTTTTGACGCCGTTTACTGCTCTTTTGATACGCATAATTTCAATCTCCTCTTAATGAATCAGTTGTTTGACGGTAGCGGCCTGCGCGCCCTCCAAATAAGCGGTCTTGCGGAGGTTGCGTTTGGTCTTTCTGCTCTTCTTGGTCAGAATGTGATTTTTGCCCTTTTGCGCGCGCTTAACGTTGCCCTTCGGGCTGATCATGAAGCGTTTCTTCGCGCCGCTGTGGCTTTTCATTTTTGGCATGATTGTTCTCCTCTTAAATAAATATCAGTTTTCACTTTTCAGTTACCGTTTTGCTCTTTTTCGGCACCAAAATCATCAATATATTGCGCCCTTCCCGCGTCGGTTTTTTATCGACAACGCCCACGTCCTGCACGCACGCGAAGAAGCGGTTCATGACATCCTCGCCCATTTCGGGATGCGCCTGTTGGCGGCCCTTCATGCGAATCGACACCTTGACCTTGTCACCCTCCGCCAAAAAGCGGCCGACGTGCTTCGCCTTGGTTTCAAGGTCGTGCTGCTCGATGGTCATCGACAGCTGCATCTCCTTCATATCGGCCGTGTGCTGATTTTTCCGCGCTTCCTTTTGCTTCTTGGACAGATCGAATTTGTACTTGCCGTAATCCATCAACTTGCAAACGGGCGGCACGGCTTGCGGAGCAACCTTGACGAGGTCAAGCCCCTTTTCTTCCGCGAGGCGGTTCGCGTCGAACGCGCTCATAATGCCGTAAATCTCGCCGGTCGCGTCGTCGATCACGCGCACCTGCCGGTCGCGGATACGGTTGTTTACTTCGTGTAAATCCTTAATAGCTATGTTCCTCCTATTATAATTGAAAAGCGGATGTTCAATGATGAAACATCCGCATAACTTAATTCGCAAGCGAAAAGCATAAAATGACGCTCTGCGCTTGAAAACTCGAAGTTCTTAACGCGTGCAAAACAAAATTCGCACGGTGAGAAGCGGACGCTTCTTCTTTCTATGACGGTATTCTATCACAAGACCGACGGGCTTGTCAAGCGATTTGCCGCCCTTTTCCCACTTTCACCGTTTTGCGCCGATCGGATAGCCAAAACGGAAGCGTTTCGAGCGCGGAAACGGCGGCAACCAACAGCACGGCGGGCCACAAGTACAGAAAATCCACGTCGGTCCATCCGCGCATCATCTCGATGACGCCGTTGCCGGGCAAGCCGAACGTATAGAAATAATTCGCGTTCGGTTCCAAACCCGTCCAACGGAAGATGTAATTGACCAAGAACATGAACGCGGCCAAACAAAACATGATCACGACCACCCACGGGAGGTCTTTAAAACGCGGCCGATACAATTTCAGCGTGCACATGGAGACGCCCACGACGACGATCAACAAATGCGTGCCGTAAAAACCGACGCAGCGGCCGGCGAACACGCTGATCCCCAAGAAAGCGGGGTCGGGCGCGGCCAACGCCAAAAACGCGCCGAGCGGCCCCGCGTAAAAGCAATAAGCCAAAAGCTGCCGCTTTTTGGTCAGGATGCCGACGATATAGACGAACATGGTGATATTGCAGAACTGCAAGGGTAACTCCGTCCACCACGTGAAACCGGAAAAGGTCGGATCGCGGGACAAGATGATCTTATAGACCATAAAGAATACGATATTGCAAACGCAAACGCCGACGAGGATAAGTTCCTTCTTCCTCTGCGGAAACTGACGGAGAACCGCCCAAAATACGACGCACAGCGCGGCCGTCAGCAGCAGCACGCCGATATGTACGAGGTTAAACGTTTCAATGATCATTTTCTTTTTCTCCCTCGCCGTCACCTGCCGTGCGTGGTGCTTGCGCGCAATCCCCGACGGCTTGCTCTCTATTGTCAACGGTCGATTTTCTTCCCAACCTCGCCGCCTTGCCGTTCAGCATCTCGAAGAACCGCTCGAACGGCCGGACGAGCACGGGAAACCGTCCGGTCAGAAACCAAAACAATTCGGCCAAAAATACCCCGGCGATCGCGTCCACGATATAATGCTGTTTAATGAACTGCGTGGACAAGAGGACCAGAACCGCCATAACGCACGACGAGATTTGCAGCCACGGGCGGACGTCCTTCCGCCCCCGCACCATGCAAAAGCACAGCCAGCTCATGAGGACATGTATACTGGGGAATAAATTGGTCGGCGTGTCGAAGGAATAAATGACGCCGATCAGCCATTCTCCGAATTTGGTCGTGTCCAACTCGGGCTGCACGATCGTAGTCGGCAAAACCAGAAAAATCGTCAAGCACACGGCGTATTGAAAGAACAGGCAGGTTATAAAGCGATAATAGTTTTTCTTTCCGGTGTTGCCCCCCGCCGTCAGCGTAAAAAACCAATAGGGGAAGCTCAAAATATAGAACACGGCGAAAAAGCCGATCACGGGTACGGCGCGGTCGAACGCCAATGTAAAGTCGTAATGAAAGCGCCCGTCCGCCAGCTTGCTCCCAAAATAGATGATCTCCTGCGTTAGAAGACAGGCGACCGTCGGGATCAACGTATACAGCGGAAATAGCTTTAAGATTTTGCGCGGTTTTTCTTCTTCCATTGCGTCAAAGCCCACAACGGTGAATACTCTGCATTTTAACCGATTTGGTTAAAATGCAAACGGGGTACCCCGTTTGGGGAAATGAAAAAGCGCCGCTATGAATAGCGACGCCTTTTATGATACCTTATTTCGACAGCCTTGTCAAGGATTTGTCATGAAATGACACAAAACGATTTACGGTTATTTGTACAACGGCCCGTAAGCCTTGCACGCCCGAAAATCCGCCCCTTCCAAATCCTTGGTGCCGAACGCCGCGAAGCCGTGCGGACGAAAAACGTCCTTGTCGGCCACATTGTGCAGGGACACCGGTATGCGCAGCATAGACGCCAGTGTGATCAATTCCTTGCCGATATGCCCGTATGTGAACGCGCCGTGATTCGCGCCCCAATTCGCCATCACCGAATACACGTCCTTGAAGGCGTCGTTCCCCCGTTCCAAGCGCGGCGCAAACCATGTGCAGGGCCAACCGTAGTCCGTCCGTTTCCACAGCGCGTCGGATACCTGATCGGGCAGGGCGAGAGTCCAACCCTCGGCTAATTGCAATGTCGGCCCTAACCCCTCGACTAAATTCAACCTCACCAACGTGACGGGCATTTCGGCGCGCGTTTCGAACCGGCTCGAAAAGCCGCCGCCCCGGAAATATTGCCGGTGCGCGGGCGCCCACTCTGTCGCCCGCAGCATCGCTTCGATATCCTTGTCGGTCACGTCCGTCCACTTCTTCATCACGGACTCGCCCTTGTCGTTCCTGCTCGCCCCCGTGCCGTCCAAAGCCGCCGCCCCGCTGTTGATCAGGTGAATAAAACCGTTTGCCGCCTTACCGACGGGCTTCCGGTTCGTGACGCGCTCGACCGCCTCCGGCGACCAATACGTCCGCACATCGGCAAACACCGGCGAGGTTCCCGTCAGGAGCTTTCCGAACAGCATGGAAAAGCCGTTCAGATTATCGTTTTCGGTCGCCAAAAGAATCTGCTCGCGCTTGCCGTTCCAATCGAACGACGAGGACAGAACCGTCTCGGCAAAGTCCGCGTTGGGCTTATAGTCCGTCCACTGCCGCTGCCCTTGAAAGCCGCCCAAAACCGCGTTGCGTCCCAAGGCTTCCTCGTGCCGGCCGATCTCGTTTAATTTGGGATTGCCCAGCATGATATCGCGGACAATAACGGTCATCTTGACCGTGAATTCCCATTGACGGGCATATTCCTCAGGCGCGAGCTTCTTTTCGTTGCCGTCGATTTCGGACTGCGGGCAGTTCTTTTTGACCCACGCCAACGCCTTTTCGTATTCCTTCTTGTCGTAAATTTCCAAATCGACGCGGCGCAAAATTTCAGTCATGTCCACCCATTCGGTACGGATGCCGAAATACTTCTGCATGAACAGGGGATCGGAAAAGCTGCCCGCGATGCCCATCGACACGCCGCCGATCCCGACATACGCCTTGTTGCGCATCTGTCCGACCGCGAGCGCGCATTGTCCGAATCGGACGAGCTTTTCCCGTACGTCGGGCGTGATCCCGCTCATTCCGGCGTCGCACACGTCGTGCCCGTAGATCGCGAACGCGGGCAGGCCCCTCTGCGCGTGCGCAGCCATGACCGCCGCCAAATACACCGCACCGGGCCGTTCGGTGCCGTTGAAACCCCACACCGCCTTGACCGTGAGAGGGTCCAGATCCATCGTTTCCGAGCCGTAGCACCAGCACGGCGTCACCGACAACGTCGCGCAGACGTTCTCTTTTAAAAACTTTTCCGCGCATTTCGCGCTTTCCGTGCCGCCGCCGATCGTGCCGTCCGCTATCACGATTTCGACGGGCGTCCCGTCAGAGTAGAACACGTTCTCTTGCAGAAGCTTTTTCGCCGCCTCCGCCATGCCCAGCGTTTGCTTTTCAAGCGACTCCCGCACGCCGCCCCACCGTCCGTCGATAATCGGACGGATTCCGATTTTCATTTTCATAACCTGTAACTTTCCTTTTTAAAAAAAATTTACCGCCGACCTCTCTTCCTTCCTAAAACGCCGCCGTCAATTCGAGCGCGCGGCTCTTGTTCAATTCCGTAACCGCCGCGATAAACGCGTCGGCCCCGGCGACAATCTGCGAACCGCCGCGGATCCGAACCGCAACCGTTCCGTTTTGCATTTCCTTGTCGCCTACGACCAAAATATAGGGCGCTTTGGCCAATTGGTATTCTTTGATCTTGTTGCTCATGTGGGCGTCGTTCAAATCGATTTCGGCGTATATCCCTTCCTCGACAAGCCGTTCCTTTACCTTCAAAGCGTATTCGTTGTGCTGCGGCTTGATCGGCACGATGCCGACGGGCACCGGCGCCAGCCAAAACGGGAACGCGCCCGCGAAATGCTCTATAAGTACGCCGAGAAACCGCTCGACCGAGCCGTAAACCGCGCGGTGGATCAAGACGGGCGGCACAAGGCTGCCGTCGCTTTCGGTATAGGTCAGGCCGAAATTCAGCGGCAGCTGAAAATCGAGCTGAACGGTGCCCAATTGCCATTCGCGGCCGATCGCGTCCTCCATTTTAAAGTCGATTTTAGGCCCGTAGAACGCCCCGCCGCCCTCGTCCGTCGAATAGCCGTTTACGCCGTACCGCCCGTCCAAAATGCTTTTTAATTCGGCCTCGGCTTTGTCCCAGTCGGCCTTGTCGCCCATGAAATCCTCCGGGCGGGTGGACAGCGTGGCGCGGCACTTCAAGCCCAGCACGCCGTACAATTTATCGGCCAAATTGATGATCGCATTGATTTCCTCGGCGATTTGGTTTTTGCGCACGAAGATATGCGCGTCGTCCTGCCGGAACATTTGCACGCGCAGCAGACCGTGCAGGGTGCCCGATTTTTCGTTGCGGTGGATCACGTCGTTGGTCGAATAGCGAAGCGGCAAATCGCGGTAGCTGCGCACCTTGATTTGATAGACCGTGATCGCGTTGGGGCAATTCATCGGTTTGATCGCGAAATCGACCGGCTTTCCGGCGTTGTCGATCAGGAACATGTTGTCGCGGTAATGCCCCCAATGCCCCGAGGTTTCCCAAATCTTTTTATGCGAAATCTGCGGCCCCGAGATTTCCTGATAGCCCGCTTTCAAATGCTCCCGCCGCCAAAACGTCATCAGGTTTTGAAAGACGCGCCAGCCCCTCGGCAAAAAGAACGGCATACCGGGCGCGGTGTCGTCGATATGAAACAGCTCCAGCTGTTTGCCCAATACGCGGTGGTCGCGCCGTTTGGCCTCCTCCACCTGCACGAGATAGGCGTCCAATTCCTCTTTCGTGAAAAACGCGGTGCCGTAAATGCGGGTCAGCATTTTGTTCTTTTCACTGCCGCGCCAATACGCGCCCGCGACGCTTGTCAATTTGAACGCTTTGACCTTGCCCGTACTTTCAACGTGAGGGCCCCGGCAAAGGTCGGTGAACGCGCCGTTCTTATACAGCGTGATCTTTTCGCCCTCGGGCAGGTCGTTGATCAACTCGGCTTTATAGTCCTCTCCCGCCGCGCGCATCAGGTCGAGGGCCTTTTTGCGCGTTACTTCCGCGCGCTCGAATTTTTGGTCGGCCCTTACAATGGCTTCCATTTCCTTTTCGATTTGGGGAAAGTCCTCGGCCGTGACGGGCGTTTTGAACTCAAAATCGTAATAGAAGCCCTCCTTGACCGCGGGCCCGATCGCCAGCTTGACGGTCGGATAGATATTCTTGACGGCTTGCGCGAGTATGTGCGACGCCGAATGCCGCAACGTTTCCAATTGCTTTTCCTTTTCGTTTTCCATAATGGGATTATTATAGCACAAGATTTTTTTTTTGTAAAGAAATGCTCCGTATGGGAGCGGACAATTCGTGTTTAAAAAATATTTTCGAGGGTGTTTCCCGGATCAAATCCGAACGGAACGGAGAAAGCTCCGATTTATGAAACGAACGTGCGTACCGTATGCCGTTGCTTAAAAAATCTCCGCGTTGTCACCGTATAAATTTTTGATTAAATACAAAATTTCGCCGGGCGCGCCGTCCCGGTAAAACGTCAGAAGCTTCGGGGACAGGCGGATCAGGGCGGGCAGAATCGTTTCGTCGGTGATCTCTTCCTCTACATGCAGAGCCGCGCGGTCGAGCGGCTGATCGTCCCCGTCAAACAAGAGATAAAACGCGCCCTCCTTGACCGCGCTCACCGCGTCGATTCTGCTGTCGGCCGAACCCACCAAAAACCGCAGCAGCTCGGTGAACGTGTCGGGGTGTTCCAAATAGCCCGCGTTTTCGCTTGCCAATTTGCAGACCTCGCGCCACCGTTCCCGCAGCTCCTTTAAACGGAAATTGTAAAAACCGTCCAAGGACAATTCGCGTCCGTAAAATAACTCGCGCGCGACGATCTCCTTGTCCCATTCGCGGTCGAACGTCAAAAGGGCCGTGATAAAGGCGTTGTAATTGACGGGATTTCCTTTGGGAACGCGGCTGTTTTTTTTGAGGAATTTCAATTTAAAATTGTTGACGACGACCTCGCTCAAATGATCGGTCAAAGCGATCAGCAACGGTTCCCGCCGGTCGTCCTCACACGCGAGCGACACCGAACAGCGCGGGCTGCATTCGTCCCGGATGATCACGCCGTCCGCCCGCCGCACCGCCGCCAGCATTCCGTTATACAAGCCCGCCATGCAATCGGCGTTCTCGCCGTCCACGCTGATCGAAAGCTCAAACATACTGGAATAGTGTATGCCGGGCGCGGCGGTTTTAAACGGGAAAAGGTTGTCGAAAAACAAACGCGTGTTGACAAAGCAGACACAAGCGGAGCGAGTACCCCCTTATCCGAAATGGCGCATCGTGCGTCAGCGTTATTTGACAAGCTTCCCGATCAAATCTCCTCGGCCCGCCGCAATCAACGCCTTTCGTACCAATCCTCTGTTCTTCGGGTCGTTGAATTGCAAAAGGGCGCGCTGCATCGCTTTGCCCTCGGCGGATTTTTCGACAAAGACGGGGCGCATCGTGTCGGGATCGAGGCCGGTGTGAAACATGCATGTCGCCCGCGTGCCGGGCGTCGGATAAAAATCCTGCACTTGTTGGGGATTGTAACGGATACGCTTCAAATAGACGGCAAGCTCGACCGCGTCGGCAAGCGTACTGCCCGGGTGCGAGGAAATGAAATACGGCACGAGAAATTGCGGCAGACCCGCCTCGGCCGTCAGCCGCTGAAATTCGGCGGCGAATTTTTCATATAGGGCGTGCGGCGCCTTGTTCATCACCTTTAACACGTTGTCGGAAACGTGCTCGGGCGCGACCTTTAACTGGCCGGAAATATGGTGGCGCACAATTTCGCGGAACGCCGTTTTATCCGCGTCGTACATGAGGTAATCGAACCGGATACCGCTGCGGATAAAGACCTTTTTCACGCCCGGAAGCTTTCGCAAGGCGCGCAACAGATTCAAATACTCGGCATGAGAGGCTTTCAGATTCGGGCATTTGGCAAAGCCGATACATTGCTTGTCGCGGCACGGGCCTTTTTCGCCTTGTTTGCCGCAAGCGGGCACACGCAAATTCGCGCTCGGCCCGCCGAGGTCGTGGATATAGCCCTTGAAATCCGGCTTTTTAATCAAGAGTTCCGCCTCGCGCAAGACCGATTCGGGGCTTCTGCGGACGATCTCGCGCCCTTGGTGCATGGTCAAGGCGCAAAACGAGCAGTCGCAAAAACAGCCGCGGTGACTGACCAAGCTGAACTTGACCTCCTCGAGCGACGGCACGCCGTCCGTATAGGACGGATGATAGTCGCGATGATAGGGCAATTCGTACACGGAATCGAGTTCGGCCGTGGTCAAGAGGACGGCGGGCGGATTGCAGATCAGATACTCGTTTTGCAACGCACAATTTCGGTCTTGATCCTTTTCGGGCGGCCATTCTTCTTCGGTCTTATCCTTTAACTGATCGCCGACCACTGACCACTGACCACTACTCCCTAACTGACACTCTATACCTATTCCCTGTTCCCTGTCCCCTATTCCCTTTAATTGTGCATTGTGCCTTGCGAATTGTGCATTGTCCGTTTGCTTCTGTATCAGCCCCGCGCCCGTGCTGTCGGCATTTTGCTCGATCGTGTGAAAGGTCCGCGCATAGGTTTCCTTATCCGCGCTCACGCGGGCGAACGAGGACAGCATGAAATATCCGCTTTCCGCGGTCAATTTTTCGGCTTCGGCCTGCGTTCCTAAAACGGCGGTGCCGCGTATACGGCGTAATTTGGCAATAGGGACGTGTTTTTTGAGGGAGGCGCAAAGCTCCAAAACGGGCTTCTCGCCCATGCCGAACACCAACATATCGGCTCCCGCGCTCTTTAAGACCGAGGGCATGACAGAATCCGACCAATAATCGTAATGCGCGAAACGGCGCAAGCTCGCTTCGATCCCCCCGACGATCACAAAGCTGTCGGGGTATATTCTTTTGACCGCTTTCGCGTACACCGTCAGAGCGCGGTCGGGGCGGCCGCCGCCCTGTCCCTTTTCGGCGTAATCGTCGTCCGAACGCCGTTTTTTGGCGGCGGTATAGTTATTGACCATAGAATCGACGACGCCGCTCGCGATCATAAAGGCGATCCGGGGCGCGCCGTATTCCCGGTAATCCGCGTCGGCTTTCGGGCGGCAAATCAAACCGACCGAAAAGCCCTGCGATTCGAGCAGTCGTCCGATCACGGCGTGCCCGAACGAGGGATGATCGACGTAATCGTCCCCCGCCACGATGATAAAATCGGGAATCGAAACGCCCGTATCCAATAGTTCAGCTTTTGTGAGAGGTAAAAACATTGCCGATACAGTATAGCATAAATAGGGGGAAAAGGAAATCTGTTCGTTTGCCCGTAAGGCTTAATAACTCATATATTCCTTTTTAATATCGCTAAACTTATCCGCATTGGAAATCTTAAACCATTCCGCAGTCGTGCCTTGATAATGTATCGTTAACTTACTCGTGTCAACCGAAAAAGCATTCAGGTCGATAGATTTTATTGAGAGCGGTACATATATATCCGCTAAATTATCACAGCTGCTAAACGTTCCGCTTTCTATTTTTGTCACACTATTAGGAATGCGCACCTCCGTTATCGCCTTACAACCGTAAAACGCGAGTTTACCTATGCTCGTAACGGATGCCGGTATTTGTATCGCGGTTAATTTTTCGCAACCGGAAAAGCTACTCTCCGGTATGATCTTCTCGGTACTGCTTATCGTTACGCTCGTTAATGACGAACAGTTGTAGAATGTTTTCCCTGCCCCACCTAACCTTACGCCGTCCGGCGCGGTTACGCTTGTGATTTTAGGCCTATTGGCAAAATATACGTTTCCGCTATAATTGTTAGGCAACGTTACGTCGCCGCTGATACTCGTCAGCGAATAATACATTTGAGTCTTGCTCTTGTTATACAAAATACCGTTTTCAAAACAAAAATTATCGCTATAGGGGTTTATCTCAATTTCGGTCAGTTTATCATAATCTTGCGTATACCAACCCGACGAACTGAAATAGAACCCACCCAACTGCTTCATCGTTGACGGAATGTGTATTCTAGTTAAGTTTCTGCACGCAAACGCACTACTCCCCGCAGTCGTAAAGCCCTCCGGCAATATCAACTCCGTGATTGCCGTCCCGTCAAACGCTTCTGACCCTACCTTTGTCAGCGTTGCAGACAGCTTGAGTTCCGTTAACCCTTTACAACCGTAAAACGCCCGATCACCGATTTCCGTCACGTTATCGCTCATCGATACCGATTCTAAATAATGCCACCCGGAAGCGAAAGACTTATCTATTTTGGTTACCGGCAGGCCGTCATGCTCGGCGGGAATCACTACGTTGAAGCCCTTCTTTGCGGCGGACACCGACCAAGAATCTCTCGCTGTTGTCAAAGTATACTTTAACTCGGCTTCTTGCGAATAAGAACTTTTTGCATCGCCATCCACGATGTCTTGAATAGCCTGACAACCGAATAAGAAAAAGACACTTAAACACAGTATCGCACCTGCCATATAAAGTAACTTTCTGATATTTTTCATAATGTTAACTCCTTAAATCCGTAATTTTTAAGACTACCACACGGCTATTCCGAGAGTAGGAAGCTATATTTTATCGAAGCGATGCTCATATTGATATCCGCCGCATTAGAGCCGCCTGCCCAATTCGTAACCTCATGCTGCGAAAAGGAAAAAATGTATCCCACGTTAACTGCGTCACCGTTTACCGAAACAGTCGACGAGTACTCTTTCGATGCCTCAACCCAGTCCCCAAAATGTGGGTCTACCGAATTCCATGGCCAATCTTTGCCTACGGCCGTCAAGGTCCAAAGACTCGTCTTCACCCCGTCAAAATATACGGAACATATCAAAACACTTTCCTCTTTATTACTTCTATTGCGCATTCTGCCCGCCGTCGTAATCTCTATCTGAACGCGTAACAACGACTGAACGCTTTTTAATTCGTTAGGTATGTTTATCCGATGCGCGCTTGCCATGCCGTATGACATACTTCCCGTTTTTAACTCCTGCGCTGTTCTCGAAAATGGCGCGTCTATCGTTTTTTGCGCATTGTCATACCAACCTGCATAAAGCGTGAGATCCCCGAAGCATTCGCCGTTAATTTCCGCATAGCGGACACCTGAAGCGTTTGCCGCCGTAAACCAGCCTAAAAACAGTTTTCCAATGTTGAGCGGAGCCGGCATCGCGCTACGCGAAACACCGACGCCGGTCACATATTCGGCAACATATCCGTTAGGCATGATCCCGCCCTCGCTTTCATACCTAACTTTATATATCTTTGGCGTCAACTCGACCAAAAGCAGCATACCGTTTTGCGGCATGGAGACACGCATTAGGATGTCCTCGCCGCTGCGCCAACCGCCAAAATCGTATCCGTCCTTATGATAATACGGCAAATCCACTTCGGTACCCGCGTCCGCCGTTACCGCCGTTAAAATCTGCATCATTTCGGAATTTACGAAAACTATCGCCACCCTCCATATTGCGAACAGCTGCATATCCTTTGACGCCTTACCACCAAACGCACCCGCCGAACCGTCCGCCGTTTCCGACCAATAAACGACCGCTTTGTAAACGCCCGCCGCATTCTTGTACGGCACGATCGGTGCCACACTCATAATGTCAGTTCCTTTCGACAACGATTGTCGGTAAACCGTTCCGCTTCCGTCGTTGTAGTCATACGAAATTTCATAGGCGTCGTTTTTATCGCCGCATGCGACAAGCGCAACGGACAGCAACGTGATCAGCATAACTGATGCGACAACAATTAGTGATTTCTTCTTCATGTATTCCTCTCTCTTTATTCCGTTTTTTTGTTTCTCAATTTTCTTCCTCAACGCTTATCCACAATTTGTCGCCGAAATTAAACGAATATCGTAAGCATTGAAATTATATATAGTATATCGTCGTCGTCGTCGTCGTCTGTCAAGCGTTTTAACGCTATTCTTAAAACTTTTTTCGGGCGAATTTGTCCGCGGTCGGCATTTTTGCCGAAATTTTTAAACGGGGTTTATACACAGTGTTTTTTGAACGGCGGATTTTCCGCGTTTTCCACAAGGGCGGCCACCACCACCCCGCCGCAGAGGGGAATTTTAAGCGGACGCGCTTCGAGCCGGCGCGCCCGATCAGCTTACGAATTGAGTCTGCGCCTCGGAAAGGACGCCAGCTATATCCACAAAGTGGAAAACGGAAAAATCAATATCAGCTTACGCGCGATCCTCCAAATCTGCGAAACCTTGCAAATCGATCCCAAAATTCTGTTTTAGCGTCCGCGGACGATTTCGCGCCCTCGGTCGGGAATCGAAACGCCCGTATCCGGAAGCTCGGCTTTTGTAAGGGGTAAAAACATATCTTTTTTTATAGCTTCTGTTCTGCCGTGATCCGCTTAATCGCTTTCTCGACCGCCTTGATCACGCCGGCGCGGCTCAACCACCAATCGCGGCTCCAAACGCGCAGGACATTCCAGCCCCGGGATTCCAAAAAGTTCAGGCGGTACACATCACGTTCCAATGTGTCGGCCGAGGCCGCGCGCGCCGCATAATCGCATTCGATGCCCAATACATACTTTCCGCGCGCCTTGTCGCGGATCGCCAAAGAGATACGGCAAGACGCGCCGCCCAAGCCCGCGTCCACCGCGTAACCCGCACGCTCGAGCTCCGCTTTTAGTTCCGCTTCAAAAGCCCCGGCAGCGGGCGCAGCCGGCAAGGGCGCGGGCAGCATGGATTCCAAAATCAAGCGCGCCTCCGCCCCGTTTCCGTCCGACACCGCGCGGGCGTATTGCAAGTATTTTTTGAAAAGGCGCGGCCCCGCGTTTTTGGCGGCCTCGGCCGAAACGAAATCCTCGGGCTCCGCGCTCGTGACCAAATAGATTTTGTCCTTGGCGCGGGTGACCGCCACGTTCAGGCGGTTCTCGCCGCCCGCCGCCGACAGAGAGCCGAACTGGCTGGTAATCTTGCCCTCCCCGTCGCGCGCATATGCCGTCGAAAAAACGATTACGTCGCGCTCGTCGCCTTGCACATTCTCTAAATTCTTGACGAATATCCCCGCATCGCCGCCGTCCTCCTTGCGGTTCAGTTCGGCAAAATACGCGGCTTTAAAAGCGGAATCCTTCCGGCACTCGGCGTCCAGCATATCCTGTATCAGCTCTTGCTGCTCGACGTTGAACGTCACGATCCCCACGCTGGGGCGCGCCCCGGTTTTATACAGCTTCTTGACAAGCCCGACCACGGCGGCGGCTTCGGGCTTGTTTCGGCGGTCGATCCAACGGCCCGCGACTTTCACGCGTTCGATAGGCGGCGCGCCCCTGCCCCGCGCGGCGTTGGGCGCGACCAGCAGCCGCCCTTCGTAAAAGGCATAGTTGGAAAAGTCAATCAATTCGGCGTATTTGCTGCGGTAATGATAGGTCAGCCGCGCGGGTTTTAAACGGCTGCTCGCAAGGTCGAGAAGGCTCTCGGCCTCCAGCGCAGCTTGGGTATTTAAATCCTCGTTCGGGGAAGGCTCGCCGCCCGCGTACCGCTTTAAAAAAACAGACGTGGGGCGGAGCTGTTTGTTGTCACCCGACACGACGAGCAAAGAGGACGGTCTGTTGAACGATGACCTCTAAAAGGCCGCCCGAAAAGAAGCTCTCGTCCCTCACAATCGGTTTTCGGTTCATGATCCGTTTGTCCGACTGCTCCTTGGCGATCGCCATGCCGGGAATGCCGTCGCCCAATACGTTGATTAAAAGCAGCATCATCGGCGTCATGGGCACGCCCCACGCCGCGCTCCAACCGCTGATTTGACCGAACAGCATGACGATGACCTCGGAAATGTTGCAGACGACCAAAAAGTAAATCAGCTTGCGGATGTTGGAAAAGACGTTGCGCCCCTCGGAAACGGCCTCCACGATCGTCGCGAAGTTATCGTCGGTCAGAATCATGTTCGACGCGCTTTTGGCGACCTCGGTGCCGTTGATGCCCATGGACACGCCCACGTCGGCGGCTTTCAGCGCGGGCGCGTCGTTCACGCCGTCGCCGGTCATCGACACGACCGCGCCCTTGCGCTGCCACGTCTGCACGATCCGTATCTTGTCCTCCGGCGTGACGCGCGCGTACACCGAATAGAATTCGATGCTGTCGAAGAATTCCTCGTCGGACAGCTTGGCAAGCTCCGTCCCCGTGATGATGCCTTCCTTGGCGGCGATGATGCCCAGCTCCCGCGCGATCGCCCCCGCCGTGACCGCATGGTCGCCGGTGATCATGATCGTGCGGATGCCCGCGTGCTTGGCGCGTGCGATCGCGGCGGCGGCCTCGGCGCGCGGCGGGTCGATCAAGCCGATAAAGCCCTCGAAATGCAAGCCCGCTTCCAACTCGGCCAACCGTTCCGGCGGCGGCAGCTTATCGATTTCCTTGGACGCGAGCGTGATGACGCGCAGAGCGTCCTCCGCGAAAGCGTTGTGCGCGTCCTCTAATTCCTTGATATAGTTTTGATCCTTTTTGACGAAAGGAATGCGGTCGAACGCGCCCTTGGTCAGTACGAGATACCCGCCGTCCGACTTCTTGACGACAACGGTCATCATCTTCCGCGCCGACGAGAAAGGAATCTCGGCAACCTTTTCAAAGCGTTCGGAAAGCTCCTCTTTGTCAAGCCCCTTTTCAATCGACAGGCGCAGGATCGCGCTTTCTGTCGGGTCGCCTACGATTTTCGGCCCGCTCTCGGTGCGTTCGAGCGTGGCGTTGGACGCTAACAGCATTTTTTGCAAAAACCACAGCTGCTCCTCCGAAAACCTTTCCGCGTCCGCGATCGCCGCGCCGCCGTACAGCCACAGCCTTTTAATCGTCATTTTGTTCTGCGTCAGCGTACCCGTCTTGTCCGAACAGATCACCGACGTGCTGCCCAACGTCTCCACGGCCTGCAACTTGCGGATCAGCGCGTTCTTGCCCACCATGCGCCGCACACCGTGGGTCAGCATCAGCGTGACGATCAGCATCAGCGTTTCGGGTACCGCCGCGACCGCCAACGTCACGCTCATCATGATTAAACTCCAAATTTCCTGCTTTTGAATCAACCCGACCGCCAACAGCGCGAAGGCCGATACGACCGCGATAAAGCTGATCGCCTTGCCGAGCTTATCCAACCGGACTTGTAGGGGCGTCTTTTTCTTTTGCGTGGTATGTAAATAGCCCGCGATCTTGCCGATCTGCGTCCGCATTCCCGTCTCGACGACCACGGCGGCACCGTGCCCGCCCGTCACCAAACAGCCCGAAAACACCATGTTCTTTTGGTCGCCCACAGGAACGTGGTCGCCCGTCAAAGCGTCGGTTTTCTTTTCGGAAGGCTCGCTCTCGCCGGTCAGCGAGGCCTCGTCGACACTCAAAGACTCGCATTCGATCATACGCGCGTCGGCGGGCACTAAATCGCCCGTCTTTAAAACGATAATATCGCCCGGCACCAACGATTCGGTATCGACCTCCACCCTCGCGCCGTCCCGCAGGACGAAACAGGTCGGGCTGTTCAAAACCGCCAACGCTTCGAGGGCTTTTTCCGCGCCGCGCTCCTGCGTGACCGCCAAAACGACGTTCATGGCGACGATCGCGACGATCACGCCCGGCTCGATAAAGCCGTGCCCGTCCCGTAGCGCGAGCGCGAAAGACAGGCCGGCGGCCAACAGCAGAATGATGACCGACACGTCCTTTAATTGCCGCAGAATTTGCAGAAAAAGGCTTTCCTTCTTCTTTTCCGTGAATTTATTCGGGCCGAATTCGAGCCGCCTTTTTTCAACCTCCGCCTTGCTCAAACCGACGCGGGCGTCGGTTTTCTGCCGTTGCAAAACGGTTTCTCTGTCCAAATTACAAATCATAAATTTACCGCGTTTATTGTAGCACAGAACGGCGGAAATTGCAACAACTTTTCAAAAAAGACATTGCGGAAAACAATTGAAAAACAGTTGACAGGATATAAATTATATGATAAAATGTTAATAAAGTTAGCTTATGCTAACTAATTTCGAGACAAAAACCGCTTGACACAATCGGTAGAATTGTCTATACTATATTTAACATATATATATTATATGTTTTATGGGAGTTTGTTCTATGAAAAAATGGAAAGGCTTTGCCGCTTTTGCACTCACAATCCTGTTCGTGCTGCCGTACCTGACCGCGTGCCGTCCCGGCGACGGCGCCCCTGAAGGACAGCCGCCGCCCCCGTCGCCCGCGGCGGTCGTATCGCCCCTGCCGGAGGGCTATCGCGGCAAGGACTTTATCTATGACGAAATATTGTATGACGCGGGCGCGCGGCTGTATACGCTGTCCTTTTCGGACGACGGCTACAAGCTGTACGGCGACGACGGTTTGGGCGTCGTCGCGTCCGGCGGCGCGTATTTGTCGGACGGCGTATTGACGTTCGGGGACGGCGCGGCGGAAATCAAGGCGGCGGGCGCGTCCGAAGCGGAGATCACCGCCCGATTCGCGGGCAAGGCTATGACGTTCACGCCCGCGACCGCGACCGCCGAGTATGTGTACACGTCCTATTTAGGCGTCTTTAACGCGCAAATGGGCAGAAAGGACGCGGTACTGATTTTGGAGCGGTTCTTTGAATTCTTCCTCTATTCCGAGGGTACGCTGATCACGGGCGTCTATGAAATCTACGGAAGCTCGATCGAATTGAGCGCGAACGACGGGACGAGGCTGTCCGGCACGGTCTATAAGGGCGTGTTCGGCGGCGCGTTTTACCTGCCGGCGACGCGTATATCCCTGACCGCGTTCGGCGGCGCGGGCGAGTTCGCGTGGTACGCCGCGCCCGCGACCAAGACCTATATCGCCCCGCACGGCATGGGCGATTACACGCTGACGGTGCAAAAAGCCGACGTGTTCGTCATCTACGGGCCGGACGGCCTGATCAAAGCGGTCGGCACGTTGGAAAAGGACGCGCAAACGGGAACCGGCTCCGCCGTTTATTTCCCCCGCTATTTCCTAAGCAACGCCGAACGCACGGTGGAGTTCACATTCGACGACACGGGTTACGTCTTTCCCGGCACCACGCCCCTGCTGCCCGGTTCGGGCAACATCGACGCCGAGACGGGAATGGGCACGTACTTTACCGCCGGACAGCCGCTGTATTTTTCGCAGTCCGCCGCGCAGGACGAAATCGAGCCGGACACGACGGTCTACGGCGTGACGGGAACGGTGAAAGCGGACGACGCGCCCCTTTCCGGCGTAAAGGTCTTTATCAACGGCGAGCTCAAAGCCGAAACCGACGCGGCGGGGGCGTTTTCGGTCGCCGCCTTAACGGGTTCGCTCCAACTGCACTTTGAAAAGGAGGGCTACCTGTTCGGCTTCTACACCGTGACAAAGGACAGCGTGTCCGTCGCCGAAAATGGAAAGGCCCTGTCCGCGCCGCTTTCGCAGCATATCCCCGATTCGAGCGGCCTGCGGCAGGTCATGCCCTCGATCGGCGTCGCGAAGCCCCTCGCCCTGCTGATCGACTTCCCCGATTACAACCGTCCCCGTTTCGTCACGGCGGCCGCCGTCAAGGCGGAGCTGTTCTCGATCGGCAACGAGCGCAGTTTAAGCTCCTATTATTACCGCTCGTCCTACGGTAAGCTGCGGATCGAGGGCGACGTTTTGGATTGGTACCGCGCCGCAAAGCCCCGCGCCGACTACGCGAACGATAAGGCGATCATGACCGAAGCGCTGAATTCCTTTATCGCGAAAGGGCTGAATTTGGCCGACTACGACGCGGACGGCGACAAGGTCGTCGATTCCCTGTTCGTCCTGTGGGCGGGCGCGCTGCAAATGGGCAGCAACACGTGGGGCGGCGCGTACCGCTCGACGTGGAACGGAAGCCCGTGGACGACAAAGGTGACGGGCTACATCTTCGTGCCGGGGCAAACGGTTTGGAAGGCCGTCGCCCCCGTGATCTGCAACACCTTGTCCCTGCGCCACGAGGTCGGGCACCTGCTGGGTCTGAACGACTATTACAGCTACGACACCGAGGACAAGCGGCGCAACGGCTACGCCTTTACGGGCGGCGCGTCCGAGGGCGGTTTGGGCACGATGGATATGATGGATTCCAATTTGGGCGACCACAACGCGTTCAGCAAATGGTTACTGGGCTGGCTCGATCCGAAGATCGTCGAATACGGCGACAGGGCGAATTTGGATTACGCGACCGACGTTTACTCCCTGCGCCCGATTTCGGAAAACGGCGACGCGCTGTTCGTCAAATTGAAGCAGTCCGACGACCTGTTCACGGAATTGTTCGTGATCGAGACGGTCGCGCCGACGCTGAACGGAACCTCGTTGGGACGCCTGTCCGGCCCCGTCGTCCGCATCCTGCACGTGGACGCCACCCCGCAACGGGCGGACGAGTCGGGCAATTGGCGCGGCTACGGCTTCCGAAACGACAATTCCTATACGAGCGTCAAATTCATCAGCGTCGTGGAAGCCGACGGTTTGGACCGCGTGCTCAATTTCCATTCCCGCTTTCAAAACGACAAGCCCAACTACGACGAGAATCTGTATTTCAAGGCGGGCGACGAGCTGACGCCCTTCTCCTACCCCAACACGAACGCCTATGACGTCGACGGCAACGCGACCGTGCCGACCGGACTGAAAATCGGCATCGACGGTTTCTCGGCCGCGGGCACGGCCACGGTCAAGTTAGGGTATGACGCCGCGGACACGTCGGGCGAGCTTGTGATTACCGGCGTTTCGCCCGAACGGTACGTTTCCCCCGCCCCCTCGTTCGCGTATATCAATTTGGAGACGCAAGAATTTACGTTCACGTTCAACACGCCGATCGCCTTTGCGGACGCGGGCGCGGGGAGCCGTATCCAACTGTGGTCGAACGGCGGGGAAATCACGGCCGGCTGGACGGCGGAAATTTCCGGCGCCGATTTAAAGCTCGTCTTTTCGGCGCAATTAGAGGCCAACAGGGACTATGAGGTCATCGTACCGCGCGGAACGGCGGCGCGGGCCGACGATCCCGATCGGATCAACAACTTCAATTACACCGCGGGCTTCGTCACCAAGGGCGGCATCGACAAGCCCCTGGCCGCGCTGGCCTTCCCGCAAACCGCCCTCACGATTTACGGCGCGGGCGCGAAATACGATGTTTCCGCCCTGCTCGTCAAAACGCCGTCGGACACGACGGAGCCGGATATCGTATATTCCTCGTCCGATCCGTCGGTCGCGGAAATCGATCCCCAAACCGGAGCGGTCGTCGCAAAGGCCGTCGGGACGACCACCGTCACGGCGACATCCGCCGCGCATGCGGGCATTACCGCGACGCTGACGCTGACCGTGGATAACAAAGCCGACGAGCCGTCTGCGGGCCTGTATAACGCGGCGGTTCCGACGGGCGCGGGCGCGTTGGAATTTACGTTGGAGCTTCGGGAGGACGGGACATACCGCTATCGGATGCTGCCGCATCCCATGATGAATCCGGCCGGCTCGCTTCTGGGCAGCGGAACCTATACGGTGAGCGGCAACACGCTGACGTTTGTATCCGGCAACAACGTGCCCGCGACGGCGGCGATTTCCCGCGACGGCAACGACGTTTGGTCGGTCGTCGGCAGCTTCAATATCGGGACGGGATCGACTCCCCTGACGTTTACGAAGTAATTCAAATCCCCTCCGGCGAAACCGCCGGAGGGGATTTTTTAAACGAAAGTATAACCGCCCTCTACCCCCTGACCCCTAATCCCTAATCACTCTAAAAGCGGCATGCAACACGCGGTAAAATGCTCCGGTTCCGCCTCGAACAATCCGTCGGGACGGGCGGCGCAGTCCTCTTTCGCATAGGCGCAGCGGCTTTGAAAACGGCAGCCGGCGGGCGGATTGATCGGGCTTGCGACCTCGCCGCGCAGCAGCTCGGGCGGGCGGCCGCCCACGTCGGGCTCCGGCACGGCGGACAGCAGAGCGCGCGTATACGGATGGCAGGGATTTTTATAGATTTTCTCGGTGTCGCCGTACTCCACGACACGACCCAAATACATGACAGCCATGCGCTCGGTCATGTGCCGCACCACCGCGAGATTGTGCGAGATAAACAGGTACGTCAACCGCAATTCCTTGCGCAAATCCTGTAAAAGATTGCAGATTTGGGCGTGAACGGAAACGTCCAACGCGGACAGCGGCTCGTCGCAGATGATAAATTCGGGTTGCAGGGCGAGGGCGCGCGCGATGACGATCCTCTGCCTCTGTCCGCCCGAAAAGCAGGGCGCGGCACGGTCCATGTCTTCCTCGCCCAAACCGACGCGGCGCAGCAGCTCCAACGCGCGGGCTTTCAGCACCGTTTTATCGCGTTCCCCCCGAATATAGAGGGGCTCGGAAATCAACGCCCAAACGGGCATCCGCGGATTCAACGAGGAATACGGGTCTTGAAAGATCGTCTGCATCCCGCTCCGCAGGGATAAAAAGGCCTTTTTGTCGGCGGTCAGCAAATCCTGACCCTTGTAAAAAATCCTGCCGCGGTCGGGCTTGACAAAGCCCAAAATCGCGTTGGCCAACGTCGATTTGCCGCAGCCGCTCTCCCCGACCACGCCGAAGGATTCGTTTTTACGGATCGACAAACTGACGGCGTTGACCGCCGAGATCACGTCGGGAGGCGCGAACAGCTTGCCTTTCAGCCGAAAGTTCACGTCTAAGTTTTCAATTTTAATCAGCTCGTCGTTCATTTTAGTGGTTAGTGGTCAGTGGTTCTTTCAGCCGGAAGTTCATGTCCAAATTTTCAATTTTAACGAGTTTGCCGAAGTGAGATAATTTGTGTTCAGACGAGGAAAACAAGGCGGATTTGAGGGAGTTTACTCGCGTAAATGACCGAAAATCCGTCCGCAGTTTGACAAAGCATCAACACAAATTAGCCACTTCGCCAACAGCGCACCGCGCGCGCGCCGTCCTTTCCGACAGGCATGAGCGGCGGCATATGCTTCTTGCAGGCCTCGCAGGCCTCGGAACAGCGCGGGTGAAAATAACAGCCCTCGGGCTTTGCGGACGGGTGCGGCACCGACAGCGGAATCTGCTCGAAGCGGTCGCGCTTCTCTCCCAAACGCGGCACGGCGCGCAACAAGCCCTTCGTATACGGATGCAGGGGATCGGTCAGCACCTCCGCCGTCCTCCCCGTCTCCACGATCTTGCCGCAGTACATGACGTGTACGCGCTCGGCGTTGTGCGCGACCACGCCCAAATCGTGTGTAATCAACAGCATCGACATCTTGTTTTTTTCGCGCAGCTCCCGCAACAGCTCCAAAATTTGCGCCTGTATCGTCACGTCCAACGCGGTGGTCGGCTCGTCCGCGATCAGCAGCTTCGGACGGCACGCCGTCGCCGTCGCGATTAAAATACGCTGTTTCATGCCGCCCGACAGCTCATGCGGATATTGATGATAGCGGCGTTCGGGCGCGGAAATGCCGATATCGCGGAACAGCGCGACCGTCGCCTCCCGCGCTTCCTTTTGCTTGAGGCCCCGATGCCGCAAAAAAACCTCGTCCACCTGCTTACCCACGGTCATGACGGGATTGAGCGCGCTCGACGGTTCCTGAAAGATCATGCCGATATCGCGGCCGCGGATCGCCTGCATATCCGGTTCGGGCAAGGTCAATATGTCCGCACCGTCGAAGGTCAACCTGTCGGCCCTGACGATCGCGGGCGGCGTCTTTAACAGGCGCATGATTGAAAAGCCCGTCACGCTTTTGCCGCAACCGCTCTCGCCGACCAACGCGACGCTCTCGCCCGCCTCGATCGACAGATCCGCGTTCTCGACCGCGCGCAGTAATTTTCCGCCGCCGCCCGCGAACATGATTTTTAATTGTTTTATTTCAAGTAAACTCATAATGTAGGGGTTAGTGGTCAGTGGTCATTTTTAGTGGTCAGTGGTTAGTGGTCAGTGGTTAGGGATTAGGATGCGTCGTTTTGTCGTCATTTTGTCAACCGACCGCACTTTTTACCTTTTACTTAATAATTACCTTTCACCTTTCACTTCTAACCTGTTCCCGTATCGCCGCCGCTTCCTCCGGCGACGGCTCGCGCATTTGCTCCTCGGCCTCCTCGATCTGCGCGTCGGTCGCCTCGCCCCACGCGCGCGCCGTCATGCCCGTGCCGCCTATTTTTGGATTGAGCAATTCTTCCAGCGCGTAGCCGATCTGCATAAAGCCGATCACCGCGAAAAAGATCGCCGCGCCGGGCGCGAGTACCCACGCCCACAGACGGCTCGTGAACGCGCCGCCCTCGGCCTTGACCAACAGCTGTCCCCAACTGACCGCCGACGGGTCGCCCAAGCCGATGAAGCTCAAACCGGCCTCGGCGATCATGAAACCGGCGGAGGCCAGCGCGCAATTCATGATCAGCAAATGAGAAACGGCGGGCAGAATATGCCGCCGCGTGATATAGTTCCGCTTCGCGCCGAACAGCTCGGCCGCCTTGATATAGTTGCCGTTCTTTAAACTCAACACCTGCGCCCGAATGATGCGCGCCGTGCCGGGCCAGCCGAACGCGATAAAGATAAAAATCATCATCACATAGCTTGACGACACATATTTATGCAAAATGACCATCAGCGGCAGCGTGGGAATAACCAGCAAAACGTCCACGACGCGCATGATCGCGCCGCCCGCCCATTTGGAATAGTAGCCCGCGACGATTCCCAAAAACGCGCCGACCAACGTCACGCACAAGCCCGACGTAAGGCCGATGATCAGCGACACGCGCGTACCGTACAGGATTTGCGCCAAGATATCCACGCCGTTGCCGTCCGTCCCCAACAAATGCGTCCACGAGGGTGGCAAATATCCCTCGTTGATGCTCGGCGTTTTTGGGTCGTAGGGCGTAAGCAGGGGCGCGAACAGCGCGAAGAACACCAAAGCCGCCACGACGATCAGGCCGAACCGCCCCTTGCGGTGCTTCCACAGCCGTTTAAAGAACGTCCCGACGGGGCACAAAAAACGCGTCCATACGAAACGCGCCGCTTTCACAAAAAACAGCCCCGCCTTTCCGAAGAATCCCGAAACGCTCATGCCAGCTTCACCCGCGGATCGAGCCTATGGTAGACGAAATCCGTCAATAAATTACAGACGATCGTGACGAAAGAATAAAAGAACATGATTCCCTGCGCGAGCTGAAAATCCCCGACGTTTTGGGCCTCCAGCAACAGGCCGCCCATGCCGGGCCACGCGAATATCTTCTCGATCAGCACGGAGCCGCCGAACACGCCGGCCATGCTCATGCCGATGCTCGTCACCATCGGCAAAAGCGCGTTGCGCAGGGTATGCCCGAACAGCACCTGCCGCTCCGACAGGCCCTTGGCGCGCGCGGTGGTCACATAGTCCTCGTTGACCGCGGCGATCATGCTGTTGCGCACCATCAGCGCGTAGGAAACGATGCTGCCGATACACAGCACGAAGATCGGCAAAATCGAATGGTACGCGATATCGGCAAGGTCGGCGGGCGGTACGGCGATCAGCGCGGACAGCACGAACGCGCCGACGGGCACCACGAACAGCAGGAAAACCTTTTTGGTAAAATAATAGGATACACCCGCGGCGACGACCCCCAAAAGGACGCCGATCCAAAAAATCCACTCGTGAAAGGTCAACGAATACCCCTCGGTCATCGCGCCCCGAAACGGAAAGACCGGCACCGCGAAGCACAACAGCATCATAAAGACCAGCGCGATCCAAAACGAGGGCAACGCGGTGGTCAGCGTGGCCGCGCCGAGCAGAACCTTGTCGGGCCGTTTGCCCCGGTGTTTCGCGGCGCGCGCGCCGACATGAATCCCGGTTATGACCGAAATCAGCATAGCGGACAGCGACAAAATCATCGACCACGGGATTTTGGAGAACATGACCGAAAAGACGGGCGCCTTATAGACGTAGGAACGCCCGTAGTCGAACGTGAACATTTTGCCCAAATACACGAAATACTGTCTAAACAACGAGCCGTCCAGCCCGTACTCGGCGCGCACGGCGGCGCGCAAAATCAAATCGTCCTCCGGAATGCCGCGCAACAGCGGCTCGGCAGGATCGGTGAAGATCAATCGGGGCAACAGAAAATTCAGCGAAATCACCACAAACAGGATGATCAGCGCGTAAAATATCCGCGTTAGAACGTAACGTAATTTCATGCGATACCGGCGGGAAAAGCTTTTTGTAAAAAGTTTTTCCCGCGCTCTTTTTAAAAACTTTTATCTGCCGTTGCGCGATTTATTTCTTTTGTGTGATATATCTCAACGTGTCGTCGTTGAACAGGGGAGTCGTGTCCTCCGGCACAAAATTGACGAAGTTGCGCTCGGTATAGGCGTAGACGTGCTTGGCCGAGTACAGCGGTATTTCCACGTACAGCCCCGCCAAATAGGTCTGCACCTCCTTTGCCTTCTCGAACTGCTTGACGGTGTCCTTTTCGATTTCCATCGAGCGCATCAGGGCGCGCAAGGCCGCGTCGTCCAGACCCGAATAGTTGTACAGGCGCGGCGTCGGGTTCGCGGTTTCGTAAAAGCCGTAGCGGGCGTCGAACATCAGCAATTGGTCGGCGGCGAACGTGACGGTATTTAAAACCGCGTCGAACATGTACGCGCCCTGCTTCGTTTGGTTCACGTCCTTTACGACCTCGGCGTAGTCGGTGCCCGCCTGCTTATAGGAAAAATTCAGCCCGATCCTTTCAAATTGCGTGCGCAGAGCCTGCGCCAAACGCTCGTTGTGCACGCCGGTGAAGATCTCTATTTTCAGCTCGCCGCCGTCGGGCTTTTTGCGGTATTGGCCGCTTTTGACAAAGCCCGCCGCGTCCAAAATGCCGTTCGCCTCGTCGATATCGGTTTTATGCTCCCGATATGCGCCGTTTTCGGTCAATGCGTGCGGCTGTCCCGTCGGCACCAGCCCGTCGCTCACCTTGACGCCGTAGCCGTACAGCACGTCGCCGATCAGCGCGTTTTGATCGACCGCCAACGAAACCGCGCGCCGGAACTCCTTTCCCTTGCCGCTCAAATCGCCGTCGCCGAATTTGCCGCCGTGAACGTTGAGCAGCAGCGTCGTCGTATAGGTATTGGACGTGGTGGCAAGCTTGACGTTCTTATACAGCTTCGGATTGTTTTTCAGCTGCATCGCCTTGTCGATCGCCAAATTTTCGTAGATCAGATCGATGCTGCCCTTGTCGAGCGCGGACAGCATAATATCCGTGTTGCCGTGCAGGACGAAGGAAATATAGGCGGGCGGCGGAGCGCCCGAGAATTGACCGCCCGGATTGTACCCTTCCCGCAGCTGCAAGGTGACCGAGCTCGATTCGGAATAACCGTTTTCGGCCAACTTATACGCGCCCGTACCGACGGGATTCAGGTTCTTTTCGGATTTCGGGTCCTTGATATCCTTCCAAATATGCTTGGGCAGAATCAAAATCGAGGTGCCGATTTGCTTGATATCGCTCGTCTTGCGCGTGCCCAAATACATGTCGAAGGCCTTGCCGTCCTCCGAGGCCTCGCCGCGGCTGTAATTGCCCAAAAAGGAAGCGACCGCGCCGACGCCGCCCTGATTGGCCAAAATGTAGTCGAACGTGAATTTAACATCCTCGGCCGAAAAAGGCGTCCCGTCGCTCCACGAATACCCCTCGGCGACCTCGAACGAGTAATGCAGCCAGCCCGACGACGGCACGGCGTTTTCCGCCGCTTCGGTCGGCAGAAACGTATCCCACGTTTCACCCGCGTCCCTGTCCGGCGACAAGCCCTTGCGGTTCAAAAGGTCGATCCGCTCCTGCCGCGCCGGCGTGTAGTCGTCCGTCCGCCCGAAACGCGCGCCCGGCTTTTTGGGGTACGCGCCTTCGAGTTTCAACAGATTGTCCGTCATTAAAAAGGGATTCTCGGCCGTGTCCGGCGGCGTATAAACTGATCCGTCGGGGAAACGGAACGCATCCCCCTGCTCCGCGTACTCCGAGGGGGTACCGATATTGCCCAAAATCGTGTTGTACAACAGACTCGCGATGACCGTACTTGTGCCGGTGTTGGAATCGTAGGGCATCAGATTTTTGGGTAACGCCTCCGCCCCGATCCGCAGAGTGTTTTCGTATTTGACCGTGCGGCAGGCCGAAAACGCCCCCGCCGGCACCGCGATCGCGAGGACGATGATCAATAGTTTCGCTAATTTTCTTTTCATATTTTCAGTAGTGGTCAGTGGTCAGTGGTCAGTGGTCAGACCCCGGAAATTCCCCTCCCCCGGAGGGGTGCCGCCGTCAGGCGGCGGGGTGGGGGCCGCTAACCACTGACCACTGACCACTAACCACTCAAATGACCGCTCAAATCTTCAACTGCTTCCCGAAGCCCTCCGGCCCCGCGCCGTTGTCGAACGCCTCCTCGATATGGAACACGTACGCGGGGCGCGTTTTCCAACGTTCGATATTGGGCGCGTGGTACATGTCGTGCTGCGCGTTGACGAACTGCTGATAAATATCCAACTCGCCGTAAGGCACGGTGTCTTCCTTTGCGTACCGTTTGCCGCGAATTTCCATTTTGCCGCGCAACTCGAAGGAAATCATCGGCGGCTGATAAAACAGCAGGGTCGCCTCCGGATTTTCCCGGTAATTGTACCAGCTGTGGACGAACGCCATTTCCAAACTCGTCACGACCGAGAAGTCGATATTTTTTTCGGCCTCCTCGCTGTACAGGTGCTTGTGCAAAATTTTGGCGCCGCGCGTCCCGTATTCCTTGTCGCCTTCCTTATAGCTCTTGATATGCTCGATGTATTCGGGCAGGATTTTGGCCAAATATTCCTGCTTGGGCACAAAGCCGATACCCTTGATCGACGCGTTTAAGCCCTTGCTGCCGTTGCTGACAAAGGTCGGCGTGTGCGAGGTGAAACTCAAAAATATCTTTTCGGGCGGCTGTTCGACGCCGTCGGATATCTTTTTGAGGTTCGCGGCCCGTCCCTTGTAGGCCCAGTTGAAAAATGTTTGAATCGTTCTTTCCGCCATGATCTTATTTCCTTTTTATGTTTTTTAATTTCGTTTGTTTTGTTCGTTTATGCAAATTGTGCGAGAAAACATTTTGAATCTTCGATTCCAAACCGTCGTCCCCTCGGTCATGTGCAAACTTCGTTTGCCCGCGACCCTCGATTCCTCGGTTTGTGTGATAAAAATTGTTCTCTTACGCTCTTTCCCAAAAACTTTTACCTTTTTATGTTCGTTTTATTTCGTTTTTTTAAGCGGTTGCGATTCCACGGCGGGCCGACGCACGCTGTCGGCCCCTACGGCGTTCCTCTGAAGGACACAAAAACGCGTTACGCCGCCTTGTTTGTCATTGTACGTTACGCCGTCTTGTCTGTCATTGCGCGTCCTGCCCGTCTTGTCCGTCATTGCGAGGCGAGAACTTTTCCGAGCCGTCGCAATCTCAACCGCTGAAAATTCCCCTCATCGAGGGGTGGCCGCGCAGCTGACGGGGTGGTTCGGCCGCCTTACAGCAACCGCAACAAGCCGCCGGGCAGCGAGGCCTTCGCCTGTACGGTCTCGCTGAACCACGGCCTGAAACCGCTTCCGATCAACAGATCCATATAATCGGCAGGCCCGACGATATATTCCGTAGTACCGACGGTATACGTCAGCCGAATATCATGATCCGATTCGTTGATCGCGTATGTCCCGTCGAACGCAAGGTATACCGCCGCACCGAGAGTCGTGCCGAACGCGCCGATCTCCAACCGGAACGCGCCATTTTCATACAGGTGCAACAGGTAAGCATAGGTTTCGCCCTGCACCGTACCCGTACCGGAATAGGACGCTCTGAATACGGCCGGCGCGGTATACGCGCCGCCGCCCCGCACCTTGTACAGCGTCATCGCGGAGGCGGCCTTTTGCGTCCCCGTCAAATAGGGGAAAAAGCCGTCGAATCCGTCCGTGCCGTTCGCCGTGCATTCGACAACGCGGCGGCCGTTCGACCGCCCGCTGTCGCCGTCCAACGGAAAATACGTCAGTGTGAGCTTGCCTCCCGCGAGCACGTATGTGCCGTCGCAGACGCCCGTCAGCGAAATCCCGCTCATAGGGCCCGTGGGTGTCGCGTAAAAGCCGATATCCAAGCTGAACACGGCGTTGTCGTACAGAACGACGCGGAAGGAATGCTGAACGACCGAGGTAGCCCCCGTCGCCGTATAGGTCGCGACGGGCGCGCCCTTTGTCAACGGGACGCCGTCCCACTCGGTAATCTCGAACGTAACCGTCGCCGATTTGCCCGCGCGCGAGGCGGTGACCGTAGCCGTCCCTTTCGCCACGCCCGTAGCCTTGCCGTCCGCCGCCCCGACCGAAACGATCGACGCGTCCGAGGTCGCCCATTGAACGCCCTCGGTCACGGCCGTGCCGTCCGCGTAAGCTTTCAGCGTCAGCGTGTCGTCCTTGCCCAACACGGCCGAAACGGCGGAGCCCGTGCCCGTGCCCGCGTCGACCGTCAATTCGGCAACCGTACCCGTGCCGTTGCCGCCGTTTTCGTTCCCGTCGTCGTTGTTTCCATTGTCGGGCCCGTCGCCCCCGCACGCGCTCAAAGCGAACGCGGCGAGCAGGACGGCCAAAATCAGGACGATTGTCGATAAAATACTTCTCTTTTTCATATCCGTTTATTCTCTGTGTTTTTTTGTCATTATAGGTTTAAGATCCCACTTTAAGCGGTTGAGATTCCACGGCGGGCCGACGCACGCTGTCGGCCCCTACGGCGTTCCTTTGAATGACCCAAAAACGCATTGCGCCGTCTTGTTGTCATTGCGAGCGGAGCGAAGTGACGCGTGGCAATCTCAACCTAATTGTCCGTCATTGCGGGGCGAGGACAATTCCGAGCCGTCGCAAACTCAACCTATATCAATAACGAAAGCCTGAAAATCCAACGGCGCCGCGGCGCGGGTCGTTCCCATCGTCGTCAAATAGGTGAATTTATTGTTGAATTTCGTCGAAAACTTCGTGGCCGCACTCGCGCTGTCGATCGTATCGACCAACAGAATCACCTGTAAACCGTTGGGATACGTCTCCGCCGCAAACTCGGTGATCGTTTTGCCCGCATACTCGCCCGACAGAATCGTTCCTTCGGGATACGCCGTGTATGTCAGAACCACCGCATATTTGCCCGCTAATGTCGCGACGTCGATATTGGCCGCCGTTTCCTCGCTGTCCTCATTCTTTTTAGTCAGCGTGTCGATTTGCGCCTGCGTCAGCTCGGATACATTTTTAAACGTATAGGAGGCCGTCCCGCGAGCGGTTCTCGCCCCCGTTCCCGACGTGCTGTAAACCTGTACCGTTCCCGCCGCGGTAACTTCAAGGTCGATCGCAATCGAAGTCGAACCGTTCATACCGCCTAAAAAAGTCGCGCGGTAATTCGTTCCCACCGTCAAAGACGGCGCCAAAGCCTCGAATTCCAGCGGAGCTGCGGCGCGGGTCGTTCCCATCGTCGTCAGATAGGTGAATTTATTGTTGAATTTCGTCGAAAACTTCGCGGCCGCGTTCGCGCCGTCGATCGTATCGACCAACAGAATCACCTGCAAGCCGCCGGGATACGCCTCCGCCGCGAATTGGGTGATCGTTTTGCCCGCATAGTCGCCCGACAGAATCGTTCCTTCGGGATACGCCGTGTATGTCAAAACCGCCGCATATTTGCCCGCCAGCGTCGCGACGTCGATATTGGCCGCCGTTTCCTCGCTGTCCTCATTCTTTTTAGTCAGCGTGTCGATTTGCGCCTGTGTCAGCTCGGATACCTTTTTAAACGTGTAGGAGGCCGTACCGCGATAGGTTTTTGCTCCCGTTCCCGACGTGCTGTAAACCTTCGCCGTCCCCGCCTCGGTCACTTCGAGGTCGATCGCGATCAAGGTCGAGCCGCCCATTCCGCCGAGGAAGGTCGCGCGGTACGTCGTACCGGCCGTCAGCGTGGGCGCGATCTCGACCTTGACGGCAACCGTAGCCGAATCGTCGCCGCGTTTTGCGGTGATCGCCGCGTCGCCCTTGGAGACCGCCGTGATCACACCGTCCGCCACCGTCGCGACGGCTTCGTTCGCGCTCGTCCACGTCACGTCCGTCACCGCCGTGTCGCCTTTCTTGGCCGTAATCTTTTGGGTCTGTCCCGCCGCCGTGAACGTCACCGAGGTTTCGCTCAAAGCGAACGTACCCGTCGGCCCTTTGTCGCCGCCATCCGTATTCGCGCAGCCCGCGAAGAACAGAACCGAAGCGAATATCGCCATAACGGCGCATAAAACGATAAATTTCTTTTTCATAATGATGTTTCCTTGTTCCCTTTTTTATTTTTTGCTATTGTTCGTTCTTTTTATTGTTTGCTATTGCCCGTTGTTTTTTGCAAGTATCGGCCGCCGCGGATTTGTCGTTCTTTTTTTTAAACGTCCGAATTTCGCACCGAACCGCTTTTTTGTAAAACCTTGTTTTACAAAACGAAACGGGGTACCCCGTTTCAGCCCCGAACGCCTCGCTTCCCGCGCAAGCGTCCCTTATAGTTTCTTATGCCGCGTTCCTACGCGCCGCTACATCGAATCCGCATTAAAAGCCTCGCGCCCGCTCTTTTCATGATTCCTATCCTCCGTTCGGGACTTGTTTAAAACCGTCCCGTTTCGTCCTTTAAAACATATTATGTATATATGTTTTAAGTATATTGGAGATAGTATATCATATGTATTATATCATGTCAATTGTTTTTTTGCAATTCATTTTTTCTTTTATCGGGGCAACGGCATAACCTTTATCTTGTCGACACCTCCTTTTCTTTGATTAGCATATGCTAACCAATTGAAATAGTATAACAGATCGGCGCCGCTTTTGTCAACCGTTTTTTTGCCATATCCCGTATTTATTTTTCTGATGATACCTTGTTGAGCGCGCCGACGGCGCAACGCGAAACCACCCCGCCCCTTTCAGGGGCACCCCTCCGACGGAGGGGAATTTTTTATCAGCGGAGGCATTCGTAAAAATACATGATATTTTCGCCGTCCTTCGCGTCCCAGCCCTGCGCGAATATCCGGCGGCCGCCGAATCTGACGAGGCCGCCCCAACTCAAACAGCCGCCGGCCGCCAAAGCCTTTTGCGTAAAGGGGGCTTTTTGCGAATACAGAGCCTGCCCCGCCGCGTATTGCCCCCGCTTGTCGCTGTAAAAGAAATCCAGCACCAAATCGTCGTTCGTTTCGGAGGGAATCGCGCACGCGACCTCGTAGAGCGCGCCCATCGCGGAAACGTCCAAATAGGTTTTCGGCTCGAATTCCCAGTGCAGCAGGTCGTCGGACAGGCCGATATACTGCACGCCTCCGCAACCCTCGCTGATATACATTAAGTATTTGCCGTTCAGCTTGACGGCGTTACCCTCCGCGTCCTTGGGGATCACGGCGGCCTTGACCCACAGCTTGGAAATCTCGCGCGGCACGACGATTCCCCGTTTTTCCCAATGCAACAAATCGTCGGAGACCGCACAACACATGTCCACCGCCACGCTTGGATTTTTTTCGGCCGTTTTCCATATCCCGTTGTAAAACAGAACGTAACGGCCGCCCGCGCGGTAGACCTTTGGGTCCTCCGTTGACACGACCTCGTGTTCGTATTCGGGGAAAATCACCGGATTGCGCCCGTAATCCGTCCAGCCCTTGCCGTTTTCATAGACGGCCAGACCGATGCGCGAACTCATCGTTTCCTTGTGCGGCGCGGCGCGGTAAAACATATACAGCTTTCCCGCGTCGGGAATCAGCGACGGATTAAACACAAAGCCGCTCCGCCAGCCGAAATCCAAGGGATCGCGCCATTGCCCTTTCATTTGAAACGTCATATCGGGCGCGGGGACAAACGGCCCGACGCGCCACGGCGCGGGCTCGTCGTAGCGCGCGCAGAAATCCAAGGCCGACAGCCGCTCCACCTCGGGCGCGGGCGTATGCTTTGCGGCCTCCCTGTAATACGCTTCCGATTCTTTGATAAATTCCGCCGATAAACGATTCATAAAAAACCCCTTTTTTGTGAGGTAACGGGGAACAGGTACAAGTCTAATGACAGCATAGCGTGGACATTGTTCTATTGACCGATCCCTGTCCCCTGTCCCCTATTATCTATTATTTTCCTATCCTTTCAAAAATTCTTGAAAGGACATGCGCGCCGCAGTCGGACAACAGTTGATGAGCCGCCGAAGGGAGCGTAGACCCCCCTACATGACCGAGGCGGCGAATCAAACGTAGCCCGAATCCGGCGATGCATGTCCTTTCAAGCGAATTTCGGCCAAGCAGGTGTAATATTCACCGCCGCCGTAATAGAGCCGCAATTTCCCTTCGTGCTCCGTCAAGCCGGTGAAAAAGACCGTGTCCCGCCAACGCGAAATTTGCTTTTTACCGGTTTCCGCGTCGAAGCCGCTCTCATAGGGAATCGACGGGTCGGCGGCCAAAACCGGCTTTAACAGATAATCCCGGCACGTAAAGGGAGCGTCCCGTTTAAACAGAGCCTCCCCGACCGCATAGAACCGTCCGGTATGGTGCCCGCCGGTAAACAGGACGATATCCCCGCTTCCGCCGTGATCGGTCAAAGCAAAGCAGCCCTCGCCGCCCGGCCAGTGCGCGCCCGTTTCGCGGCTTTCCCATCGGATCAAATCCCGCGAAACCGCCGCCAATCCGTCGTTGATATACATGATATATTCGCCGTTTATCGCGACGGCGCGGTTGTGCGTATTCTGCAAGACGCAAGCGTTGCGGTGGATCCGGCGCGCGTCGGGGAAAACGAGCCCTTTCTTTTCCCAATGCAATAAATCGCTTGATACGGCCAAATAAACGCCGTTCTTCGCGGGGTCGGACGGATTTTTCCAATCCCAACGGTTGCAAAAAAGGTAATACGTCCCATCCCGCTCGACGCAGCAAACGTCCTCGAAGCTGATCTCCGGCTCCTCCCCCGCGCGGAACAAGGGGCCGCCGCGCCGCGTAAAGCGAACGCCGTCCGCGCTCGAAGCGAGGCCGATATCGCAGACATAATCGACATTCAGGGCGCGCCCTTCCCGCGTTTTCCCCGAAAAAGGCATTTCGCCGCGATAGATATACCAAAACAAGCCGTCTTTTTTTAAAACGGAGCCGTTATGCACGCCGCCGCTGATATTGCCGCAGTCCCAGGACGCGGCGTCCGGCGCGAAAACCGGATTGCCCGCATATTTTTCGGCCGGCGCGAGCGCCCAATCGGGAAACGCGTAATCCGCGGGGACTTCGCGCGGGAAGCCTCCCCAAAACCTTTCGGGGCCGCCGTCGCCGTCCGTCCAACCGAAGCCGGAAAGCTGCCAATCGAACACGCCTTTTTTAAAAAAATTCATGTCGCGGACGGAATCGCGCAGCTTCAAATGAACGGGCACGTAAACGCGGCGGAACGGCTGCGACGGATCGGCTAAACGTCGGGTCATTTGCTCGAAGGAATAGCCCGCAAACGCCGCCTTGTCGATATTGAAGGTGGACAGGCGGGGCCGCATTTCCGCCGCGATCGCGGTATCGTCAAAGCTGATCAGGGAAACGCCGTCCGGCACGCCGCGGCCGACGGCTTTCAACGTGAGCGACAAATAATAGGCGGCCATGTCGCAATCGCACACGAACGCGTCGGGCAGCCTGTCGGGCAGCCGCATGTGCACGGTATGCACCGACGCTTTGGCGTCGTAATTCGTCATGAGGCGCGCCGGATCGTATTCGATCCCGTGCTCCCGCAACGCTTTCATATAGCCGTAGAACCGATCCTGCACGCTGCTGGGCATCGGCTGCACGCCCAAAAAGCCGATATCCCTGTGCCCGTTTTTGATCAGGTGGTTGGTGGCGGAATAGCCCATGTAAAAGTTATCGGACAGCACGCAGTCGCAAACGCTCTCGTCATAGTAAAAGTCGATCGCGACGACGGGCTTTTTTAGATTTTCCAACAGAAAAAAATAGACCTTGTCCACCTGCCCGCCGATAAAGATGCCGTCGTATTTCTCCGGCCTGAACGCCTCCGGCAGCCGGCAGTCCCGCTCGAAATCCTCGTACAGCACAAACAAGGTCAAGCTGCAACCGTTGAGCAGGCAGCGATCCGACAAATGGTGGTAAATTTTGGTATAGAAATCCTCGCCCTTTTCAAAAAACCGTTTGCGCACGACGAAAGCGAAATGATAGTCCTTCAAAAAGGGCGTATTCTTCGCCCTCTTGACGTCATAGCCCATCTCCGTGGCCGCCGCCAAAATTTCGGCGCGCAGCTTCTCGCTGACGCCCTCGCTGCCGCGCAACGCTTTGGAAACCGACATCTTGGTGATCTTCAACCGGTCGGCTATATCTTGCATCGAAACCTTTGACATTTCCTCACTTCGGACGGCCGTCGCCGCCCCCGACATACAGTGTATACTATTTCCCGAAAAAACTCAACCTTTCACGCCGTTGAACTCCTTCACGGCCTCCGTCATCGCGAGATAGTTCTTCGGCGGCATATAGCTGGTGATGGTATTGCCGCTGCCCACGGCATACCCGCCACCCTCGGAGCACTTTTTCAAGACCTCGATCGTGCGCTTTTTGATAGCGGCCTCGTCCGCGCGGCACAAAAAGTCAACGTCGATGCCGCCGATGATCGCCACGCGGTCGCCCCACAACGCCTTGGCCCGCTCCACGGGCAGAATCACGTCCTCGAAGGAGTGCTTGGCGTCGATCCCCACGTCGTCGATCAGGATATCCATAACGTCCTTCAACTGTCCGCAGCTGTGCAACAGGAATTTCTTGCCCGCCTTGTGCACCGTCCCGACGATCTTTTTCTGCCACGGGAAGATATATTGTTTGAGCATGTCGACCGAGATCATCGTGTTGCTCTTGTACCCCAAATCGTCGCCGAAGCGGTAAATCCCCAGCTTTTCGCGTTTAACCAACCGTTCCGCGATCCCGTCCAAACGCGTGGATATGGATTCAAGCAAGACATCGACCGTTTCGGGCTCCTCGTAAATAGCCAAACAAAACGGAACCAGCCCCATCAAAAAGGTCGCGTGCTCGAAAGGCCCGCCGCTCGCGCCGCCCACGGCCTTCATGTGCGGCGGCACAAGCTTTAAAATATCGTCGAACAACGCGTAGTCGAACACGTCGTCCGCGCTCTTCCAAAGCGCGGGATCGCGCGCGTCGTCCAGCGTCTTGATCACGCCCTCGTTTTCATTGACATAGCCCCGCGTCACCGTATCGGACGCGCTCTTGCCCGCCAGCATGTTCAACGTGGGAAATTTGGGGGACATTTCCACCGACACATAGGGATACCCCATTTGATCGTAAAAATTGATCCACCGCCGCCAAAATTCCAAGAGACCGCTCCGTTGGGAAAGGTCGATCGGATCGGTATATCCCATGATCTCCGCGATCACCGGATAGTCGATCCCGTGCTCGTACATCGGCACCGGCCCCGGCGAAGGGTCGCGCGCCAGAACCTTGTCCAACGCCTTATACGTCAGTTTCGTCATTTTACCATTTCACCTCGTTTTTTACTTTTTTTGTCATTTTGATCAAAGCGAAGGATTCCCGTCGGTTATAACCGCGCGGTTTTTCTATAATTTCCGCATCCGCAGCATCGCGATATCTTTCAGGCCGCTTTCGGTTTCGATCTCCGCGACCAAATTCTGCGTCCCCTTGGGCACCGCGCCGAACACGCCCGCCGCCGTAACCGAGGTCACCGGCGCGCCCTCGTGAATCGTTTTGCCGCCCAAAGTGATCTTCATCGTCTTGACCGGATCGCCCGCGGGCGCGGACACCGAGAATTTAAATTCGGTCGCGCTCTTCAAGGTCGTTTTCGGCGTTTCCGGCGACAGAATATTGACGGCCGGTTTGACGACGGCCACCTGCTTCCCGCCCGCCTTGACGACGCCCCGTTCGGTTTCGACCGCCGCGCCGACGGGCAACAAGGCGAGGATCGCGGCCGAGCCCGCCGGCAACGTCAATTTATACGCGCCGTCCGCCGATTCCGCCGCCACGGCGCGGGTGACCGTATTGTACAGCTGAACGGGCCCCGGCAGGGAAACGGTGACCGTCTTTTCCGCGCCGTAGGGATTGTAATACAAATACTGCTGATAATCGCCGTCCTGCCGCAGAGTATCCAGCTTTGTCAAATCGACGCGCAGGATTTCGGGCACGTCGGTCGCCGCGATCAAGCCGCCCAAAAGACCGACGTGCGCGCCGCCGTAGATGCCGTAGTCGGTTTGGCCGCCCCAGTTCATCGCCAGCTGGTCGCCCATCGCGTAGGGACCTCGGTCGCCCTGCGAGCTTTTCACGCCCTCGTAAGCGATCGCCTTGCCGGGGTCGGACGGCGCGGCGGTCGGGCAGCTTTGGTTGGCAAGCGGCAATTCGTTCCCGAAGAAAATCCGCGAGCTGTTGGCCATATGCATGAACCATTTGCCGATATCGTCGGCAAAGCGCGGGTCATAGCGCAGCGCATTCGCCAGCGTGACCGCCATATGCCAAGTGTTCATCGCGAAGGCGTAGCCCGCGCCGCTCATATCGGTGTAGGCGAACGCCATCAGGCCGTACGCGTCGTAATCGCCCCATTTGGCGTTGACGACCTGCGTCGACGCGCGGAAATCGGTCTGCCCCTCGAAGGAAACGTTGACGAATTTCTGAATGTCGTAGTTCGCGCCGTGGCGGGCGTTCAGCACGGCCGCGACGTAACAGGCGTAATCCTGCAAAATCTCGTAATAGGAGCTCTTCTCCCAATTTTGCAAATAGTCCAGCACAAAGCGCGCGTCGTCCAAATATTTCTCCTCGCCCGTCAGCGTGTAGGCGTAATAAAAGATCATCGCCAAACCGCCGTTCGGGGGCTCGTTCCACCGGCCGTTGTAGATCGGTCTGTTCGTCTGAAAATCGTAGGACGTGAACTCAAAGGACACGTTGCCCTCCAAATCCTTAAAATTGGGCAGCGCGCCGTGCCATTTTTCCGCGCCCGCCACAATAATATCCCGCATCCACGTCTCGTTCGGATAGAGCCGGTGCAGCCGTATGAACTCGATCTGCGGATAGACCTCGTACCAAAAGGTCTGCCCCGTGCGCGTCTGTATCCGGTTCAAAATAAAATTTTCAGGCTCCTTGTTTAAAAAGGCTTCGGTCATGCGGATAAAATCATAGGTTTTCCCGCCGCCCACGCTCTGCGCGCTCTTGTCGATCCCCGCCGCCGTGGCCGCCCACAGCGCAGCCAACACCGTGATACCCTCCTGCGCGCCGTTCATGCCCGCTTGCGGGCTGCCGATATAGGACGGAAAGCCGAAATAAAGGAAACCGTTCTCCTGGTCCACCTTCGATTTGTCCCAATAACCGATCGGGCCCATCGTTTCGTAATTGTACGGATCCGTCGTTTCCTTTTTGGCGAAATCGAACAGCACCGCGTCCACGTCGAGCCCTTTTTGCTTAAAATCCAGCAACTTATAGTCGGACGCGCGCGCGGGCATTTTGTCCACCTGCAAGATCGTCTTTTGCGTCGGGTTGGCGTATGCTTCTTTTTTCAGGCAGCCGTTCAAGCCCAGCCCCGAAACCGTCAGCAGCGCCGCTAAAACGATACCCATTGTTTTGATTTTTAACTTCATTGTCGACTCCTTTTTTTAAGTTAAAGTTTTTTGAAAAGAGGTACGGGGGAAAACTTCTTTATACACACACCGAGAAACCGAGAGTCGCGGGCAAACGCAGTTTGCATATGACCGAGGTGACGACGGTTTGAAATCGAAGATTTAAAAGTTTTTTCCCGTAATCCCCCTTTCTGAAAATTTTATCTATCCAAGCTCGTACTCGCGGAACGGGTCGTCGATGACGGCGTAATGCGCCTCCGCGTCCGACACGCCGGTATACAGCTCGGCCGTGCCGTCCCCGCCGCGGAGCAATCCGCCCGTGAACAGCACGTCGGTTAAGTCGGGGCGTTTGGCCGCGCCCTCCTTTAAATCGCGCCTCTCGCAGATGATCTTTACGCGGGAGCAAGCCTGTGTTTCGGGATCGAAGCCAAACGCCATGCTGTAATAATGCTTGGATTTGTCGGCGTGCATACAGGCGATATGCCCCAAAACGCCGATCAGCCCGTTCTTTAAGATATGCAGCTCGTTCGCGCCGCCCCATTCTCCGTCGACGAAATGCGAACGGTGAATTTTCGCCCGCTCCGCGCTGATATGATTGAAGTCCTCCGGATCGTCCAAAAGCAGCGTGCCGATCTTGCCCACGCCGTGCGCGCCGCCCTGCGGACGCGTAAAAACGAGCAGCCTCTTTTTATATTCCAGCAAACGCACGTCCTTCATAAAATGCGGGCCGACGCGCCAAAATTGTAAGCTTTCCGTGTCCGGCCCCTTCAAATAAGCGGTGCGCCAGCCCACGATCTGCCCGTCGTCGGCGGGACTTGTGTCGATCTGCGTGCCGCCGATCAGCAACGCGCCGCCGAGCCGCGCGACGCACGGATCCTGCAACCGCACCAACGCGCGCGCAACCGTCGCGGCGTACCGCCCCGCCGCCGTCCGCCGAAAAAACCGGACGCAGGATATTTCGCTGTCGCGCCGTTCGACGCGCCCCGCGATCACGGTTTCGCCCCTGTCGGCAAAGGGCGCGCTGATATTGTACACGTCGCCCTCCGCGCCCTCAAACGCGATTTTATCGGTTCGGTAAATTTTCCTTCTTTCCCGGTATTCCGCCAGCAATTCCTTCACCGGCGCGGGCGTTTCACAAATATTGAACATTTTATATTTCCTTTATTTCGTTCAGCCCTTAATCCCGCTTCCGACAAAGCTCTCCACGAAATACCGCTGCGCGAGGCCGAAGAAGAAAACGACCGGCACGATCGCGAGCAGCGTCGCCATAGCCACGTAATTCCACGGCACCAAATAATCCTTGCCGCCTGCGTTAAACATGCCCTCGAAGATGCCGATGGTCTGCGCGATCATTTTATGCGTATAATCGTTGGCCTTTATATACAGCGTCGGGCCGTAGATGTCGTTATAGGTTCCCACGAAGTAGAGAATGACCGTCGTGATGACGATCGGCTTGGCCAACGGCAGGACGATACGGAAAAACGCGCCGAACTCGCCGCAACCGTCCATTTTGGCGGCGTCCACCAGCGACGAGGGCGTACTCGTGAAGAACTGCCGGAACAAAAAGAGGATCGTCACGTCGATTCCGAACCACGCGCCCATCCACATGGGCAGATAGATCGTACTGTAACGCAGGTCCAATTGCACCATAGCCTCGTAGAACGGAATGCCCATCAACTCGCCGGGAACGAACAGCACCGCGATGAACAACATAAAGACAAAGCTGTTTAAACGGCACTTAAACCGCGCGAAGCCGTAGGCGGCGACGCTGCAACTGATCAGCGCGCCCGCGGTTTTTAAGATAAAGACCAAAAACGTATTGAGGAACGTGCGGAAGAACATGTACTTCGGGTTCGTCCACACGGTCTTAAAATTCTCGATAAAGTTGTTGGTGCGCGGCAGGATCGTCACGGTGGCGCCGGTCGCCTCTTCCAGCGTCTTAAAGCTGGTGGACAGAATATAAAAGAACGGCACGACGA
>BNZQ01000004.1 GCA_026001225.1 Clostridia bacterium
TACAATCTTCTTGACCCACGTTAGGTCCCTCCTTTGATACTTTTTGTGCCTCTTCAACACTATTGTACCAAAGAATCAACCTCGTGGGTCTTCTCTTGTCCCGTTGCTCTCCATTTTACAACTTGCCAAAAAGGTTTGACATAAAAGAATTGCTTTTTTCCGTTTACAAACACGGCGCGTTTGTGGTATACTTATATCGAATATATCAAAACGGAGGTCACGGAGAAAATGAAAGTCGAATATGACTATAATGAGCTGATGAGCATGATCGATTCCACGCTTTTGAAGCCCGTCGTAACGGGCGAGGAGCTGCAAAAGCTGTGCGAGGACGCGCTGAACTATAAGTTTAAGGCTGTGGTCGTCAATCCCCTGCACGTCAGGGCTTGCAAGAAACAGCTGAAGGACACCACGGTCAAGGTCTGCACGGTCGTCGGCTTCCCTTTGGGCGAGGAATTGACCAAGGTCAAGCTGTACCAAACCAAGCGCGCCGTCAAGGAGGGCGCGGACGAGATCGATGTTGTGATCTGCCTTTCCGCCGTGAAAAAGGGCGATTGGAAATATATCGCGGGCGAGCTCGGAAAGATCGTCAGGGCCGTCAAAAAAGGCCGCTTGGTCAAGGTGATTTTGGAAACCTCGTATTTGACCGAGGAGGAAATCGTCAAGGCGTGTCAGATCTGTGTCGAAGCGGGCGCGCGCTTCGTTAAGACGGGCACGGGCTTTGCGGGTCACGCTACGCCCGAACATGTCGCGCTGATGCTGCGGTCGGTCAAAGCGCAACTGGCCGAAATGTCCAATAAAAACGACATGAAGCACTGCGAGGTCAAGGCTGCGTCGGGGATCAAAACCTACGAGCAGGCGCGCAGTTTAGCCGAAGCGGGCGCGACGCGCATCGGCACCTCGCATGCCGCCGAGATCGCGGAGGAAGGCGCCAAATCGGACCGCGTGGAAAAGCGCGAGGCCAAGGAGCGCGAGAAGGAACGGGAAGCACACGAGTTTGACGGGGAACAGACGGAAGAACAAGGTGTCCGACCGGAGGAACCGGCGGCCGAAACGATCGCCGGAAAAGAGGCGGAAGAAGCGGCGCAGGCGGCGGACGCCGAGAAAGAATAACGGGCGGGCTATGCCGGAAGCACGGATATTCCATACAAAATCCGCGGCCGCGACGAGGAAAACGGCCGCGGATTTTTCTAAAACGTTGACGGGTGGCGCGGTGATCGCGCTGTACGGCGATTTGGGCGCGGGCAAGACCGTATTCGCCAAGGGGATCGCCCAAGGTTTAGGCATAAAGGACGAGATCACAAGCCCGACCTTTATCGTCATGAACGAGTACGGCGGCGGCCGCTTGCGCCTGTGTCATTACGATATGTATCGCGTGGACGAACAAAACGCCCGCAGTTTGGGCTTGCATGAAAATTTCGGCTGTCCCGACACCGTTTGCGTCGTGGAATGGCCGGAGAATATCGGCGCGTTGCTGCCCGGAAACGCCGTAAAGGTGCGGATAACGCCCGAAAGCGGAGCGAGGAGAATCGCAATAACCGAAAGATGAAAAATATTGACCTGCGACAATAAGTGGAAACTGAAAATTGAAAACTTCGGTCGAATATCCGTAAAAACGGCTTTGTCGGCGGGTAAGGAAAAACTGAAAATTTCGGTCGATTAGCTGTAAAAGAAAATTTATCGGCGGGTAAGGAACGTAAAGCATAATAAAAGTATCTTCTTCGACAGATCAACAATTTTCAATTTTCAGTTTTCAGTTTTCACTTATTTAACTCTTAACTCTTGAAAAAATGGATTATATAGCGTTTAACACCACCGACAAATATTTGCAAATCTTACTTGTTCGCGGCGGCAAGGCTTATACTCATTGCGAACGGGCGGAATTGACGCATTCGGAAACGCTTATGCCCGCCGTCGAAAGCCTGTTAAAAGAGGCCGGTTGCCGCCTGTCCGACCTGCAAGCCGTCGGCGTCGTGACCGGCCCCGGCAGCTTTACAGGGATTCGGATCGGCATCGCGACCGTAAAGGGAATGCTGACCGCCGTGCCCGGCTTGCGCGCGCTCGCCGTCAATTCCGTTCTTTTAAAGTCGCATGAGGATATGCGGACATGCTTTCAGGCCGAAATCGCCGCGAAAGAGTTTCTTACGCAGGGGGAATTGAAGCCCGTATATTTAGCCAACCCGCAGGCGGCGGGGGAATTTAAACTATCCGTCGACAGGCTGACGCCGGACGACGCGGAGCAAATCGCCGCGCTCGAGGGGCGGTATTTCACAAATCCCGAAACTCAAGAAATGATTTTGAACCGTATCCGCGATTCGGCGGCGCGCGCCGTTTGTATCCGCGACGGCGGTTTGGCGTGCGCCTATTTGATCGCGCGCGCGGCGGCGGACGTATGCGAGTTGGAAACCGTGGCGGTGCGGCGCGCCTATCGGCGGTTGAATTTCAGCGAGATTTTGTTGCGCGATTTGGCCGATTGGGCGCAGAGCAGGCTTTGCGCCGAGATCCGTTTAGAGGTCGACGAGGGGAACCGCGCCGCGATCGGTCTATATGAAAAGTTTGGATTTCAAAAAACCGCCGTGCGCAAAGGGTATTATGCGGACGGCGGGAATGCGGCGTTGTACCGTTTAGAGGTAACGGGTCGCTGTGAACTGAAAGATGAAAACTGAAAACTGAAAATTGTTGATCTGTCGAAGAAGATACTTTTATTATGCTTTACGTGCCTTACCCGCCGACAAATTTTCTTTTACGGATATTCGACCGAAGTTTTCAGTTTTCAATTTTCAGTTTTCAGTTTTTCCTACCCGCCGACAAATTTTCTTTTACGGATATTCGACCGAAGTTTTCAGTTTTCAGTTTTCAATTTTCAGTTTTCAGTTTTCAGTTTTTCCTACCCGCCGACAAATTTTCTTTTACGGATATTTGACCGAAGTTTTCAGTTTTCAGTTTTCAATTTTTACTTAAGAAAGTCCGCATGATCCCGTTGCTTTCCCGAAAACAATCGATATACGAATAGTGTCCCGCTTCGGGAAAAATGTGCAATGCACTGTTTTTGATTCGTTTATGCAACCGCTTCGCCATATAGATCGGCGTATCCCTGTCTTTCGCGCCCCACAAAATCAGCGTCGGAATCCGTATACGGGCGGCGTAAACGTCGAGACGGCGGTTGACGACCTTTTTAAAGGTTTCGCGCAGGGCGGGGGACAGCGCGCGCCAATCCGCCGAGCCGTATTTTTCCAATCGTTTCGGATCGAGGAGCTTCCGTTTGACCAACCGTTTCGCCCATTTATAGCGTCGCAGGCGCCAAAAATAGCGTAAGCCCCGGCGCGGCTTTAATCCCGCGCTGTCGATCAGAATGACTTTTTCCACGTATTCGGAAAAATCGGCCGCCAAAATCAGGCCGATCCGCCCGCCGAACGAATGCCCGACGACAGAAACGGGGCCGCCGCACACCGCTTGTATAAATTTGATGACGATGCGCGCGTAATCTCCGACGTCGAACGGGTACGCGGGCGGGGGGCTTTGCCCGAAGCCCGGCAATTCCAAATTGACGGTGCGGAAATCCTCGGACAGGATGTTGCAACAGCCCTGAAAGCCGGCTATACCTCCGCCCCAACCGTGCAGGAAAACCACGGTTCTTCCGACGCCCGCGGTTTCGTAGCGGATCGGTTGATTTTCGATTGTCATAAACATAGTTTGTTTAAATGAAAAGTGAAAACTGAAAATTTCGATCGAATAATCGTAACGGACAGTTTGTCGGCGGTAAGGGAACTTATAGCATAATAAAAGTTCATTCAGCGACAGATCAATCATTTTCAGTTTTCAGTTTTCAGTTATCAGAAATCCGGTATGTCGTTCTCGAACAACACCGCGTCGCCCGCCCGCGCGTTTCGTTTGATCCATTCCGCGGCCGCGTTCAGATCGGGCAGGACGAAAACGCCGTCCGCCGCGCCGTTTGCCGACAGCCAACCGTCCGCAAGGTCGGAGCCGCCCGAACCGAGAGCGAGCAGGATATCCGCGCCCGATACCGCGCAGGCTCCCGCGTTCCGGTTCTCTTCCCGCGTTTTCGCGCCCATTTCCGCAAAGCCCGGCGTGATCAATATCCGCCTGCCGCCCGCGAAACGGGACAAAACATACACGGCGGCGCGAAAGCCGTCTGGATTGGAATTGTATGCGTCATCGATCACCGTGACGCCGCCGCCCGATCGAATCAGCTCCAAACGGTGCGGAACGGGTGCGACGGTTTTAACCGCTTCCGCTATCGCGCTTGCGGGCACGCCGAGTTCGAGGGCAAGCGCGGCGGCGGCGCATAGATTGCTCACGTTGTGTTCGCCTAAAAGGCGCGTCGCGCATCGTATATTTTGTTCCCCGTATCGCAGGGTAAAGGAGGAGCCTTCGGCGGTCGTCCTGACGTTTTTATAGGACAAGTCATACCGACCGTAGGAATCGTCGCGATCGCGCGCCTTTGCGTGAACGGGCGCGCCGCCGACGGCGCGTTTTTCGCCGCTGTACCGCTCGTATAACAGGGCGGTCTTTTCGCCGTCGCAATTAAAGACGGCCAACGCGGGCGGGGCGAGCCCCTCGATCAGCTCGTATTTAGCGCGCAGGATATTTTTCTCGGTTTTAAAGGTCGCCAAATGCTGCACCCCCACGATATTCAGAATCCCGTATTGCGGGCGGATCAGCGCGCACAATTCCCGAATATCGCCGACCTTGCGCGCGCCCATTTCGGCAATCAAAATGCGGTCGTCCGGTTTTAGGTTTTCGTTGACGGTTTTTGCGAGGCCCAGCGGCGTGTTAAAGCTGGCGGGGCTGGCGCATACCTTGAAGGTTCCGGCAAGCATAGCGGCGAGGAAGTTTTTCACGCTGGTCTTGCCGAAGCTGCCCGTGATCCCGATCCGAATCAAATCCGGCATGGTGTCGAGCTTGCGTCGGGCGGCAAGGATAAAACGGCGGTTGATCCGATTTTCAACCGGCGCGGCGGCAAGCGCGGACAGGGCCGCGAGGGGGGGGAGGGCGAACAGGGTACAGGGCACGAGGATATAGGAACTGAAAACTGAAAACTGAAAACTGAAAATAAAGGATAAAGCTATATACAGCGCGTGGAGGAGAACGATCGAAGCGCAATGGATACCGTACAATCGTTTCAGGCGGGCGGTAAAGACGGGCGGCTTTTTGGTTTTGACGAGCAGCGTTTTCAGCGTTAAACCGATCGCCGCCGAAAAATACGGCGACAAACCGATCGAATAGAATCCGATTTCATGCTTTGGAAACAACAAATAAAAAGCAAGGGCGGCCGCCGCGCCGCCGGCCGATACGGCGAATTCGGGAACAAATTTCCGCTTTTCCCGCCACAGGTGCGCGAAATATTCTCCGGAGCGGTAATTGTTCAACTGTAAAATATGTAGCGGGCGCTTGGAATACACGCACAGGATCAGCGCGTTTACGGCGAGCGCGGTGGCAAAAAGGGTCATATCATCAATATATGCGGCGCGGACGGTTCGTGGTCAGCGGTCAGCTCGCGGCGAGAGCATAACCTTTTTGGGGAAGGGAGAAGAGGGCGTTCGATATGACGCACAATAGCGTAATAAAAGAGAGAGCAACACGTTTGACGTGTCATTCGGAGGGGCGCGAACAGCGCCCCGTGGAATCCCAACCGATTAAAAAGGATGAGATTGCCACGCCTCATTATACATTCGGCGCCTGTGCCCTGCGGGTACGCAATGACATTAAAATGACATTAAAATGTCGTCAAAAAAGGTTATGCCGGCGTCGTGGAGGAGGGCAGCGGTTCGTGAACGAAAACGGGTACGGAAGCATATAAAGTATAGTTTACTAAAATTTTTAGAAAGGGGCGCGGGGGAAACTTTTTTACAAAACCGCAAGTCCCATTTACGAGGAGCGAACATGAAAAAAAACCTTGTCATCTTTTTCGGCGGGCGTTCGTGCGAGCACGAAATCTCGATCATCACGGCGCAGCAGGCGATCGCGAATATTGACCGCGGGAAATACGAAATCTTTCCGGTGTATATCGCGCCGGACGGTGTGTGGCGGCACGGGCGGGGATACGACCGCTTACAAAGCTTCGCGAGCGGCGCGGTGCCAAAGGGCGCGGAAGTGCTTTTAACGCCGGGCAGCCCTGTCTTGTACCGCCGCGCGAAACCGGGCAGGATCAAGCCCGTGATCTGCATACACGCCGCCTTGCTGTGCATGCACGGCTTAAACGGCGAGGACGGCGCGCTGCAGGGCCTGCTCGAGCTGTCCGGCGTGCCCTATACCTCGTGCAATGTGCAGGCATCGGGGGCGTGTATGGATAAGATTGTCTCTAAATTTCTGTTCAAAGGGTTGGGCTTGCCCGTGACCGAATTCGCATGGTTTACGGCGGGGGAATTCGAGCGCGGGCCGGAAGCGTGTTTGGATCGGGCCGAAAAAGCCGCGGGGTATCCTTGTATTGTCAAGCCTGCGAATTTGGGCAGCAGCATCGGGATATCGGTTTGCCCCGATCGTTCCGCGTTGCGGGCGGCGGTCGCGACGGCGGCCGCGTTCGATCGGCGCGTTTTGGTCGAACGCGGCCTTACGGATTTCTTTGAACTGAACTGCTCGGCATTGGGAATCGAGAACGACGTTAAAATTTCGGAATGCGAGCGGCCCGCGGCGTGGCACGAATTTTTAACGTTCGAAGACAAATACATGAGCGGCGGCAAAGGGGATAGAAGCGGTGGGCAAAACGGAAAGGAGAACGCGGCCGGCGGCGGCAAGATCGGCATGCACGGCTTAAAGCGCGAGCTTCCCGCGAGGATCGAGCCAGCGGTTCGGGACGCCGTGCGGGAGGCCACTGAACGGGTTTTTCGGACTTTGAACGCAAAAGGCGTCGTGCGCGTGGATTTTCTGGTTGACAAAAAGACCGGAACCGTTTATATTAATGAGGTGAATACAATTCCGGGCTCTTTGAGTTTCTATTTTTGGGAACGCGAGGGCGTGGAGTTCCCGCAGCTGATCGACCGCTTGGTTTACTTTGCCGGATGCGAGCACGGCTTAAAAGCCGGATTGCAATACGCTTATAAGACGGACGTGGTATCGCAGGCGGCGCGGGCGACGAAGACTGGAAAGTAACAAGGCACAATGTACAATTAAGGGATAGTGGTTAGTGGCCAGTGGTCAGTTAAAGGACGATAACAATCATCGTGAATTGTGAATTGTGCATTGAAAAGAAGGAGAACATAAACATGCCTCACACCGAAAAAACAATCTCGAATTCCAAAAGAATCGTCATGAAGAATCCGATCGTCGAGCTCGACGGCGACGAAATGACGCGCGTCCTGTGGCAGTGGATCAAGGACGAATTGATCCTGCCCTTTGTCGATTTAAAGACGGAGTATTATGATTTGGGCTTGCCCAACCGCGATAGGACCGACGATCGGGTCACGACGGACGCCGCCGAAGCGATTCGGAAGTGGGGCGTGGGCTGCAAGTGCGCGACGATCACGCCCAACCTGCAACGCATGGACGAGTACAAATTGAAGCGGCTGTACGCCAGCCCGAATGCGACCTTGAGGGCCGCATTGGACGGTACGATTTTCCGCACGCCGATCATGGTAAACGGCATCGCGCCCTATATTTCGGGTTGGAAAAAGCCGATCACGATCGCCCGTCACGCCTACGCCGATATCTATAAGAGCGCGGAAATCCGTGTCGAGGGCGCGGCCGACGCCGAATTGTCCCTGTCCTATAAGGACGGCCAAACGGTCAAAAAGACGATTCATACCTTCGACGGCCCCGGTATTTTGATGGGCATGTTCAACACCGACAAATCGATCTACGCGTTCGCGCGGGCTTGTTGCGCCTACGCGCTCGATCAAAAACAGGATTTGTGGTTTGCAACGAAGGACACAATCAGCAAGACCTACGACGGTCGGTTTAAGGAAATCTTCACCGAAGTCGCCGGGGAATTCTCCGACCGGTTTCGGCAAAACAATATCCGCTACGAATATATGCTGATCGACGACAGCGTCGCCCGCGCGGTCAAATCCGAGGGCGGCTTTGTTTGGGCGCTGAAAAACTACGACGGTGACGTTTTGAGCGATATGGCGGCTTCGGCGATGGGAAGCCTCGCGCTGATGACCTCCGTGTTGGTCGCGCCGGGCGGACAATACGAATACGAAGCGGCGCACGGCACCGTCACGCGCCACTATTATAAGCACCTGAAAGGCGAGGAAACGGGCACCAACGGCGTCGCGACGATCTTCGCTTGGAGCGGCGCCTTGCGGAAACGCGGGCAGCTCGATCATCTGCCCGGCCTCGCCGCTTTTGCGGACAAGCTGGAAAACGCCGTGACCGAAACGATCGGCGGCGGCGTGATGACGGGCGACCTCGCGCCGCTGTACGTCGGAACGCATCCGATTCGGCAGGTCAGCGCGTCGGGCTTTATCCGCGAGGTGCGCACTTCGCTTTTCTCATAACGCGTGTCGCTTTGTTCATGTTCGGAATCCTACGGATTCCTCGCTTGATCCCTTTGCACTCTGTCCGCTTATTTCTTTTTCAGTCGGGCAGTTTTCTTATTATAGGGCTTATATTGACCCGCTTGCTTAAAGAAAAAAGCCCGTAGAATGAACTCCTGCGGCAAGAAATTTTTGAAAAGTTGATTCGCGGGCAAAAATAATAGGGGATTTTGCTTGCCTAAAAGCCGCCTTTCGTGATAAAATAATAAGCGGCTTTATCGTAGGGGCAGGCGTCCTCTTTATGATTACGGCGCAACGGGAGTACAAAGATGAAACTTTTCAAGAGAATATATTTTTCTGCGATTGGCTTTTTGGCCGTTTTGCTGTTTGTTTTCACGACGATCGACGCAAGCGGGCGGACGGCGCGCGGCGATTTTTCCGTCGATACGGCGGCGGGCTATTTGGAACGACTGATCGGTGCGTCCGGCAATCCGCATTCGGTCTACGACGAGAGCGAGCATAAACGCGTCGTGCACGAAATCGAAAAGATTTTAGAGGACGACACAAACGGCGCGGGCGTCGTCTTGCACAACAAGGAAAATTCCCGCTATAAAAAAGACTTGCCTACGGAAATCCCCGACAAAACCGACAGCGCGTATTCCTCCTACGATCCGTTCGACCGCCCCGCCAAGGGTGACAATGTCTATTACGAAACGGCGGATGGCAATCCGTCGGCGGCAACGGAGAACGCCAAAAACACCGCGACTTATCGGGGCGCGGCCGAAAGCGCGAAATACCGGCATGAAAATGCGGACGGCACGGGCAAACGGTTGCCCACATGGTACGAGCAGGACGCCTATCTGTACCACGCCGACGTTTACGACGCCGATCAGGATAAGGAGGACACCGACGGGGACACGGTTTCGATCCGGTGGCCCCTGCGCCTACAAAATATCATCGTCGCGTTTCCGGCCAAGATCAACGCCGACACCGCGAAAACCGTGGTGATTCAGGCCCACTACGACAGCGTGCCGATGGGTCCCGGCGCGCACGATGATATGTCCTCCGTCGCTTCTATGTTAGTTGTCATCAAGGATATGGCGGCGCATCCCGAAAAATACGAATTGAACAGCAACGTCGTATTCGTCTTTACCGACGGGGAAGAGAACGGGCTGTACGGGGCTTCGCTGTCCCGCAAATTTCAGGGGTTCGAGGGGGCGATTTGGCGGGGGGACGAGGCGGCCGCGGCGCCGGTCGCCGACCGTGTCGGCTTTATCGCCAATTTCGAGAGCCGCGGCACGTCGGGTACCGATATCATGTTCGAAACGAATTCCGGTAACGCCGGCGTGGTTCGGCAGTACGCCAAGATCAATAAGACGATCTACACCAATTCTTTGGCGAATTTCATTTATTCGGTCATGCCCAACGGCACCGACTTCTCGGTCTACAAACAGGGAACGAACACGCCCGGCGTCAATTTCGCCAATATCGGCGGCGGAGAAAATTACCATACCGCGAACGATAATTTGGGCAACGCTTTGAACGCGGGCGGCAAGCGGTTTCTCAGCCAACACGGCGATATCCTGTTGCGTACGGTCGCTCATTTCGGCGCTATGACGAAGGACGAATTGGATGGGCTGGCTGCGGGCGAAAACCTCGTCTATTTCACCTATTTGACGCTGATGACCGTCTATTACCCGATCGCCGTCGCATTCATTTTGGGCGCGTTGATTTTGGGCGTTCTGCTGCTCGCGAGCCTCGCCAACGTCAAATTAAAGGCGTTTTCCTTTAAAAAGACGGGTCTCGGAGCCGCCGCGCAAGGGCTTGCGATCGCGGGCGGCGTAGGGCTCATGTACGGCGCGTATTATGTGTTCGCGCTGCTCGGCGCGCTGTTCGGTGCCGTCGATATTCATGCGCTGACCCGCATATCGTTCTCGTCGCCGTTTTTGATGATCTGTGCGCTCACGCTCACCGCACTGTTCTCGGCGATCGTTATCAATATCTTCAAGCGCGTGTTTAAGCTTCGAGCGAACGACGTCGTGACCGGCACAATCCTGATTTTGGGCGTCGCGGCGGCCGGCTTGTCCTTCGCGCTGCCGGAGGTTTCCTTCCTTTTAGCGTGGCTGGCTCTGCTCGAATCGATCGTCCTGCTCTTGACCACTGTTTTCAAAGAAAAATTCAAGAATAAATTCGGTTTCTCGATCGAGCGGTTGTTTCTGCCTGTGATTCCGCTGATCCTGTGTATGCCGCTCGTCCTGCCGATCTGCATTTTGGCGGGCGACGCGCTCGGAGCCTACATGTATCCTCTGATCATGGCGTTGCCGTTGCTGACGTTGGGCGTCATCACGCCGTACTTCTCGTATTTGAAGCCCGCGATGGAAAAGGCGTTCGCGAAATTGCCGCCGATCCAATTCAGGCAGGAGGTGGTTAAAACGGCTCCCGCGGACAAAAGGACGCAGAAAAATGCCGCCGCGGCCGCCAAAGCCAAGGGGCGCGTTTCCGTCCGGCAGGAAAAGGAATACCGTATCGTCAAGCGGCCGATCCGGTATAGCAACGCGGCGGGCTTTTCGGTTTTGGGCATTTTGCTGTTCGTCGTCCTGTTGGTCTTTATCAATACCGGCGCAAGCTTTTCGCGCAACGTTTCGGGCAAGCAGGGCTTCTCGTTCGGCTTCTACGACGACGCGATCGTCTACGTTAAAACCGTCGATAAGGCGGAGGATGCCGCGGGCGATTATTGGATGGTCAAGGATTTGGACGCTTACCGTTATATGGTGCGGTATGCGGGGGATTATATCGAGGATTACGCATGGGACGCGGACAAGGCCGCGTATATCAAATACGACGCGTTTGCCTATGACGGCGTCGAGAGTCGGATTAAAAACGCGCCCGGATTCACGTCCTACTCGAGCAGTCCCGATAAAAATTCCAACACCTATTATGTCACGCCCGTCTTTTCGGGAACGACCTACAATACGGTGTACACCTTGACGATCGACAATTCGGGTCATAACCTGTTGTCCGTTACGGTTCGCAGCGACAACGTTAAAGCCTCGCCCAACAATCAGACGATCGACGTATCCAAAAAGGAAACCGTCGTCCTGACCTTGAAGGATTACGCTTACGTCACGTTCGAGACCGTCGATAAAAAGCTCAACGTTCCGATCGAATACAAGGAGCGCGCCAACAACGCGAATATGGACGCGCTTTTGAACAACTTCTCGAAATACGACGACGCCAAAGGGCGCACCATCCGCGAATACAAGGATTTGAAGGATGCCTTGGTCAACCGTTGCCGTGTACACGGCTCGATCGTGATCGATAAGACCATACCGGTAACGCAATTTTAACAATTCACAATGTACAATTCACAATTATTGTTATCGTCCTTTAACTGACCGCTAACCACTGACCACTGATCACTACTCCCTGAATTGTGCATTGAACCGTCGGAGGATTTATGAACATACGCAAACCGAAAACAGCCTTGAAGTTCAAACGCCCTAGCCAATGGTGGAGTGCGCCGTACCGCGGCGCGATTCCGGCGGGCAACGGCAAGACCGGCGCGGCTGTCTACGGCGGAGCGGGTTCCGACACCGTCCTTTTGACGCACGGCGATCTGTGGTGGCAGGGACACGGCACGGTGCTGCCCGACGTGGCCGACAAAATCAAGGACGTTAAAAAATCGCTGGCCGAGAATCGCCTGAAAGACGCCGAATACATACTGCATAGCGCGCTGGTCAATAAAGGATACCGCCCGCGTCCGCTCGTTCCCTTGCCGGTGGCGGATTTAAAGATCGCGATGCCGCTTGCCAATGCGCCGCGCGAATATATGCGCGTGCTGAACATGGATAACGGCGAGATATCGGTGACCTACCGCGACGGCAGCACAAAATACGAGCGTTCCCTGTTCGTGTCGCGCGCGCAGGACATGCTTTGTTTGGAAATCACCAAGAGCGGCAATAGGGCGGTGGACGTGGGCTTTTCGTTGGAAATGCACGACAAGGCCGCCAACCGGATGCCCGCCGGCGTTTCCAAGACGCCCGAGGGCGTGACCGTCAAATACGAGCCGTTTTTCATATACTATTCGGCGCGGAGCGACAGCGGCGCGGAGTTCGGCGCGGTCGCCCACGTCAAAAATTACAGCGGCAGCATGGAGGTCAAAGGGGATTCCCTGCAAATCAAGGGCGCGGATCGCGTGTTGGTCTTTATCAAGCTGTTCGTCGAAAGCCAGCGCGAGAAGGAATGGAAGACTCTGCGCGAGGTTTTGAAAAACGTCAAGCTTCCCTACGATAAATTGTTGAAAGAGCACAGCCAGCTGCACGCCGGCCTGTTCAATTCGGCGGAGTTCGAGCTTGAAGATCAGGGCCGCGACGCATTCGTCGAGGATTTGTTAGACGACGCGCGCGAAAACGGCGTCAATCAGGCTTTAATCGAAAAATTGTGGGCATACGGCCGGTATTTGATGATTTCGGCGACCGACCAAAAGGCCCGCCCGATGCCGCCCTACGGCCTGTGGTGCGGCGATTACGCGGGCGTCGATTCCGAATTGCGCTTTGACCAAACCTTGCAGATGCTGTACGCGCACACCTTTGCGGGCAATCTGAACGAATTGTCCCTCGCGGTGTTCGCCGCGCTCGCGCCCCTCAACGACGACTTTAAGAAAAATTCCGTCCGCTTGTTCGGCGCGCGCGGGATCATGATTCCCGCGACGGTCGCGCCCGGCGGCGGCCTTTTGGGCTCCGTCGAGCCCAAGGTCCTGCACACGACCTATTATGCGGCTGCGATCGCCCGCCTGTTCTACGATTACTACCTGTTCACGGGCGACGTTAAATTCCTGAAAAACACCGCCTTGCCCTTTATGAAGGACGCCGCGCTGTTTTACGAGGAATTTTTCAAGGTGGGGGACAACGGCAAATACGAGGCCGTGCCTTCCTATTCGCCCGAAAACACGCCCGCAAGCTTTGTGGTGGACGGCGCGGAAATCGGAATCGCCAAGAACGCGACCGTGGATTTTGCCGCCGCCAAGGATTTACTGAAAAATATCATCGCCGCGTCCGAGGTGGCCAATACGAATAAAGACGAAATCCTGAAATGGAAGGACATGGTCACACGCATTCCGGCCTATCCGATCAACGAGGAAGGCGCATTGTCCGAGTATGTCGATCCGAAATACACCGACAATTACGCCGCGCGCACGTTGCCGCATTTGTATCCCGCGTTCCCCGGCGCGGAGTTTTCCGAGCAGGACTGCGAAATGGTTAAACCGGCTTTGACGGCGGCTAAACGCAAAATGTCCGCGTCGATGCAGACCGCGACCGCGCAAAGCTGGGGGCGTTTGGCCAACACTTTCCTGCGTTTGGGCGACAGTGAATCGGCGATGGAGCTGATCAACAATATCGTGCGCGTCTGCGTCATGGACAATTTGATCACCGCCGAGAATGACTGGCGGGGGATCGGACTCGGTTCGCGGGGCGCGTGGGCGACCTATAATTTGGAGGGCAATCTGTCCGTGACCAACGCGGTGCAGGAAATGCTGATTCAGTCCACGCCGAAATTTGTCAAGATTTTACCGGCTCTGCCCGAAAGCTTCGCGCGCGGTTCGGTTTCCGGTCTTTTAACGCGCGCGGGCGCGGAGGCCGACATGGAATGGGATCGCAAAAAGGGCTTCCTCACGTTGAAATTCAAATGCAAGCGCGCGAACATGATCGACGTGAAGTTGCCCGCCGGCGTGCGCAAATACAAGGGTCCGTTGGCCGAGGCCTACAATCCCGAAACCTGTCTGATCCGCAATTTGGAGCTGCCCGCGGGTAAAACGCTGACGTTCGAGATCAGGCTATAATTTTAATTTCGTTTGCTTTGTTTTTTGCGGGGAAATTCGCGCATTTATTCGAACGCGCCCGATAAAGCGCGACTTTTTTACATTTTAGCGATTTTTGCTTCGTTCATTTTGTCGGCTTGATTTTTTTATATGGTATACTTTGTACGATAAGCTTTTAGTAAAGGTTTATGAAAGAATGCGGGAAAGCTTTTTGAAAAAAGTTCCTCGCAAAAAAGAGAAAGGAGTTAAACGATGACGGGAAAAGAGAGATTTTTGACGGCTTTATCCAACCAAAAGCCGGACCGTTTGCCCTGTCAGGTGCATTCGTGGATGGAGTACTATCTGAAAACGTATTTAAAGGGCATGGATCAGTACCAAGCCTATGAATACGTCGACATGGATCCGGTGATTTATGTCGGGCCGGTTTATCAATTCGACAGGGCCGACGAAAAGAATTGGGTCGTCAAGTACACCGATTACGGCAAGAACAAGGACGGCTACGACGTGTTCGGTTACGAGTACACGACGCCGGACGGCGTTTTGCGGGAGCGGTACGAGCGCAACCAATATACGGGTTGGAACACCGAGCGGATCGTCAAGGATAAAAAGGACATGGAGCTGTTCTTAAAATATTATCCGTTGCCCTCCGGCGCGGATTGGACGCCGGTACGGGAAGCGAAAAAGCGCGTCGGGGACAAGGGAATCGTCCGCGGCTGCAATTACAACTACGGCCAACCGGGTATATGGCAATGCTTTACCTGCCTGATCGACACCGAACCGGCGATCTTTGCGGCGATCGACGAGCCGGAATGGGTGCACGACGTTTTGCGGCGGCTCACGGAGAAAAATTTAAAATCGATCGAGCGGATCGGAGAATTCGAGTGGGATATCATCGAAAACGGCGGCGGCGCGGCCAGCTCGACCGTGATCAGTCCCGCGATGCACCGAGAATTTTGCCTGCCTTACGATCAAAAGATACACGCGGCCCTAAAAGCGGCAGGCCCGCAAAAGGTGGTCTATCATCTGTGCGGCGGCTTGATGCCCCTTTTGGAAACCGTGGCGCAAAACGGCGCGGACGCGTTGGAAACCATGACGCCGCCGTCCATGGGCGGAGACTGCGACATGGCGGAGGCGACGCGGCGCGTGGGGAAGAAGCTGGCGTTTATCGGCGGCCTCGATCAAAACGCGGGCTTCGAGAAGGGCACGAAGCGGAATATCGAGGAGCAGGTCGCCCGCCTGCACGCCGCGTGTCCCGACGGCGGCTATATTTGCAGTCCGTCCGACCACTTTTTCTTCGGCTCGCCCGAAAATGTCAAAATGTTTGCCGAGGCCTGCAAGGCGGCTAAATACTAAAATCAGGGAAAGGGGAATGAAGAAAAAGGAAAAATCCTGAAAGCGGCGGAGCGTTTTGCTCCGCCGCTTTTCGGTGCCGGCCGTTTGCCGTATTCTTCTATTTAATCTTCTTGAACAGCAGGAACTTATTGGGATCGTCGCTGGACGTGCTCTCGGCGATCAGGCGGCGTAAGGCCATCCTGTTCCGGATGCTGACGTACGCCAGGAATATGAGCGCCCCGACCAGAGTCAGACCGATTACGCTGCCGACTGTGATCATCGCATAGTCGGGCTTGTCGATCGTAAACGACACCGTCATGGAGTTGCCCGCCTCGTCGAACGCCGTAATCGTGTAAGAGCCGTTCTTCTTAAAGGCCGCCGCGCCGTTTACGAATTGCATGTCGATCTCTTGGCCGTCCTTGTCCGTCACCGTCACGGTGTAGCCGTCGTAGTTCTCGATGAAAACCACCGCGTCGGCTTGAAAGGCGCGGCCGTTGAAATCGTTGTTGACATAGTCCGCGTCGAGCACCGTCCCTTTAATGACCGGCACGGTCTTGTCGATACGGTCCGTCGCAACGTTCAAATCCCTGATTTGACCGTTGTTGGCCTGCGCGCGGAAGTTATAGGAGCCGTTCTCGCGGAGGATGAAGTTGTACACCTCGTAGGCGCCGCCGGCCGCCGCCGTCAGCTCTACGTTGAGCGACAGATCCGCGCCGTTCGTGCCGGCCATAGGCAGCAGACTGCCGCCCGAACCCGGCCACGTCGCCTTGATGAGCGCGACAATGTCTTTGTTTGTCAATTTCTCGGGCAAAGGCTCGTACATTTCGATCGCGGGCGGATCGATGTCCATTTTGACGTACCAAACCGTGGGCAGGTTGTAGACGCTGCCCGCGCCGGAAATCGCCCGGAAGTAATACGCTCCGTTGTCCGTCTCGGCATTATAGGTTACGGCGGACGCGTTGACGTTGGCGGGGTCAATCGCCGTCCAACCCGTGGAGCCGTCCCGGGAAACCTCGTACCGCGCGCCCGACAGAGGCGTTTGAGTCTGAATGAAACCGAACGTTACCGGCATGGACGACCACTTGCTGCCGTCGGTGCTGGCCTGCGGCGCGCTGACGGAAAACACGGGGCTTACCGCGTCGATGTAATCCACCTTCGCCGTTACCTCGTCGGTTACCGTCGCCCCGTTCCTGACCGTAAAGACGTAGGAGCCGTTGCCCGTCGTGGTAAAGGTCGAGTCCGCCGTCCACGCCGAAGGCGCGCCGCCGTCTTTTCTGACCGACCAGGTGACGCCGGACGCGCCGCCGCCGATCGCGACGTTCAGAACCGCCTCCGTATTTTGCCACGCCGTCGGATTGCCGGTCACGCCGACCGTGGGCGGAACCTTGTCGATCTTGACGTCGTAAGGCGTGCTGATCGCCGAGTAAACGATCGAGCCGGACACGGCGCGGAACACATACGTCGCGTTCTCGTTGCCGGTGCGGGTCAAGACGTTGCCGGAGACGGGATTCCACCGGTTGCCGCCGTTGGTCGAGTACTCATACGTCACACCCGCCGGCACCGTGTTCGTAACGGCCAGCGTAAAGGAAACGTCGGAGCCCGTCCAGTCTCCCGCGTTGCTGGCGGAAACCGTCAAGACGGGCGTCGTGACGTCGATGTACTCCACCTTCGCCGTTGCTTCGTCGGTTACCGTCGCTCCGTTCCTGACCGTAAAGACGTAGAAACCGTTGCCCGTCGTGGTAAAGGTCGTGTCCGCCGTCCACGCCGAAGGCGCGTCGCTGTCTTTTCTGACCGACCAGGTGACGCCGGACGCGCCGCCGCCGATCGCGACGTTCAGAACCGCCTCCGTATTCTGCCACGCCGTCGGATTGCCGGTCACGCCGATCGTGGGCGGAACCTTGTCGATTTGTACGCTGTACGGTACCTGCGGATCATATTCGTTGCCGGTGCCGGTGACGGTACGGAACCAAACCGTGCCGTGGAAGCTGTAACCGATCGTAAACTCCGCGCTGTCCCGAAAGCCGGTTCCCGTCGGGTCGGTTATGTCGGTCCAAGCGCCTATCGTGCCGTTGTCGGCGATCAGGCGGTATTGGAAGAAAGCCAAGGAGGTGGGCCACTGTAACAGATCAAGCTTGAAACGCGCGTCGGCGGTCGTCCAGCCGGCGACGTTGTTTTCGGTCACGGTGAATTGAGGAACGATGGTTTCGTCCTCTATTTCGGCGACGGCCTCGGAGGCTTCCCGCGCGCCCGCTACGCCCGACGCCGAGAATACGCGGAAAGCGTATGTGCCGTTAAACGGCGCGTAGAATGTGTACTTATAGACGCCGTTGCCCTGCGGCGCCAACACGGCCGAGGAATCGTACACCCAGGACGCGGTACCGGTACCCGGATAAAGAACCTCGAATCTGCCCGTGCCGTCGCCGAAGAAATTTATCGTGAGCTCGATCGGCACGCTGCCGGTGACCACGCCCCCGCCGGCGGCAAGATTCACCGCCGCGACCGTCGGCTCCTTGTTGCTGATCATGACCTCGAAGACCCAGGCCGCGTCCGTGTGAATGTCCGTCAAATCCCTGCCGGAAGCCCAACCGAACTCTACGCGCTTATGGACGTCGGCGTTGCCGGGGTAAATCTGCGTGGTGGATGCCATAGGCGACGACCACGGACTCCAAGAATCCCAAGCGGCGCCGGTCCATTCCTGTTCACGGAACATAGGATAAGCCCCGGACAGCGGCCGGCCGTTGATCGACAGGTTAAAGGAAACGGTTTGCGTCGTCCACCGGCCGTCGTTGATGGGCGTCACGCCGAAAGCCGTGGCGGGCGCGGTGTCGATGGTGTCGACCGTAAACGGAGAGGACTCGTCGCGGAGGCCTGCGAGAGAAGCCGCGGAGAAGCGGTAGACGCCGTTCCGGTCAATCTGCGTCAAATATGTCAGCGTCCAAGGCCCCGTGCCGGCGATAGCGGGAGTCAGGCCGTTCAAGGCCGTCCACGTGAGGGCCAGCGGGTCGTACCGCTGCAAAATGATATTGCCGAACCGGGTCGAATAGCCGCCCGTCACCGTAAGCTCGACCGCCACGGAGCTGCCGGCGGGGAGCCACCTCTCGTTCCCGTAGGCCTTGGCGGTTTGGTAAGTCGTAATGTCGCGCGCCGATATGGCGGGCGTAACGGTATCGATATTGACATAGAAGTCTTGCAGCTCCTTGTAGTCGGCGGCGTTCGAAACGCGTTCCGCGCGGAACCGAATGTGTTCGACCAGGAAGCCGCCGATCGGATTCAGGGTGACCCGATAACCGACGGCGCCGTAGGGGACCGGCGTGCTCGTTTGCCAATTGTCGGTCGAATAGGTATAGAGCAATCCGGAGCCGCCCGCCGACGGATCGAGATTCGGATAGACGGTAAAGGTCACGCCCGACGAAAGCCAAACGTTTTGGCCGGTCGTTTGGTCGGCGGCGACGGTCGTGTCGATCGCCGCGTTATCCATGAAGGCTACCGTAAACGTCGTCGTGGAGGACACGCCCGCGGCGTTATAGGCCGTCAAACGGTACTCGCCGTTCTTGTCGACCGCCAGCGAGGTCTCTATGGCGAACATTGTCCGGACGGGAATCGCGCTGTTGCCGTAGAATACGTCGATCCGCGCTTTCGGGTCGTACTTCGATAAAAAGTCTTTCAGCGTAAAGCCGACGTTATAGGTCGGGGCCGTCTTGTAATCGGTCGGGGAGGGCAGCGCGCCCAGCGTGATATCGGGCGAAACGCGGTCGGACTTGACCGTAAAAACGCCGTCGGCCGCGTTGCCGTAGATATTTCCCGCCGTCCCGTTGGGATAATAATACTCCGCGGGAGCAAAGCTCAAGGACGCCCGGAACGACAGCGTGCCGTTATAGCTTTCGGTAAAGGTGTACACGAGGTTGGAGGAGACGGCGATCGGCTCCCAATTTCCCGATCCGCGTTTCATCTCGAAGACCAGCGGGCGGCTCGGATCCAAATTAGCAAAGGTAAAAACAATGTCGCCGCGCGTCCAGGTCCAACCGGCGTCCGGCGTGTTGGTGTTGCCGGCGTCGATCGTATAGACCAAGCCGGAGGTATCGTAATTGTACGCCCAAATCGCGTACAGCGTGGCGTTGTCCCAAACGGTATAGGACGCGCCGGCCGCGTACGGGAGTCCCGTGCCGTCGTTTTTCGTATCCCAACGGACAAAGCTGTGATCCGTGCGCAAGGGCGAGGGCAACGGAGTCGGATTGCCGTAGAGAACGGCGCGTATCTCCCCTTGCTGGCCCGAGCCGTTGTAATCGAGCGTTACGTTGTAGGTGTTGGGCGTCCATTGCGCGTACAGCACGACGAAGTTGGCGTAATTCGCAACGGTTTCGTACAGGAACGAGCCGGAAACCGGCTCCCGGTCGGCGAATCCGAACACATCCGCGCCGACTCCTCCGTTCAACGCCGTGCTCCAGCCGCTGAAGGCGTAGCCCGTCCGGACGACCTTGGCATAGGGCGCGCCGTAGTCCTTGTTTTCCTGTAAAGCGGCGGTCTGCCCGTAGGTAAAGGTCTGATTGGGCAACATGCCCGCGCCGCCGATCCCGGGCATGAACAGCGCCTGAACCGTTTCGGCGATCCATTTGGCGATCAGATGAATCTCGTTCGCCCCCGTGACATGGGCCAAATAGGCCGCTCCCGTAAAGGTGCCGGCTTGAGGGAAGGAGGCGCCCGAAGCCGAAACGGACCAGCCGTCGAACTTATAGCCGGTACGGACCGGGCTATAGGACAAGCCGTAGGAGGCGTCATAGGTCAAGGAAGCGGGATTCGTGTTCGCGCCCGGGAACGCGCCGCCCGCCAAACCGTAGGAAACCGTAAAGCTGCGCGCCGCGAAGACCGCGAGCAACTCAACCGTGTCGTTTGCCGTAGCCGTAAGATTCAAAACCTGCGCGCCGGGCGCGGCGATGCCGCCGCCGGGCAGCTGCCAGCCCTTGAACTCATAGCCGTCCAAAGCCGGCACGGCGCTTTCTAAGGCCGCGGGCACGTCGTAGGTCGCGGACGTCGGCGGAATCTGTGCGGGAACGCTCGTTCCTCCGTTGTTGTTATACGTTATCGTATAAGTAATCGCTTCCCAAATCGCGTAGAACGTCGCCGTGACGCCGGTCTTGGTGTAAAAGTCGCCCGGTTGAAGCGGCGCGCCGGAGCCGCCTTGGTTCTCGTCCCAGCCCAGGAACTTGTAACCCGTCCATGAAAAGATATCGGCGGCCAACGGCTCGGCGTCGGTGAGCCATGCTTCAAAGTGAGACCCGCCGGGCGCGCCGTTGGGCAGATAGTACGCGCCGGGAGTCGTGTTCAATATCCAAACGGCGTACAATTGTACCGTATCGCCCTGCACGGCCGACAGGTTCCGCGCGGTGCCGAGATAGTCGGCCTGCGTCGCCGCGGAATTCTTCGACCAGCCGAGGAATGTGTACGCGTTGCCGGCGTCGAGCGACGGAAGCGCCCGATCCGCGTCGTAGGTGTGGGTATCGGCGCCCGGCTGCGGCGTAACGTCGCCGCTGTTGCCGGTCGGCGACTTGACGTCAAACGTTACGGTATAGGTGATGGCAGCCCAAATCGCGAATACTCTGACGACGGAGCCGGGCACGCCCAGATTTTTAACGGCGTCCCCCGGCTGATACAGCGCGGCGGCGGTATCCGTCGGGCTTGTCCGCCAGCCCGTGAACGTGTAACCGACGCGCGTCGGGACCTGCGGACGCAAAGGGATCTCCTCGTCGATGCCGGCGGTCTGCGAGGGAATCGTCCCGCCCGTAACGGCGCCGCCGTTCAGATCGTATTCGACGGTATAGGAACGGGGTACCCACACGGCGGTCAGCGTCACGGTGCCGCCGTCCGCGTCGGTCAGGTTCAGGACGGACGCGGTGTCGGCGTAATTGTAGGTGCCGTCGCTCCAGCTGCCGAAGGAATAGCCCGCGCGGGTAAACAGAACGCCGGGCAGCTGCAACGGGATGCCGTAGGTAGCGGGAACGGGCGGCATATTCCCTTGCGCCGAGCTGTCTCCCCCCGCAAAAGCGATCGTATAGGTATTGGCCGTCCAACAAGCGTGCAGCGTGACGCTGCCGCCCGCGGACAGCTTGCTGACCGTGCCGCCCGCGGCATAGTCGGCCGTGCCGTTTGCGGTATGCGACCAACCGGCGAACCTGTAACCGGTCCGCGACCAAAGATAGGGCGCGGCGGTGGGATCGGGCAACTGATAGTCCTCGGAATACTCCAAGGTCTTTTCGGGCAAGGCGGCGCCCGTGTCCGCGCCGTTCTTGTCAAAGACCAGCTTATAGTCGTTCTGCGTCCATTGCGCGTACAGTATGACAATCCCGCCGTCAACGTCCGTCAGCTTGTCGACCGCGGCGTTGTTTGCGTAATTGTCGCCGCTGCCGTCGCCGTTCGCGGTCCATTGATCGAACGTATACCCGTCCCGGATGAAGCCGTTCGCCGTCAATTGCTTGCTGACGCCGTAGGTCATCGGAACCGACGCCGTCGCGCCGCCCGTATTGCCGTTTCCGTCAAAGGCGACCGTATAGGTATTGGCCCTCCATTGCGCGGTGAAGCTTAAATGGCCGTAGGGAGCGGCCGGAAAGGTCGTCGGCGAGCCTTGCCAGCCCGTGAACGTGTAACCGGTCCGGGTCGGAGGTTTCAGCGTAAACGACGGGCTTTCCACCGTGTAGCCGCCCGGGTTGGCGGAGTTGTCCGTCGTGACGTCGCCCCCGTCGTTCAGATTGTACGTGACCGTATAGAGCGTCGCCGTCCACGCCGCGATATAGCTTCGGGCGCCGATTGACCCTTGCGGAATACCGACGCCGTAGCCGCCGCCCGGCGTCCAGCCGTCGAACGTGTAGCCGGCCCGGGTGGGATTCTGAACGGTGAAGTCGGGGGATTCATAGGTGTACGAGGCGCGGTTGGCGGCGTTGTTCGTCGTAACGTCGCCTCCGTCGTTCAGCGTATAGGTGATCGGGAACGCAACGGGTGTCCAAAGCGTCTCGAACACGATATTCCGATAGTTGGCCGCAACCTTGTCCACGGTAAAGGTACCGGCCGTCCGGCCGTCGTACCGCCAACCGCCGAAGGTATAGGCGGTCGAGGTCGCGGGCGCCAGCGCAAACGGCAGATCGTTCAACGTGAAGCCGGTTCTGCTTGCGTTGGGGTTGTTTAAGCCGGGTATGTCCGTCAAGCCCGAATAGTCAATCGTATACATGATCGGGGTAAAGGCGAACTCCACGGTGTAATCGCTGCGCAGATTGGACAGGGTAAAGGTTTTTGAAGCCTTGGCCGCGTTCAATTCCGCCGCTCCGACGGACGCGCCGTTCACCGTGATACCGGTCAGCTCGTATCCCGGATTCTCCGTAATGCTAATCGCCAAATTCGCGCCGGGGGGAGTCGTCAGCTGCCGTCCCGCCGGGGAGCTGCCGCCGCCGACGCCGGAGGTGATCGAAACGATCTCGCCGGTTCTTTCCCACACGGCGTACAAGGGGATCGTTTCGCCGTCCGCGTCCGTCAGGTTCGAGACGTTCTGCCCCGCCTGATAATCGGGCGCGGCCGCCGCGCTTGACCTCGCCCAGCCCCGAAAGGCGTGGGTCTCCGACGTGTAGGGGCTCGCGGGCATCGCTTGCGCCGTGCCGTATACAAAGTCCATTTGGGCCGGATTATTGCCCGTCGGGGGACTGCTCACGATCGCGTTCGGGGGATTGCTCACGGGATCGTTCCTGTCGAACGTGACCGAGTATTTACTCTGCCGCGTTTCGACGACAAAGGAATGCTCGCCCGCCGTGTTGAGAAACGACAGCGTGCGCGGATTCGCGCCGCCCGTCCACGAGGCGTACGTTATATCCGTCCCGTTCCCTTGCGGCACGGCGGCGGCCGGGTTGCTTTTCAGGGAGTAATCCGTGACGAGCGCGCCGCTCGACAACCTGCCGCTGAATTTGATATCCTCGATCGCATAGCCGGTGTTCAATGTGAAGGTTGCCGAAACCGACGCGCCGATCGCGTTGTAGCCCTCTCCGGAGATATTCGTCCAGCTCCCGGCGACGCCGTCGGTCGTTCCGGGAACGGTGACGGCGCCGGCGGCGTTCCTAAATTGCACCGAGGGCGCGAAATAGGTCGCGGGGTTGCCGCGCAGGGCGGGCAGACGTTTCGTTTCCAAACGCCAAACGCCCGTGTTGAAATTGGGGTTGAAGGCGGCGCCGGAGAAGGGGCCGGACGAGGAGTTGGACGTCGTCCATGTCGCGGGCGCTTTCATCTCGTCCGCGGTTCTGCCGACATACCGGGTGATGCTGCCGCCGGCTTGGTCGCCGGAGGCGACGCCGTATTGTCTGCAATTATCGTTGTGGAAAGCGGCGTTCCGGCCCGTTTCATAAAGGTTGTTCGTGAGGGTGGATCCGCTCGTTCTGTACCCGACGAGGGGGCCGGCACGCCCCCAGTCGGCGGCGGAGATCACGCCGGAATAGAAGCAATTTTTCATGTAATGACTCGACCCGGCGTTGCCTAACCAAGCGTTACCCGGGCCGCTCCAGCCCCCGATCAAGCCGCTCGCATAACTACTGCCCGTGGCCGTAATGTTGCCGGTCGCAAAGCAGTTTTCCACAGAGCCCGACCCGTCGATGTGCCCGATCAAGCCGCCGGCGCACGCCGTGTTTCCGCCGATATTGATATTAGAACGGGACGACGACTTGCTTAAAAGCCCTTCGCCCGACAGCTTTCCGATCAAACCGCCGACATAGCCGCTGTCGTTGCTGCCTTTGCCGGTGCTTGTGAGGCCCCCGCCGTAGACGTGGCAATTTTCCATGAGTCCGCCGGACATGCGCTCGACGATGCCGCCGAATTCGCGAAATTCAGAATTGCTGCCGTTGTAGCGGCTTCTGTCCTCCGTTACGCCGTTCGCGCCGATCTCCACCGTCAGGTTTTTAATCGTCGCGCCGCTTGTGCCGGTGAACAGGCCGTAGCCGTACAAATTCCGGATAGCGTACCCGTCGCCGTCGAAAGTGCCTCTGAAAACGGTCGCCGACCATTGAGCGGAGGTATCCTCGCGCGGATTCGAATAGCTGTCGGGAAACAGACCCTGCCACTGACCGGTCAACATAATGTCGTTGGTCAGCTTAAAGAATTTGCCCGCGCCGTTTGCGCCCAGATAATTTTTCAGCCCTTTCAGCTCCGCCTCTGTGGAGATCAGGTACGGATCCGCCTCCGAGCCCGTGCCGCCGGCCGCGCCGACCCGATTGTCCTTCCCTCCGAACAAGCCGAAGGCCGCAAGGCCGACGGTAACGGCGAACAATAAAATCGCCGCCCATAATTTCGGACGCCGGGCTCTTGCCCGCGCACCGAAGCTTTCGGCCCGTGTGAGCGTTTGTGTATTTTCCGCTATCCCGCGAGGGATCCGTGTTTTTCCGCTGTACATATCACTGTCTCCTTTTGTCGTCATTCTTATCAAGGAACGCGTTTTCATGTGTCCTACTAAATAACGCATAGGGAAGCGCGTTTTTGTGCTTTTTTTAAAATTTTTGTTTTTTCTATTTCATATTGCTTATAAGCCCTACAAAGTCATTGGACGAAATACGGTCGTCGGGCAAAACCGCGCGCATTTCCAAAAAGTACTCGTATCCTTCCGTACCGTCCTTAAATTGGGCGACGCCGTATTCGGCGGTGTGGGCTTCGGTCGTGTCGCCCAATCTATAGCGATACTCTTTTCCGCCGGCTCTGTCCGGATCCTTTTTCATCCGCGCAAAATTTTTGTATCCGTCAAATTTAAAGCCCTCTCGGAAAACGATATACACGGTCAGGCTTTGGTTCACAAATTGCGTATCGATGACGGCGTAAACCTCCGTCCCTTTCAACGTATAGACCTTGACGTCCGCGGTCGCGTCGTCCCAGTCGCCCATAGACAAAACGGCGTGACTTGCCTTGAACTCGCTGAACGCCACGGCGTGACCGACCGGCCTCGGCAGGACCGAGTTTAGGATCAATCCTACGGATAGCAACACGACGAGAGCGGCAAAAGAATATATCGCCGCAAAAACGGTCTTTCGGGACGGCGCTTTGGTTTTCCTTATTTTTTCGGGCGCGAGGTTGGCCGTCAAGCCCTTGATTTGCGCGGTTAAATCCGGCGCGTCAACGGCGTCACAGCTTGCAGGCTCGATATGGCCCAAGATTTCATTCATTTTTCTGTCTTTTTTTCCCATTCCGTTGCCTCTTTCATTCAGTCCGCAACGTCCTTTCCGCTATAAGAACGCTTTGAAACCTCCTGATTTGTGATAAGACCTCATAAATTTTTCCTCACAACGCTTTCAAACCTCACGATTTGTCATAAAGCGCCATAAATTTTGCCTTGGCTTTTTTCAATACCAAACGGATTTTGTTGATGGTCGAACCCGTTTTTTTCGTTATTTCCCGCAGAGTATACCCGTAATGCCACAATAGCAGCACGACCCGTTCGGCGTCGTCCAATTCCGATAAGCTCTGCCGAACCCGCACCTGCTCGAACTGATTTCCGTCCGATACAATTTTTTCCAGGTCCTCCGCTTCGACGCTCACCTCTCTTCTCCGTTTTCGGATCGTGTCGATCGACCTATGGATGACCATCGCGTGCAGGTACCCGTTCAGATTTCTGTCGTCCTTAATCGTTTTCGCTTTTTCAATCAGCTGCGCGAACACCTCCATGACGACGTCCTCCGCCAGCATTCTGTCCTTTAAATACCCGTACGAAAGCAGATACAAATCCTTATTGGTCAGCAGCATGATTTCCTCGAGCGCCGCCGTATCGCCTCTTTGCATCCGTTTTATCAATATTTTCAGTTGTGCGTTTTTGTCGTTTTCCATCGTTTATCTCAAATGAGTTTCGCTTTCCGATACCTTCACGGTCGCCGCGCCGTCTTCGTTCCGTTCCTTCCTCTCTCTTTGGCGTGTTGACAAAGTCCCCACGGCGGCGACGACGGTTCTTTTTCACGTATATTTTGGCAAAAAGCCTCGTCGTAACGCTGCTACGACTGCGTCTTTTGCCTTCGTCTACGCGAAAAATTCCTCGTCGCTCCGCTTGTGTCTACTTTGTCAACACGCCCTCTTTCCGCCGTTTACTATCGTTCGTTGGTGCGTTTCGTCAAAAAAGGCCGAAGCTGTACAAGACTTCGGCCTTTATAAGGTCATACGATTTGCGTCGATAGGACATACGGTTGCGACTCTCATCACAATATTTCATATTATAACACCATTCGTGCCTTTTTGCAACTGTTTTGCAAGGTTTTGTCGCTGTTATACAGATTTATCCGCAGGACAATTTTCCGCTTTTATAGGCAAACACGTTGAGGCGGTTCCGTTCTCCGAATTATTTTAATCAAATGATTTAATCAAATGATTGACAGATTGAAAATTGTGTGATATACTCTTTGTGAAAGGAGGCGGAACGCACATGAGTTCGGAGGAAGTCAAACAAAAAATCGTGCTTGCGGCCATCGAGTGCATGGAAATGTACGGCAGAGCGAACGTCACCATACGCAAGATAGCGAAACGGGCGAATGTAAACAGCGCGGCGATCAGTTATTATTTCGGCGGGCGGGAAAATATTTTAGATATGGTTATGCGGCAAACCTTATCTAATGCGTTTAACATATCTGAATTTATCCCATATGAAACAAACGACATAAAAGCTTATCTCAAAGCGGTTTTTGTGCATTTGATTCAAGGCGCGGGAAGATGGCCTAACATCTCGAAAGCGCATTTTTATGACATTTATACGAACGCCGATTATCATTCTCCGGTTACGGACGCGTTAAACGGTTTTTTGAAAGAGCTTTATTTGAAAGTCGGCCATAAAACCGCTCTTTCCGAAGAAGTGTTAAAACGCCGTATTTTTATTTTAATGTCGCAGGTAATTTATTTTGTCATTTCTCCGAAATTGCTGCAGGATTTTTCGCCCGTTACCGATGCCGAGGAATTTGTAAATGATTTGGTTGATACTGTGTTTTTTGAGGGCAAAGTATAATGTCTATCGTTATCAAACACATTTGGCGCAATATAAAAGAAAAAAAGCTTATGTCCGCGCTCATTATTTTGTCGCTTGCGATTTCGGGCGCGCTTCTATTCGTCGCGTTATCTATTGCCGACGTTTTAGATACCGTCGCCGACAGCGAGTTCCAATCGGTCACGACGGTATTTTTACTCATATTTGTCGTAACAAGCTTTATGAGCGTGTTTGTCGTTTTTTCGTCTTTCAAATATGTTATGGCTTTACGGGTAAAAACGCTCGGAACGCTGCGGAGCATCGGGGCGGACAAAAAACGTTGCGGAAATCTTTTGTTACTTGAAAGCGTCGTATACGGTTTGATTTCGGCGGTATTCGCGGCTGCGGCGGGAATAGTACTGCTGCTGATTCTCGGTAAAGCTTTATCCGGCGGAACGGCCGCGCTTGTCATATCGCCGACATATATTTTAATAACTGTTTTATTCTGCTTGCTTTTAAGTCCGATCTGCGCTTACTTGCCCGTCAGGGCGTCCGAAAAATACAGCGTTAAAGAGCTCATATTGCAGACGCACCGGATAAAAGAAAAAAAGCGATTGCCCGTTTTACTTGTCGGCCTCGCGCTTACGGCTATCGGCGTTTTGTTGGTGTTGATTAACGCGCTCAAATATGAGGAATGGGCGGTTTACTGTTCGTTGTTCGTATCGCTCGCGGGCTTTGTGCTTTGCGTCGGGCCTCTCGTGCATTATTTTATGGCGCTGCTCGGTAAGGTTTTCTCGAACAATTTTACCGTGCGGAATATGCGGGAAAATCGCTCGCACAATACTATCGCCGTGTTGCTCGCCATTGCCGTCGCCGTTGTTTTTATGGTAAACAGCGCCAATGCGATTTTGATCGGCGCGACGGATAAAAGCTTTGCGCTATATAACTACGATATTCACATAAGCACAAAAACGAACGACGCGATTTATTCGGCCGCCGAGGTCGCCCAAGTCGGGGGCGTCTCCGGCATAACCGCCGCGGACGGAATTTACTATCAATCCGAAGCCGACGCGGGCGGCCATATTCCCGTCATGAACCTATACGGCATGAGCCTTTCAAAAATGAACGCGTATTTCAATTTGACAACCGAAGAGGAAATAACCGCGCAGGACGCAAAAACAATTTTACTTTCCCGTGATTATCTTGAACGCGAAAAGCTCGCGAAGGGCGATACTATAACGGTCGGGAACGCGGAATTTGAAATTGCCGGAATCATAAAGGAAATGTTTAACAGCGGCAATGTGGGCGTCCTATCGGAAGGTGACTTTGAGGAGCTTTACGGCGTAAGCCGGTATACCTTGATTGCGGCGAAAAGCGATATCCCCGACGCTGCAAGAAACGCTTTGCGGGCGGAGGGGTTTCAAACCGCCGCGACCGTCGCCGATATGCTGGCGCGTATAAAAAGCATAAACGCCGATTTATTTACGACGGTGAACTATATAATAGTCTTGTCCACAACCGCGGGTGTGTTCGGCGTACTCAATAATTTGCTCATAGCCTTTGCCTCGCGAAAACGGGAGCGGGCGCTGCTGCGTTCGATCGGAATGTCAAAAAGACAAAGCGCAAAGACGATACTCGTCGAGGCCTTAATCACGGGACTTACGGGAGGGTCGCTCGGTCTTGTCGGCGGATTACTGCTTACGGCGGTTATTCCCGCCGTGTTTTTAGTCTTTGAATTTCCGGTAAAATCGGTTCCGCTATCGCCCGCCGCGATCACGCTTTGCATCATTTGTTCCGCGGCGATCTGTCTGCTCGCTTCGCTCATTTCACTGATAAGCAATTCAAAATTAAATGTCATACAAACCTTGCGGGAGGAAATACTATGATCAAGGCGCAAAGCATTTTCAAAACGTTTACGATAGGCGGCGAGTCCGTCAATGTCTTAAACGATATCAATATCGAAATTAACGACGGCGAGTTTGTCTCCGTTACGGGCGCGTCCGGCAGCGGGAAAAGCACGTTACTGTATTTGCTCGGCGCGCTTGACGCGCCCACAAGCGGGGAAATTATCGTTGACGGTACCCATCTTTCAAAAATGAACGACAAGCAAACGAGCGAATACAGACGGAAAAGAGTCGGCTTTGTGTTCCAATTTTACAATCTGATACAAAACCTTACGGTAGAGGAAAATATCGTATTGCCCGTCGTTTTGGACGGCAAAAAGGCAAAGGGATACGCCGCTAAATCGGACGAACTGATTGCGCTTGTCGGACTTGAAAATGTGCGCAAGCAAAAGGGCGCTTTGCTTTCGGGCGGTCAGCAACAGCGTGTCGCTATTGCCCGCGCCCTGATCAATGATCCGCATATCATTTTAGCCGACGAGCCGATCGGCAATTTGGACAGCGTAAAAAGCGCGGAAATTATGAAACTGCTCCAAAAAATTAACCGCGAAAAAGGCGTGACGATTGTACAGGTTACGCACTCGCGGGAATCGGTCGGCTATGGCACGCGGGAAATCCGATTGCAAGACGGCAAGGTGGTTTAAATGTCCAAGTAGGACAAGGCCTCAAAAGAAGCCGCGCCGCTTCATAATCAAAGCCGTTAGGAAACGCAAAGGATTAGACGACGGGGCGGCAAAGCGGCTTCAAATAAACTGTAAAGAATAGGACGGGTGTGCGTAAACAGTATCCATTATCAACAGCGCTATTTGGCCACTCCTGTGAACAGTTGATTTATTTATATATATTTGATATAATTCAGGGATTCAATGGATAGCCTTCAACAAGAAGGCGGCTTTTGCCGGGTAACCGAAAGAGCCGGAAAATCAACTTTGAAAAGGAACTATCAAATGCAAAGATTGTTTTTAGCGTCATTATTCAACGGCGTATCGGATTTGTTTCTCGGGTTTACCGGCGAGGAACTCAAAGGCAAAACGGTTACTTTTATCCCGACGGCCAGCGTCCCCGAAAAAGTAAACTTTTTTGTCGGCTCGGGCAGGAAAGCGCTTTTGAAGTTGGGATTGACGGTTGACGAGTTGGAAATATCGACGGCGACGGCGGATGAAATATCGGGCAAGCTGCGGCGCAACGATTATATATACGTTACGGGCGGCAACACCTTTTTCTTGCTGCAAGAATTAAAGAGAACGGGTGCGGACAAAATAATCTTACAGCAAATTGAGGCAGGCAAATTATACATAGGCGAATCCGCGGGCGCAATGATTGTGTCGCCAAATATAGAGTACGCAAAGGGTTTAGACGACTGTAAAAAGGCTCCCGAGCTTGACGGCTTCGCCGCCTTGAACGCGGTGGAGATTTACCCGTTGCCGCACCACACAAACCAACCGTTTAAGAGAGCGGTGGAAAAAATTATTGACAAGTACGGCGCGGATTTGCCGCTACGCCCGATCAGCAATTCACAAGCGATACTTGTGAACGGGAACGACATAAGTATCAAAAGTCAAGAAAACGGATTGATGCGGCAAAAGTAAAACAAAAGTCGGACGCTCTACGATGGGGGACACAAGGCGAAAAGCAGGGTTAACGAAAAAATGCTTAATTCGGATGAGTAAACTTTAAGGAGGCAATATAATGAACGTACAAGTCAGATATTTATCAAAAAGCGGCAACACAAAAAAGGTAGCCGACGCGATTGCCGAAACGGCGGGCGTATCCGCCAAAACGATTGACGAGCCCGTTCCGTCGGAAACCGACCTGCTGTTTTTGGGCGGGGCGGTATACGCTTTCGGAATAGACGAGGAACTGACTCGGTTTATCGCAACGCTTGATCAATCTATTACGCGGGTCGCCGTATTCAGCACGACGGCGGTTGTTAAATCCGCATATCCGCATATAAAAAAGCGGCTTTCGGCGCGGGGTATAGCGGTGTCGGAGAAATATTTTAACTGCCACGGCAAATTTGCGTTTATGCACAGGAACAGACCGAATGAACGCGATTTGGATAAAGCGAGAATTTTCGCGCGTGAAATAATCGAGCAAAACAAATAAAATTATACAAGGAGTATAAAAAAATGTCCGAGGTTCTGAATTTTCTAAACGAAACAAAGGTGTTCTATCTTGCGACGGTAGAGGGCGACAAACCGAAGGTTCGTCCGTTCGGTTTTGTCATGGAGTTTGAAGGCAAGCTCTATTTCGGCACGAATGAATCGAAGCCGAGTTTTCGCCAATTAAAAGAAAATCCCAACATAGAAATAAGCGCGACGAATGCGAAAAACGAATGGTTGCGCCTTTCCGGCGAAGCGGTGTTTGATACGCGCACGGCGGTGAAAGAAAAGGTGTTCGAAGTAGCCCCGCATCTTCGCGGTCTTTACGGCAAACCGGACAGTCCCGTTTTATCGCCGTTTTACATAAAAAACGGCGAGGCGATATTCAGTTCCTTGACCGCCGCACCGCGGGCTATGAGAATTTAAGGAGAGGAGCGATAGATTCTTTGCAACAAAGTCAGATTGTCGGCGTCAAACGAAAGTATATATTCATATCCGGTGTCAGGTTCATTTCTAACGAATGCCATGGATGACTTAACGGCATGAAAGTTGAAGATAAATGTATACAAAAGACTTGGGGAGGGCGCGGCGCTTATGAATCAAAAAAATAAAACATATAACGCTCTGTCCGGTTTTTACGAAAGCCATACCGATGAAAACCTTGATTTTGGCAAGTACTTTTCCGACCCGAGACGGATACATTTCATTACGCCGGCGCATTTTCACAATCTGGCCGAAGCCGTAGTTATCGAATCGGGGAGTTATAAAGCTCTCGTAAACGGCGAAGAGAAAATTTTGACGGAGGGAGAGGCACTTTTTGTAAATCCCTTTGAGGTTCACCGTCTCGAGGCTTTGGCGCCGCAAACGGCCATCCATGTTTTACAGTTCGGAAAACAATATACCGATAAGCTCTACGAAATTTGTAAAAAAAGAATTCGTCCGTACGCCCAATCGGACGTGCGGGAAAAGAAGGATGAGCTGTTACGATATGCCAAAAAAATATGTAACGGCTACGCCGATATGAACGCCATGACGTTAGACGGCTATATCAACATGGCGCTGGGACTGATTCTCGATTTGCACGGACTGTATGAAAAAGAAACGAAGAGCAGTATTCTAATCTTAAACGTCTTGAACTATATAAACGAGCATTGCAGCGAGCCTTTGACATTACATGGTCTTTCGGCAACCTTTGGTTATGATAAGGACTATTTTTCGCGCATGTTTAACCGCTATGTGGGAATGAATTTCAGGGAATTTCTAAATCGGCAGCGTATCGAATTTATCAATCGCGAAATAAAAAGCGACAAAGAAAAAAAGAGGTTTCTTTCCGAAATCGCCTTTAAATATGGGTTCAGCAATATGAAAACGTATTATAACGCCGTGAAAAAAATCTATCGCTGAAAAAAGAATGGGGGGGAGGAGAGGTTATCTTAGAAAGTCATTTTTTTACACTTTCAAGTCATTTATGGGGCTTGAAAGTTTATTTTTCTGTGGTATAATATATCAATAACAGTTAAACATAAAGTTGGCGAAAATTAAGATGACAATCGACAGAAATAACGGCAAAAAAAAGATTTTGAATCAAAAAGCGCGGCGGTATATATTTTTTTATTCTTTCGTCGCCTTTGCGATTGTTCATTTTTGCATTTTTTACATAGCCGTGAATATAAATTCTATTTTACTGGCTTTCAAACAAAGTACGCGCACGACCGACGGAAAAATAGTAGAAATATTTACGTTAGGCAATTTTAAGACATTTTTCGAGGATTTAGGCAGAGCGGATTCACCGCTTAGAGAGGGCTTTTTAAATACCCTCAAATATTTTGTCTTGGGTATGTTTGTCATGGTGCCCGTATCGCTTAGCATATCCTACTTTCTTTACAAAAAAATTGCGTTCTATAAGGGCTTTCGGATTATACTCTTTTTACCTTCGATCATATCGGGAGTCGTTTTTGTTTCGATGTTTAAGCTGATCATAGAGCCTTTCGGCTTAATTCATGAATTGCTCGGTAAAATAGGCGTCGATATGCCGTTTCTGCTGATCAATGAAAAAACCGCTACGCCCACTATTATGTTTTACGTATTTTGGACGGGCTTGGCGGGAAACATGATTTTGTATCAAGGGGCAATGAACCGCTTGCCGAACGAGGTGATAGAGGCGGGCAGGCTTGACGGTATAACGTGGACAAGGGAGCTTTGGTCAGTAGTACTGCCCATGATTTGGCCGACGTTTTCCATGACGGTAATATTAGGTTTTACGGGGCTTTTCAGCGCGAGCGGTCCGATTCTTTTGTTCCTTGAGTCCGGCAGCGGTGTGGCGACGAAAGGTACGAATACGCTTTCGTATTACATATTCGATTTGACAAGAAACGGAATTTATTATTATCCCGCTGCAATGGGTATATTCTTTACCGTTTGCAGCCTTCCTATCGTATTCGGTATACGCTATCTGATGTCGAAAATCGACCCGGAGGTGGAATACTGATGGACGCCGTAATCAAGAAAAGAAAATTCAAAAAGGAAACGCCCGTAAGAAAGCGGAAGGGCTTCCGTATAGCGAAAATTATCGTGTTTGCTCTTTTGGCGGTACATGCGTTCAGCTTGCTTTTTCCCGTCGCTTGGGCTTTTTTATATTCGCTCAAATCTCAGGTGGAAGCCACCACGGGCAACATCAACGCCTTGCCGAAGCAATGGTTATTCGGAAACTATGCGGACGCTTTCAAGGTTTTGGAGGTAGTGGAAAACGGTATAAAGAGGAGTATGCCCGTCTTGTTTCTTAACTCCCTGTGGTATTCCATCGGCGCGGCATTTTTAGGTATATTCGTATCGTCTATGTCGGCGTACGCCGTGGCAAAATACGACGCTCCCGGCAGAAAGGTTATTTTAAACGTCGTCATCGTCACGATGATGATTCCCATAATAGGGTCGCTGCCGTCGCAATACAGATTGTTCAGCTCTTTGGGAATTATCAATACGCCGTTCTATTTGCTGGTTTTTGCCGGAGGCTTAGGATTTAACTTCCTTATACTGTACGGTTATTTCCGGAATTTACCGTGGAGCTATGCGGAGGCGGCGTTTATAGACGGCGCGGGGCATGTCGGCGTATTTTTCAGGGTAATGATGCCGCAAGCGGTTCCGCTGTTTACCGCCCTCGGCGCGTTGGCGCTGATAGGCGCGTGGAACGATTATACCGGTCCGTTACTATTTTTGAGGAGCTATCCGACGTTGTCAAGCGGGCTGTACATACTTAGGATGATGTCCGCGAGAGTGCAAAACATGCCGGTACTGTACGCCGGTATATTATTGAGCGCGGTGCCGGTAATTGTGTTATTCGCGTTCTTTTCCGGCAAGATTATGGATATATCCTTGGGCGGCGGCTTGAAGGGATAATGAAGCGCAGAAAAAAGCAAATGAGGAGGATTACGTGAAACTAAAAAGATTACTTGCAATGGTCTTGACGGGGTTGCTTACCGTTATTCCGTTAACGGCTTGCGGCGAAAAAAACGGTTTGTCCGATATAAAGGCACCCGTATACGCCAAAGGGCGGCAATTTGAAATCGGGGCGTTCGTTTCGCCGTTTCCTACAAAGACCGATTATCAAACGGCGGCGGATATGGGCTTGACTAAAATGTGGATATTTCCGTCGCAGGAAAACCATCCTCAGCGCACCTCGCCGGAGTATAACCAAATTTTAGAGTGGTGCGGCGAGATAGGAATGAAAGCGATCGTTCAGATAGGCGCGCGCGGCACGGTCTATCCCAACGAGCCGGACTATACAAAAATGCCGGGTGTCGGCGGTATTTGCTGGTGGGACGAACCGCGGGCGGACGATATCCCCGACGTTGCAAAGCTTGCTAAAAAGCACATGGAACTGTACGGAGACAAGCTTCCTTTTATGATCAACCATTTGCCGAATTGGGTTGAAAAGGAACAAAAATCCTTGCTCGGAGACCTAAACTCATGGGGAGAGCTTTTAGAGACGTACTATAAAGAGGTATTGACCAAAATAACCTCCGGTCCGAGAGTGCTTTCCTATGACGTGTATCCGCTTATGCTCAAAAACGGCGGCCGCTTTGTCCGTGCGGATTGGGTGCCGGGTATCGCGACGTTTGCCAATATCGCCCAAAAGTACGATCTGTATAAACACGTTTTTATTCAGGCGACCGATCACGGCGGCATATACGACGTAGGGACGGAAGAAAGCTTACGGTTTCAGTTTAACACGTATTTGGCGTTCGGCTTTAATGACTTTTCATATTTTACGTACGCGTGGCCCGACAGCGACCCCGATTTTACCAATTCGACGGCTTTGGTCGACAGGGTCGGAGAGCCTACCTATCTATACTACGCCGCGCAAAAGATTAACAAGGAATTGAAATCGTTCGAGCATGTTTATTTGAATTTTGAGTGGGTGGGCGCGATGCCGGTAAAAGGCACGATAAATAAAAATCCGGCTTCGACCGCGGGAAACATGGACTTTGACGGCATAGGCTCGATTCCTTTCATAAAGGATTATACGGCAACCGAGCATGTGATATTCGGACAGTTCGTCGATAAGGACGGCAGGGACGGGTTACAGGTTACCAATTTTACCCAGCCCTACGACGGTCTTTACAACACCGTCAAAATCGAGTTTACAAAAGCCAAAAAGGTACTTGTATACACGAAAGGAACGGAAAAAGTCCATATCATAGAAAACAATACCTTTGAGTTTGAGCTGGAACCCGGACAAGGCGCGTTTATGATACCGCTCGGCTGAAAGGCAAAATTTAAAAACACTAAACATCTATAAGGAAAAGGAATTATGAAAAAGTTTTGTTTAATATTAGCGGCGGCGGTGATGGTTTTATCGGCGGCCGCGTGCAAACCCGATGATGAAATTCCCGTCGGCGGTTGGAGAGGTACCGTCAACATCAGCGTTATGGAGGCGGGCTTCGGGACGCATTGGCTGGACGAAATGGCTTCCGCGTTCCAAAAAGAGGCGGACGTCAAGGTAAACGTCTCGAAATCCTACATACACAACGAGATACTCAATCAAATCGAGGGCGGCACTTCTAACGCGGATATAGTGATGCCGGTAGGCAACCTTTTCAAGTATCAGCATCAAGGCTTGCTCGCGGATCTCACGGATGTTTACGACGCCGTCCCGAAGGGCGAGGATAAGGCTGTAAGGGAAAAGATGAACAAATCCTTATATGACATGTTCCTCGATAATAAAGGCGAAATTTATCAGATGAGCTGGGCTAATTCGCTGACAAGCTTTGTTTATAATAAAACCGTTCTGGACGAGCTTTTCGGCGCGGACGGTTATCGGCTTCCGCGTACAACCGGCGAGCTGATTGACTTTGCCAATCAGATTAAAACCGTGTCGAACGGCGGTGTGTATCCCTTTACCTACAGCGCGTCCACGGTTTATCTGAATTTAGCTATCAGTACGTGGTGGGCGCAGTATGAGGGCGCGGAAAGCTATTCCGATTATTTTAACGGGTATTATTACAATGAGTCGGGCATTAGGACTAAGGCGGCAAGCTTTACGGATTTGGACGCGGCGGGCAGAGAAAAGTCGCTTTCCGTCGCCTCTGCGCTTTTCAGTAAGTCCGCGGGGTACACACATCAATACGCCGACACCATGAGTTATTTGGAATCGCAAATCAGCTTTTTAAGCTGGGGCTATAAGAATGCGGACGACAGAAAATGCGCCATGTCGGTCAACGGCGATTGGCTGGAAAACGAGATGCAAACCTATCTTGTAGGCAAACCGCAGGATATCCGCATGATGCGTATGCCCGTTATAAGCGGTATCGTCGAAAAGTTAGAAAATAATACCATGCCCGAAGCAACGCTACGCGGACTTATAGAAGCGATTGACAACGGAGCTACGTCCTTTGAGGGCGTTTCCGCAAACGACTTTAACAAGGTAAAGGCGGCGAGGCTCATGGTCTTTACCATAGCGAACGAGCATTCTATAGGCATTTTGAAAACGAGCAAGGAGCAAACTTTGGCAAAGGAATTTTTGACGTATTTAGCGTCCGACAAGGCGCAGGCTATTTATGCCAAAGAACTCGGCGGAATTACTCAGCCCTACGGCTATACGCCCGACCCCGCGACGCTTTCGCCCTTTGCGCAAAGCCGCGTCGATACGTTCGGAAATAACTTCGTGCCGATTTACACGGGGTTTTCGTCGCCTTTGGTATACGTCGGCGGTTTTGAAGAATTTTCCGACCGCAATTCGATAGCAAGGCGCGTACTCAACGGGGATTCGGCAGCCGCGATACGGCAAACGTCAAGAAGCGCGTACAGCGGTTCGACTTGGAATACGATTATCAATTTAGCGGCGTAAAGAGAAAGGCTTAAAGAAAGTATGAAAGCAAAAATTTCAATGAAAAAGAAAATTGCGATGATAGCGACGCTTTTATTTTGCGTTGCCTTTACGCTGCCGCTTGCCGCATGCTCGGGGGACGGGCTTAGGATTGATGTGCCGAAGGACGTGCAAGACGCCGTTACGGGTATATACAAGATACCGAAATTTGAGGTCGTAAATTCAGCGGGCGAGGTCCTCGAGGCTAATCCCGTCGCTATAAAGAGCGTTAAAGGACCGGACGGTAAAAGCGTCGCGATTATAAGCGAGGGCAGGGAAATCGACGCCGACAGCCCGGGCGTTTATCAGTTTACATATACCGCCGATACGGGAAGCGGCGCAAGGGTAAAGGACGCGGTTTTAAAGGTAGACTTTAAGCGCGCCGCGCCCACCGTCGACATAGCGAGAAACTCCGTACTTCCGCGCTACTACGCAAAGGGCGAATGGTATTTTTTGCCGCAGTTTAATTACAGAGGCGACGTTCCCTCAAAGCGCAAGTTAGAGCTCTTTCATCAGTCGGGGGACGGCGGCGAAAGGACTTCGATACCTGTTTCGGGAGGCGGTTTCACCGCGCCATACGGTTCGGGGTATTATACGTACAAGGTTCATGCGGAGGACGAGTTCGGCACGGCGGGCGATTATGAATTTAAGGTGTTTGCAAAAGGACCGTTCGGCGTTGAAAACCCCTTTGTTGACAACGATATTACGGGTACGGAGCTATTGGCGTCCTTTGACAAATCGCAATACATAGACAACGTTATTCCCGAAACGAGGTGGTATTTGAGCCACGGAGCGACGCGCGGTATTATCGACGGCTATACCGACGGGGCGGGCACGGCAAAGAGCGGCGTATTATCGATAGTCAACAGCGCGTCGGGTCATACGGGATACGAGAACTTCACCCGTATATATTTCGGTCAGAAAGTATTGCGCTCGGAGGTTTGGAGCATTAGCGTTACGCTTTGCGTCGCAAGCCAAAGTAATCCCGATTTCATAGTCAATCCCGTCGTCATAGAGGGGAACTATACCGCGCCCATAGGCGGCTCGTGGAATACCGCCCCCAATATAGCGCGGCAGTCGGCTAACGTCCCCGTAAACCGCTGGACGACCATAACCGTAAGCAACAAGGCGGTACTCGATCAAATGACGGACGACGACGGCTATATCCGTTCCTTAGTAGTACGTTTCCACGACCAGATTCAGAACGAGACCTGCCCTACAGCCTGCTATGTGTCCGATATAAGCTACCGCCAAGTTAAAAATATGTGGACGTTCGATGACCCGTCCGACCTAAGCTATTTCAGCGACAGTTTAAACAGGGGTCTTATATTCAGTATCGCAAACGTCGGCGGACAAAGCATGCTTAAAATCGACTCGTCAAACTTAACTATTCATCCGATCGGCAAATACTTCGGCTCGATACTGCTCAGCCTTTACGCCTATAACGGAGACACGGTAAGCTTTGACGTAATGGCCGAGGCGGAAAAAGAGCCGCCCAAAATGAACGTCATCATGAACGCGGCAAACTCCTATTACATAAGCGTGGAGAATATAACCTCGGTAAAAAAGGCGGTGTCGTATACGCTTGACCGCGATATCGACATGCTGCGCTTCGAGATCGAAACGGCGGTTAAACCGGAGTGGATCATTTATCTCGATAATATAAAAATTACTTCGACGTGACCTATTGTCATTTCGACCGAAGCGAAGCGGAGTGCAAGATACTCCAAACTAATACAATGAAAAACTTAAATATATAAACAAAAATAAGGAGAGAAAACATGAAAATCAAAAAGAAGCCTCTGTTCAAGGTCTTAGTCGTAGCGTTGACCGCGCTGTTCCTGACGCCCTTTTTGGCGGCGTGCGGCGACGGCGGCAAGGCGGCGGCCGTTAAGCCCGGAATTACGGGACCGACGGTGATAACGCTTACCGAGGGTTACGAAGCTGTGTCTACGGGCGCGTACACCGTTACCGGCGACGAAGTGACCGTCAAGAAGACTTCCGGCAACGGACTTGTTACGTGGAACGACGAAACCAAAAAGCTGGATATAAAGGCCGGTCTCGCGGCGGGTTCGTATCCCATAGTGTTGACGGCGACAAACGGAAACATTGACGAAAACGCCGTCCTTACGTTTACGATTACGGTCGACAAGAAACCGGCTATAAAGCCCGGACTTGAAGGGCAGACAACGCTCGCGCTTGTCGAGGGTTATACGGCTGTGTCGACGGAAGCGTACGTCGTTACCGGCGACGACGTAGGTGTAGAAAAGACATCCGGCAACGCTTTGATAACGTGGAACGACACGGCTAAAACATTGGATATAGCGGCAGGACTTTTGGCGGGTTCTTATCCGATCGTTTTGACCGCAACCAACGGAAACGCTCTTGAGGACGTCACTTTGACGTTTACCGTGACGGTCACCGAAGCTCCGATAATGCCCGACATTACGGCGACCGAAGATTTCGTGATGCTGATTTCGGACTATGAGGCGCAATCCTTTAATTACTTCACCGTCTCCGGCACGTCCGTAACGGTGTCGGCGGTGTCCGATCCCGTAACGGACAAGATCACGTGGAACGCAGCGACAAATAAACTCGACATAGCTGAGGGTCTTGCAAAGGGTGCGTACGCCGTTACCGTTAAAGCGACTAACGGCACCGTTGAGGAAGACAGCTCGGTTGTCTTTACGGTGTACGTAACGGAATTGGGCACGGGCAGGCTTTCCAGCTTTGATAACGCCGGATATATCGATACCGTTAAGGCGTGGAGCGACGATACTGTAAACAGCTTAGCCGCCGACGGCGCGGGCATTGAATGGCTGGGCAGCGGCGCGGATGCCAACTCGCTTAAAATAACCGCCAAAAACACGGGCGCGGCCGTCAGACACTTCTATTACAGAATTTACCTCGCCCGTCCCGTATTGCGCACGGAAAACGCAATCACGGTTACCGCCCGTTTGGATACGGCTAACGGCGTTCACGTTTTTGGCGGCAGAGGCGCGTTCGGCACACCCTTTAACGGCAGCACAAATTTGGCGGATATCGGCTCTTTCCCGACGACGTGGACAACGGCGGAGTATAACGCAAATAACATGGATGCCTTGAAAAACGGAGAGGGCTATATAGAGTACGTCAATTTAATCGTCGTCAACGTGCCCGCCGGACAGACGAGAAGCCTTTACATTAAGGATATCGGCTTTGAGGGCAATCCTTACTCATCGTTCGCCCCATACCTCGACAGCACGCTTACCGTTTCGGGCGGCGTAGTTGCGGCGTTTGACAAGGCCGCTTATACAAACAACATCTATGCTATGGATTCCTTTACGTATAACTCGCTTAACGCGGACGGAACAACAGGCATAACCTTTGACGGAGGCGAGGACGGCAATGCGGGCGCGGTAAAGATAACGGCAAAGAACACGACAAGCGGCAATAGGCACGCTCAAATCAGGATCTATTTGGCAAAGCCCGTGCCCCGCGCCGATATTACCGCGCTCACTTTAAGGGCGAAATTCAGCGCAAACAGCAATATACACACGGGAAACTGGCCGGCGTTTAACACCGCCTCGACAACGTCAACGGGATGGATAAATCCGTGGGGTACAGCCTATGCAAGCAATAACGTACCGACCGATATACTCGATGTTTTGGCGGCGGAAAACGACGGACTTGTAAGGTACATCAATATTCAAGTAGTCAACCTCACCCCGAACGAGACCAGAACCGTATATATTTCGGGAATCAGCTGTACTTACCTTACTTCAAGTTTAAGCGGTCCGTCCTCGATTGCACTCGACATGAATTACTCCGCGGCGGCTAAAACAGGCGCATTTGCCGTAACAAACCCGAGGGGCGTCGTAAGCCTTACATGCGTTGAAGACACGACCGGAAAAATTACGTGGAACGATTCGGATAAAACTATCGGCATTGCGGCGGGCCTTGCAAACGGCACGTACAACGTTGAGGTAACCGTTCCAGGAATTGCGGGCATTTTAACGCATAACTTTACGGTTACGGTGGGTTTGCCGGGTCTGCAATATACGGGCTCAACCGAGATATTTACCGCCGAACCCTCCGACATAACCGGCTTTACGGTCATAGGCGGCTCGGATATTGAAGTGACTATAATCTCTGCCGAGGACACTGCCACAAAGCTTACGTGGGACGATACTAATAAAAAGATTGCGGTCGCTTCCGACATCGCGCCCGGCACGTATAATATTACGCTTACGGCAAGCAACGGCAGTTCCGAATCGGACGCGACGCTTAATATAACCTTGCATATTCTCCCGGCCGGGTTTGCGGATTGGCTTAATTTCGGCTCGGACGGAACGGTTAACAGCGTCAACGCCTTGGGTGCAACCAGCGGTTACGAGGGTACTCCGAGAACAAATACGACGGTCAGCCTTGTTCAGAACGCGCCCTCCGACGGCGGCAACACAAACGCGGTGAAAGCGGTAGCCGTTTCCGACGGAAGTGAAAACGGCCGCAGCCCCGTAAAGTTTAGTCTTCCGGAACCTATTTACCGTGCGGAGGTGGTCAGCATAACTATAAGGATATACGCTATAGGCTTGAGGGCGGGTCAAGAGGGGCTTTTCATACTTCCGGATTACAAGGGGCGGTTCGGTCTTTTTGATACGCTAAGTCAAGCGGGCGGAAATGCCGTCAGCCGTCCTACTATTACTCAAAACGCGTGGATCGATTTGGTTATAAGTGCGCCTCAGTTGATTAACTTTTTGGCAAAGGACGGCTACATCGGCGGCTTTACGTTAATGTTCGGCGTTCCCAATAATACTACTGTTACGGTTTATGTTTCCGATATATCCGTCGATCGGAGAGAACTGCCCGCTCCGCTTGTCGGCAACGGCTTCAGCTTGCAGGATATATCGGCAAGCCGTACGTGGAGCAATGCCGCCGCAGCGTCTACAACAACGATTACCGCCGTTGACGACGCGCCCGACGATAACGGTTCGACCGATGCCTATAAAATTACGAGCGTCGGTCATCCCTCCGACGGCAGCAGGGGCGTAGTAAGAGTTGTTTTTGATGCTCCTATAGCCCGCGCCGATATAACGTCCTTTACTTTGAGGCTGTACGGCAGCGGTCTTCAGAACGGTCAAGACGCGCTTACGATACTTCCGGAGCAATTAGCCGATAACTTCTTTGATTTGGCAACGCAGGCGAACGGCGGAAGGAATCCCCTTGCAAATAATACTTGGACTTCAATAATGTTGTCGGAAACCGTGCTTAACTATCTGGCAAAGGACGGACTCATTAGCAGCTTTATATTAATGACGGGGATAGCGGGCGGCACGACGGGTACGTTATACCTCTCGGGTATCAATATAACTTAAGGCAGGAATCATAAGGTTTCAGCGGCGGGAAAACCCCGGAGATAATTGTTTCGCGGTCTCCCTTTCGCGGCGAACGGAAAAGATTCGGTCAGGGGGACGCAGTTACTGACCCGTTTCGGTTAATAACTACGTCTCCCCTAACCTAAGAAATCGGGAAGTCGGTCAAAAGAAAGGGCAAGGTAAGAATATTCATGAAGATTAAGTTTTACGGAACGGGGGCGGCGGAGGGTGTGCCCGCGGTGTTTTGCAAGTGTGAGGTTTGCGAAAAATCACGAAAAGCCGGCGGCAAAAATATACGTTCGCGCAGTCAGGCGGCAATAGACGGGACACTTCTTATAGACCTGCCGCCCGATACGTTTTTGCACGCGGCTTACGGAGGGCTGCCCTTACAAGATATAAAGCGCTGCCTTATCACCCATGCCCACGGAGACCATTTTTATCCCGCCGAGCTGGAGTTCCGGATGAAACCCTTTGCGCACGGCGTGACCGACCGCTTTGCCTTGTACGGCTCGGATAAGGTTAAAGAAGCCTTCGAGCTTCTCTTAGAGGCGCACAAGTACCCTTGGTGGACGGAAGAGAGAGTAAAATTTACGGAGATCAAGCCGTTTATATCCTTTGAAGCGGCGGGGTATAAAATAACGCCCCTTGCCGCCGACCACGGCGCGGAGTCCGGTCCCGTTATTTATCTTATCGGCAAGGCGGATAAGACGCTTTTATATGCTCACGATACGGGGTACTTTCCCGATGAAACTTGGGACTATCTTAGAAACAATAAGATCAGATTGAATCTTGCGACCTTTGACTGTACGGGATGTACGCAAAAGTGGCGCGGTAACCATATGGGTCTGGACGCCGTCATAGAAGTAAGGCAAAGACTTTTGGACATTGGCTGTTGCGACGATAAAACAAGGTACTGCCTCAACCATTTTTCGCATAACGGCGGAAGTACCTATGACGGGTTTGAAGAAATCTCCCGTCCTCACGGTTTTACAGTAGCCTACGACGGACTTGAGATAGAGGTATAGTCAATGAAATGCGTTTGGGCAAAGGATTATAAAGACGGTATGAACGTTACCGTCGGATTTAGAACCTTGCTTCCGGCGGGGGAATTTTTATTCCGTATCGCGGCATCAAATACGTTCCGCATTTTTGTAGACGGGGAGTTTTTGGCTTACGGACCGCTGCGGAGCGCGCACGGGTACTCTAATATTTCCGAATATGAGGTAAAGCTCAAAAAATCTACGCATATAGCCGTCGAGGTCGCAAGCTATTATACTGACGCTTATTATGCGGTCAAGGAAGAAGCGTTCTTTGCTTGCGAGGTTTTATCTGGGAGCGGGATAATAGCGGACACGGACGCTTTTAGGGGCTATTTGATAGACGACCGTATCAAAAAGGTATCTAAGTATTCGTTTCAGCGACCGTTTGTCGAAAGCTATATTATGAGCGGGGATAGAGAAGCGTTTTACAAAGGCGGCGGCGGTTTTGACGAAGTGCCGCTGATTGAAGTCGCGGGCAACCGCCTTTTGGAGTGCGAATTAAAAAACCCGTCGTTCGACCGAATCCCGATTGATAAAACTATCGAGAGCGGTAAGGCGCAACGGGACGGGGACGCATACGTTCACGATTATTTTCGGTATTACGATAACCCTAAAGATAATATAAAGGCATACGCGAAAGACGAGCTTGAGTGCGACCTCCTGACCGAGGCTTGCCGGTTAAAATATATTGCGGGTATTTCAAAGGGCGATTATGCCGACCGTTATGATTTGTATGAACTTAACCGTAATCTCACCGGCTTTATAGGTTTAAATATTACGGCGCGTTCGGACAGCGATATATACATTTTGTTTGACGAAATATTGTATGATGAAATCAAAGCCGACCCGAAGATAGGGAAGTATTTCGGGGGCGCGGAACGGGTATTGGCTTGTTGGCGGGGGCATGTCGTCAATGCCGCCAAATGGAAGGTAAAGCCGGGTAGATATAAGGTTTTGACCTTTGAGCCGTATACGTTAAAGTATTTAAAGGTCGTCGTTTTGGGTAACGCCGAGGTTTCGCCTTATTTTATAACCTATGAAAATTCCTCGCAAACCTTGAATTTTAATACGGACGATAAAACCTTGCAAAGCATTTTTGACGCGGCGGCGGCTACTTTTCGGCAAAACGCCGTGGACGTGCTTACCGACTGCCCGTCGAGGGAACGCGCCGGTTGGCTGTGCGACAGCTATTTTACGGCGCGGACCGAAAAGCTGCTGACGGGCGGCAACCTCATCGAAAGGAACATGCTGACGGCGTATTTGTTGTCACCGCAATTTGATTATCTGCCGAGCGGTATGCTGCCGATGTGCTATCCCGCCGATCACCCGAACGGAAATTTCATAGCTAATTGGGCGATGTGGCTGATAATCGAGCTGGAGGATTATAAAAAGCGCACGGACGACGTTCAAATGATTGGGGCGTTTAAGGACAGGATTTACGCGCTTCTGAAATTTTTGACGGGGTATGAAAACGGAGACGGATTGATTGAACGCATGGATAAATGGGTTTTTATCGAGTGGAGCCGGGCTAACGAGTTTGTGCAGGACGTCAATTATCCCTCCAATATGCTTTATTCGGGCGCGCTGGCGGCGGCGGCAAGGCTTTACGGTGACGAGACCTTATCAAAAAAAGCTATGCGCGTTAAAGCAAGTATTTTGGAGCAGAGCTTTAACGGGGAGTTCTTTACCGATAACGCCGTGCGTGAGGGGAATGTACTAAAGCCGGCGGATAACACCACCGAAACCTGCCAATATTATGCGTTTTGGTTTGGAGTAGCCGACAAGAACAGCCACCCCGCGCTTTACCGTACTATGTTTGAGGTAATAAAACCCGACCGCGACGCGAGCCTTATTTATCCGAAACTGTACAAGTCCAATGCGTTTATCGGTAATTTTTTGCGGTTGGATTTTTTGGCGCGCGAGGGTAAATACAAACAAGTTTTAAACGAATGCGTCGATTATTTTGCTTATATGGCAAGCCGTACCGGAACTCTTTGGGAGCACGACAAAGCGAGCGCAAGCTGTAATCACGGCTTCGCATCGGTAGTTGCCGAATGGATTGTAAGGTCGTAGTTATAATAGCGGGCATGATTATGATATAAAAATATTAAAAATATAAAGGAATTTACGAGCATGAAAATCGGAGTGTTGATCGAAAGCTTTCGAAAGGATTTCGACACGTCGCTTAAAATCGCGGCGGAATTGGGTGTACAGGGTATACAGGCGTATGCTAACGGAAAGACCGTACACCCGGATTTAACCGTGAAACAGGCGCGGGAAATTCGGAAACGGGTAGAGGATGAGGGACTTGTCTTTTCCGCGCTGTGCGGCGATTTCGGCTGCAAAATGTATTACCGTCCCGGCGAATGCCGTGAGGAAATCGAACGTGAAAAGCGCATCATGGCTTTGGCAAAGGAACTCGGCACGGATCTTGTGACGACGCACATCGGCGTGGTGCCGGAAAGCAAGGTTTGCGTTCAGTACGAAACGATGTTCAAGGTTTGCAAGGAATTGGCGGATTTTGCCGATTCCGCCGGCGGCCGGTTTGCGGTGGAAACGGGACCGGAAAGGGCGGCGTTATTAAAGGACTTTTTGGACGGTCTTGGAAGCAAAGGCGTGTCGGTCAACCTCGACCCCGCGAATTTGGTCATGTGCGCCGGAGATGACCCCGTGAAAGCGGTTTCGGTCTTAAAGGACTATATCGTCCACACGCACGCAAAGGACGGCTTGCAATTGCGGGCGGCGGACATGCGGCGGCTGTACGCGCCGGAATATTACGGCATGATGCCTGAAAAGTGGGACTGTATCCGCGAAACGCCCTTAGGGCAAGGCGGCGTGAAATGGCCGGAATACATCGCCGCTTTGAAAGGAATAGGCTACGACGGCTTTCTGACGATCGAGCGCGAATGCGGCGATACGCCGGAGGCGGACATTCGGTTGGCGGTCGATTTCTTACAGCGGCTGTTATAAAAGCAAATATTTTTTTAGAATGAAGGAAACGGTAAAATGAACGATAAGTTAAAGGTGGCCGTTATAGGCGTCGGCGGGATATCCAACGCCCACATCGGCGCGTACAAAAAGAATCCCGACTGCGAGGTCGTCGCTTTTTGCGATATAAACGAAAAGGTATTAAAAGCGCAGGGCGAAAAACACGGCGTAAAAAAGCTGTACGCGGATTACAACGTCATGTTTAAAGAAATGCCGGAGATCGGCGCGGTCAGCGTCTGTACGTGGAACAGCGCGCACGCGCTCGCAACGGTCGCCGCCTTGAACGCCGGCAAGCACGTCCTGTGCGAAAAGCCTATGGCATTGAACGCCGCGCAGGCGGAGGATATGGAGGCGGCGGCGAAGAAAAGCAGCAAGAAATTGGCGGTCGGCTTTGTTCGGCGATTCGGCAACGATTGCGCGATTGCGCGTGATTTTATCGGGAACGGGAATCTGGGCGAAATTTACTACGCCAAAGCGACGTATATCCGACGCAACGGCAATCCCGGCGGGTGGTTCGGGGACAAGAGCCGTTCGGGCGGAGGACCGCTGATCGATTTGGGCGTGCACGTCATCGACCTCGTGCGGTATCTGACGGGCAACCCGAAGACCGTGTCGGTCTACGGAGCGGCGTTTACAAAGCTGAAAAACCGCCCGAACTTAAAGAGTGCGAAAGGGTATGTATCGGTTTCAAGCGAGGGCGCGAAGGATATTTGCGACGTGGAGGATTTGGCTGCGGCGATGATCCGCTTCGCCAACGGAACGGTTCTCAACGTGGAGACTAGTTTCTCTCTTAACACAGAAAAGGACGAGGGCAAAATCGAGCTGTTCGGGACGAAAGGGGGTATAAAGCTCGACCCCGAATTTTCGCTGTACACCGAGATAAACGATTATCCCGCGGACGTGAAGCTCGCGATGCCGACCGCACTGTCGTTCGAGGGCTTATTCGCGAAAGAAATCAATCATTTTGTCGATGCTGTTTTGAATGACACGCCCCTACTCGCTCCCGCCGCCGACGGCATTGAAATGATGAGAATCTTGGACGCCATCTATCGTTCCGCCGCAAGCGGTCACGAGGAAATAATCGGATAAAACGGCGTTTCGTACGGCGTACGGTAATGGAAGCATTTCTTAAAAATTTATCGACGGAGAGCATATATTTACTGTCGAAAGCAATTCCGCCGCAAACCTGCCGAGGTCGAAACAAATCCCGTCGAGGAAATAAATCGCGCTCACGGACGAGCAGGAGAAGAAATCATCACTCTTTGTCTATCGACGTAATTTGCCATTTTAGCCGTTAGGCGTTTAAGGGAGCAACCAACCTCCACAAAAAAGACATTATGAAAAACTCCCCAAAAACATTTGACTTTTTCATTGTTTTAGCACATACTTTTTCTCTGCGAACAGAGAACAGAGAACAGAGAACAGAGAACAGAGAATTAGCAAGTAGCATATTTGCGTATTTTTTAACGGAGTTTTTTTGTGCAAAAATTAGAAATAAAAAGGAGAAATAAAATGAAAAATTTAACAAAAAGGATTATGACAGTATTCGCCCTTGCCGTTGTGTTATCGGTGGGCGTTGTATTGACGGCTTGTGGAAAAAAAGACGACCCAAAGCCAACCGAATACACTATAACTTGGAGTGTCAATGGCACAACCACCACGACAAAAGTGGCAAAGGACGGAACACCGTCATATAGCGGTGCTTTAACAAAAGCAAGTGACAGCGAATATGATTACTCTTTCAAAGAGTGGCAACCTGCCATTGTAAAGGCAACGCAAGACACAACCTATACGGCGATTTGGAATCAAACCCCAAAGACACCGATAACCGTTTCCGTTACGGGCGTAACATTAAATGAAACAAACAAAACATTGACAACGGGTAGCGATTTTACCTTGACGGCAACCGTTGCCCCGAGCAACGCTACAAACAAAGCGATATCTGGACATCTTCTAATAATTCTATCGCTACGGTATCAAATGGCACGGTTACGGCGGTTTCCGCAGGCACGGCAACAATAACCGTAACCACAACGGACGGTAACAAAACCGCAACTTGCACGGTTACGGTGAACGCCCCTACACCGATAACCGTTTCCGTTACGGGCGTAACATTAAATGAAACAAACAAAACATTGACAACGGGTAGCGATTTTACCTTGACGGCAACCGTTGCCCCGAGCAACGCTACAAACAAAGCGATATCTTGGACATCTTCTAATAATTCTATCGCTACGGTATCAAATGGCACGGTTACGGCGGTTTCCGCAGGCACGGCAACAATAACCGTGACCACAACGGACGGCAACAAAACCGCAACTTGCACGGTTACGGTAAACGCCCCTGCACCGATAACCGTTTCCGTTACGGGCGTAACATTAAATGAAACAAACAAAACATTGACAACGGGCGGCGATTTTACCTTGACGGCAACCGTTGCCCCGAGCAACGCTACAAACAAAGCGATATCTTGGACATCTTCAAATAATTCTGTCGCTATGGTATCAAATGGCACGGTTACGGCGGTTTCCGCAGGCACGGCAACAATAACCGTAACCACAACGGACGGCAACAAAACCGCAACTTGCACGGTTACGGTGCCCGACCAACGCACAATAATCTTTGATTCAAACGGCGGAACAAACGTAAATTCCATAACACAAAATGAAAATACGCAAGTTTCAAAACCGGAGAACCCGACAAAAGCGGACGATGCGGAATACCATTACACATTTGAAAACTGGTATAGCAATATTGGGCTTTCGTCCGTGGTTGATTGGCCGCATACATTGACGGCAAATATAACTTTTTATGCGAAATGGACGCAAACGAATATTTACATCTACCGTGACGAAGATATGACCGCACCAACCGTGTCTTGGGCAAATAACAAATTCACGATTGCAAATATGGACATAAACAAAGCAATATATACTGCCACACACAAAGGCGTGGTTATAAATTTGGGGGGTAACGAATACACCCCGTCAAGCCAAACAAATGGCGACGAATTTATCGTAACCGCCACAGGTAAAACAAATGTAATTGTTGGCGACGAGAAAATAACCTATAAATTTGCGGGTCAACCCTCTACAATGGCGAGTGCAACCGTATCCGGGGCAACTTATCAGGACGGCGAAACAATACTTATTCGCGAAGCAACCGTTCTGGGCGGGTCTGATGTTAATATCGCATTGTATGCTTTCTATTTTGGGCATGAAGATCTTAAAAAAACCATGGGTTTTTTGCCGGGTGACATTACCGCAGATAGTGGGCATTTGGAAAAATCCGTGGCCGAATGGATAGAGAACTTTGACGAAATGAATGCGGTGGAGGATTGGCTGGATTATTTCAATATTTATATCCGCATTAAGGAATATGCCGTCAGCGGGGTGCCAAATCCGTATGATGAGGATGAGATTTTTTACCCGATGTGTGAATTTTTAACAGACGAAATCCCCGGCATAACAGGCGATCCGGCCTATAATACAACGGGCGTCTTTTTCGCAAATGGGCCGATTGGTGGATACGGCTGGCTTCCCGATGCCGCGGTGGGTGGTAGCTGGACGCCTGGCGGTGCCGGACAGTACAGTGTTGGGCATGTTGGCGAGCTGAAATATTGGATGGCTCATGAATTTCTTGGGCACAGTTTTGCTGGCTTTGGCGACGAATATTTCCCCGGGGGCGAAGACGAAGGCATCTATACAGAAGATATCAACGAAACACGACATAAGAATGGTTGGTCTTTGAACCTTTCCGATACCGATGATCTAGCCTTGGTTCCGTGGGCGGAGTTTATTACCAGGTACTCCGGCGCGCCGGGATCCTACTATTCTCTCACAAATATAGGCGTTTTCGAGGGCGGGCTTGATATTAATAGCAATGTTTGGCGCAGTGAAGAGGATGGCGTCATGAACGGCGGCGGCCAGGAGGATCTGGAATTGCGATACATGTTCAGCCCGTACCACAGATACTTGATTTGGGATGTTATAATGACCAAAGCGGGCATTGAGCACGATGTAGAAAACTTTTTCAAATGGGATATTGACGGCAAAGAAATGCATGTGGTGAATTTCGAAAGCGACGGACAGATTTTTGCAAGGCAAATTGTCAACGATGGCGACAATGCAGCAGCCCCATCACTTCCAACAAAATCGGGGTACGAATTTGACGGTTGGAACGAAAGTCTTGACAATATCACGGCGACCCAAACGATAACGGCAAAGTGGAAATTGTTGTAAGGATAAGTTACTAAACGGGCAACACGACAAGCAAATTTATATATGCTTTTAGGCAAAAGCGAACTTGGGCGTGGTGGGAGTATATTCCTATCGTTGGAACTATTGGACGAATTGGCGTGGACGATTATGACTATTGGTTATGCGGCATTTGAAACATGCCACAAGCGAAACCGACATCGTGCTTGACCCGTTTATAGGTAGTGGAACAACGGCGGTTGCGTGTAAAGAATTAAACCGACAATACATAGGTTTTGAGATAGACCCAAAATGGCACAAAATCGCCACCGACCGATTAAACAACATAGACGCCCATGGTCAAATTTCAATGATGACAAGGTAGTAGCAAAAACAGTCAATTACTTGGCTGTTTTTTGCTCTTTGTAAATCTGCCGTTTTTTATATTGAGATAACTATAATTTCGTTCGTGGCAGGGCGATGGTGATTGCTCCCGAACTGCCCCAAGAAAATGATAACACGAAGTATGCTATATTTGTCAATGGAAACGCAGGCATAATTATTCGCAAATGACCGTGCAAACGGTTTTTTGTTTTCCAACCCAGACCCACCCAACAAAAAACGGCTTGTTAGACCGTTTTTTAAAATGGCATATCGTCTAAAATCTTTTTATCGGTTATGGGTATCATTTCAATTTTTGGTGCGATAGGTTTTTGTGTTATTATTTCGCCTGTGTTTTTGTTTATTTTGTATGGCGGTTTTATATTGTCAAAATATCGTCTGCCGTATCTTTCGTAGAATAACATATCGTAAGTTCGGCTAATGTTGCCTATCATATGTATGCGTTTCGGTTTCTTTTGAACGAAGTCATACCACGATAATTTGTTGTCTAATAGGTCATTGAAGTCAGCCCAGAGTTCCGCATTTTCGTCAAGTTTGTCATCGCTTGTTAAATCGTCTACGGTGCTTGTTCTTTCGTTTTTGTCATAAAGATATTTGTTTTGTTTTCGTGCTGTTGGTGTGTCGTGTATCAAATAATCAAATGCAGATTTGGGTGTAAAACACGGTTGAGCAAAAACTATTCCCATATCATCACTTGCAAATGACTTAAACCAAGACCCCCTTTGATTTGTGAAAAATTGCACCAAATAATGATAGTGTGCTTTTTTGAGTTCGGTAGAATTTTCTTGTATGTCTTTGTCGTGCAAAATATATGCGTATGCCTTTATGTCGGTGTTTGCGATTATTAAGTGGTCTTAATAACCTATGCCATAATTCCTTTGATAAAAGTTTCTCTACAAAATCGGTTTCGTCTATAATTTCAAAACCAAACTTTTCAAAATGTGCGTCAGCGGAGCAATGACGGCGAGTTTCTTTTTTGTTTGAATTGTATTCCTTGCGGTCAAGTTCCTTTATCTCTTGTGCTAATTCGTCATTGACTTCTACTTCAACCGTTTCTTTTGTGGCAAATGTGTATTTGACTTTCATTTTTCAAATCCCCCTAAAAGACGGACAGAAAAACGGACTTTTTTAACCCCCTAAAAATGCACAATAAAAAACCCGACAACCAAAAGACCGTTTTTGTGTCTTTTTTGATTTGTCGGGCTTTACACTTTCAAAGAGTGTCATAGCACTCTGCAACAAACGATAATTGCAAACGGGCGTGCGTTCGCAACCCAAATATTCACATTGAAAAATGCTAATATTTAGGAAGTGTCAAAATACAAAAAAAGAATTGAATTTACCATTGTTCCCCCAACTTTGCTTTTGTAGGGCTTTTGTAAGTTCAATTCTTTTGCAATTATTTATTTTCGGTTAAAACTTTCACAACAACAATCTTACCGTTGTCAATTTCAATTATAATTTTCTCTTTACATTTTGGACAGATAATTTCAATATTTGACCCGTCACTTGCTTTCAAAAGTTTATATCCACAAGTAGGGCATACGGTGTAGTAGTTCATTGTTCGCCCCCTTTATTGTCACACATAAACACTTCGCCGATAGGCACACCAAAGACATTTGATATATTAAAAGCCAATTCCAATGACGGTGAATATTTGCCTGCTTCCAAGGCGACTATTGTTTGCCGTGACGCTCCCGTCTTTTCGGCAAGTTCAAGTTGTGTCATTTCATTTGCAAAAAAACGCAAACGGCGGATATTGTTTGTTATGACAAGTTTTTTACTCATTTTTAATTACCACCTTGCCTTTTGCGTGTTTTGTTTCAACATAACGAATTGCGTCAGCGGTTTCGGCAAGTGTAAAATGCTTGTCAATGAACGGTTTAACTTTTCCACTTTCTAACAAAGTATTCATAAATAATAGGTCGGCATTATTTTTATTGTTTGCCACTAATAATACGATTTTTTTGCCGTCTTTTTTATGGGCAAACATAACACGCAAAGTATGTCCAAAGCCACCGAAACCGACAACAACACATATCCCATTTTTTACAAGTGACCGCCGATAATCTTTTATAGAATGATTGGCAACAATATCAATTATTAAATCATAGGTTTTGCCACTTGTCGTAAAGTTTTCTTTTGTATAGTCAACGACAAAATCTGCCCCAAGGGAACTCACAATTTCCATATTGCCAGAACTGCAAACACCCGTAACTTCCGCCCCAAAGGACTTTGCAATTTGCACGGCAAAAGAGCCAACACCGCCTGTTGCTCCGTTGATTAAAACTTTTTGTCCGTTTTTTAATTGCCCTTTATCTCTTACCGCTTGTAGTGCCGTGACGGCGGCCATAGGCACGGCAGCCGCACTCTCAAAATTTATGTTTGACGGCATAATTGCCAAGACACTTTCTTTTGCCGTAACATATTCCGCAAAACCGCCAGCAGCAAGTCCGCCTTTACCGCAACTTTCAAGGCAACCATAAACATTATCCCCGATTTTTAACTTTGTTACCAAACTGCCAACACTTTCAACAGTCCCCGAAATATCTGCACCAAGTATTTTGTTTTTGGGTCTAAATAAACCAGCAAGTAAGCGTGTCATAAATGGCTTGCCACGCATTAAGTGCCAATCATACGCATTGACACAAGATGCCCGAATTTTTATCAATACTTCATTGTTTTTGGGTGTGGGTTTTTCAACCTCCGCCAATTTCAAATTATCGGGCGAGCCATACTTTTTATAGATAATTGCTTTCATAATTTACTTCCTTTCGTTGTAATAAATGCTAATGACACCTTCAACAAAACCGCCAATAAAGCACGAACCTAATACAAGGTGTAACGCAAGTAACGGTATAGCACCAAAAGCAAGTGCCACGAGAGCAGAAACAAAACCCAAGCCGAAAAATAAATACCCTATGTAGCGAGTTTTAAGGTCTATTTGTTTGCCCCGTTCATCGTCTTTCATTTCGGCTTTCATAGTTCGTTCCGCAGCCTTTGGGTCACCCGTTTTTGCGGCAATTCCAATATGTGCCACAATATAGAAAATAATATGAACAATAACTTGCAACCCAATAGCAATCCCAAGTGCAACTATTATAAGAATTGCCCAACTTTGCAAATTGCTACTTTCGGGGGCAACACTTGATAGGGCATAAATTAAATACCCAACAAGAGATAATACCCCTGCAAATAAACTTGTGATTAAGTTTTTACTTTTTAATGTCATTGCTTGCCCCTTTTTGAATATATGCAAAATGTCGCATATATTTGACATATTGTATAATATATTATATACTACTGTCAACTATATTTGATATAGTTTCTACAAAAATGGTCGCTGTTGCTCCCTTTCGGTTTGCCCATTGTGGTAGCACAACGCACCAAAAGCCGTCAAGGTAGTATTTTGTTCCAAAATCTCCACCTTGACTGCTTTTGGTGGTTGTGCGTTTTGTTGGGCAAGACCGAAAGGCAGACAGCCGAAGTCGCAGAAAAAAGGAGTAAATTAAAATGGAAAAAGGAACAACGAAAACTTGCGTAATATATGCACGATATTCAAGTGTCGGGCAGAACGAACAAAGCATTGACGGACATTGTAATTAAGACAGACCTAAAATAAACGGGTTAAGGATAGTCGGTTTAAATCTGTAAATAAAACTTGCGCTCGTGGGCAAAAAACCTACGGGCGTTTTGTTATTTGTGAAAAACGTGTGTTTAAGGCTTGTCATTTTTACTTTTCCGTGTTATAATATGATACATTAGGGCAACAAATTTAATCGAGGTAATAAAATGGATTTTAAGGATAAGGTCAAGTTGGTACGAGCGCGGCTTCTTATAACACAGGAACAGCTCGGCAAAGAGCTTGGGTGTACCAAGACGACAGTCAATCGTTGGGAAAACGGCAGGAAGCCGCCGAGTTTTATTTTAGAGGAAAAATTCAAGAAATTTTGTGCGGATAATACCATCATATTCGACGACAAGGAGACGAAATAATGACTAAGAAAAAAGATAGTTTGTCTGCTACGACGAGCAAGGCTGAGGCGGTTTCGCCGGACAAGCTTTTTACCGACCTTATCGGTATTATCGAAGGCGGCAAGCAATATATTTACAGACACGCTAACAGTGGAGTAGTTTTAACATATTGGAAAGTCGGAAAAAGAATAAACGACGAGATTCTCGGAAATGAACGTGCTGAATACGGCAAGCAAATTATCGCGACTGTTTCGCGGCAATTACACGAAAAATACGGCAGAGGTTTTGAGAATGCTAATGTCAGACGTATGATGCAATTCGCCAAACAGTTTGAGGACGAAAAGATTGTCGCGACGATTTCGCGACAATTAGGGTTGGGATGGTCACATATCGTAGAGCTTTTACCGCTTAAAGAGATGGCGGCGAAACTTTATTACGCGGGCAAGGTTTCGGAAGGGCTGTTAGGCATAAAGGCGCTACGACAGATTATTTACCGCAAAGCATACGAGCGGCGAGATATAGCGAACGCGGAATTGACGGAGAAATCGGCCGTTCCGTTCAATGTTTTCAAGGACCCCTATTTGCTTGACACGCTTGGACTGAAAGACAACCCGTTAGAAGCGGATTTGGAGAAAGCGATTGTAGGAGAATTGGAAAACTTCATCATGGAATTCGGAAAAGGCTTTACATTCGCAGAACGTCAAAAACGGATGATTATAGACGGTGATGACTATTATTTGGATTTGCTTTTTTACAATCGCGAATTAAAGCGACTTGTAGCGGTCGAACTTAAAGTTGGAAAGTTCAAGCCGGCTTTCAAAGGTCAAATGGAGCTTTACTTAAACTGGCTGAATGAATACGAGCGCAAGGACGGTGAGAATGCGCCTATCGGCATAATCCTTTGTACAAGCGCAAACAGACAAGTTGTTGAATTGCTCGGAACGGATAAGGCGGGAATCGCCGTCGCAGAATACTGGACGAAGTTCCCTCCGAAAGAACAATTCGAGCATAAGATTCAAGAGTTGATGGTCGAGGCGAAAGAACGTATGGAACGCCGCCAACTGCTCGGAACCGGCGAGAATAAAAAACAGATTGATTATTTTATAGAGCCTGATCCGGATGACGACGAGGGCTAAAAATTAGATGAAGGTTGCGAGTTGGCGGAACAGGTGATGCGATATGCGTACTGTGAGGTTGTAAGGATCGGAAACGGCTTGTATGTTTAAAACCAAAAGCAAATTAAAGTAAAGGCGTTTCCTTTACTTAAGCTGTAAATCGAAAATAAACGGCTACAATATTCTGTGCCCAAATATTGCTCTAATGGCTCCATTAGACGAATAATCGTTGGTTTTTTATTCCTATCTAATAAAAATCATATTGACCTAAGAATGCTAACTGTGTTGGGTCCTTGATACAAGAGAGTTGGCAAAGTAAAAATCTGACGTCATTAAAGATAATAAATAATATTTTTTGATTGACGGTAGATGCTATTTTGAGTGTATGTGCCCAAGCGTCTCGATTATCAGTTGGTTTTTTAAACCAATATTTTTGTTCCTAACCATCTATATCTTTCATCTTTAACCTGTCCGCGCATTTTGTCCTTGTGAATAATATTTATTCGTCCTTTTTACTTATCAATTTGATAAAAGTCATATAATTATTTTATTCTTTATCATATATGGTTTTCATTGCAATCAATTTCTTATTGTCTATTTTGACATTACATCTAAATGCCAATTGCATTATAAAATATCGAGTTTTAATGAGATCAGAAATAGCATCTTTTGTCATAAATATATTCTTTCCAAAATCAGTATAGCAGTATTGTCCGTCAGCACGCTTGTAATTTTTATCAATAAATTGATTAAGTTCATCATCTGTAAAATGACGCATAAATGTGTGTTCTTCATCATTCTCGACGGCAAAATTGTACTTGATTGCTCCGTCGATAAAAACGCAAACATGCGGGGCAAAAAGCATATCTTTTCGGTCTATCTCGTCGCATTTATTTAATATATCAAGTGTTGTATCCGATATTGTTACTGGCTTCGTTTGTTTTTCGAATGAAGGGAATATCATATAATGTTTACCATTACAAAGTGTTGGTTTTAATTTATCGATTTTCCTGCTTACTTTATCCATATCCTCTTCTTTTAATAAATCGACAGTTAATAATTCTTTTTTTCTCGTTACAGTTTGTATTTCGTTAAATTTAATCCTGTCGATAAATCCGTGTGCAGCCATATCTACATAGGTATTTTCTTTGCTTCCCATGTAAATAATGTTCCCACGATTATTTTCATAACCGGCCATAGAAATAACACGTATTTTTATATTTTTTAAGTCAATAGTATCATCAAAGAACCGAGTGTGCGACCTCATTTCATCATTGACTATTTTTATCATTTTTTCACGTTTTTCCTCTAAAGAAGCTTTTTCAACAACAGGAATTACTTTTTTAATTTCTGTTAGTAATATTTCATCTTTCCATTTAACTAATTCTTCTATTGACGGTGACATATCTAAATTTGAAAGCATTTTTGCTCGTGTATCTCCTAATTTAATAAGCCATTGCGGTGTATTATTGACCTTTAAGTTATTATTCCCGTCGAACCATTCAGTCCTAAGAAAATCAGCAATACCCCACTTTTCGTTATCATCACAATGATTAAAGAAAGCAACAATACTGTCAGTTGAATAAAAAATCTCAGTGAAAAATATAAACTCAAAAAACCACTTTATAAACGACCGCTCCTCTGGCGATTGGCTTATATTATAAGAATGACCTACACCTGTCGGTAGTTGTAACCAATAATTTTTGCCAGTTTCTTGCATTTTTAATAATTTGTGCAAATCTATCATTAAGGTATGATTGTAGCCGGTCGCATGTCTCCAAATATCTATAAAGCCGGCTCTTTCATCATTATCTTTAATTACGCAAGGCTTAGATAAAAATCTATTTACCATAACTTGACCCTTTGTGCTTATTAAAGAATTTTCTTGTGTCGCATATGATAAATACCAAGTTAAAAGCAAGAAAAACTCCGTATTATTTGGCTCGCTTAATAAAGAGTATTTATGAAGTGATAAATATTTTCTTAAACATTCAAGGAATAACTCCTCCCCGGAGTTTACCGCAGATGTCAATAGATAAATCAGTACTTGTATTTCTTTTTGTTTTCGTTCATCGCTTATATTATCATTATGCAAATCAGGCATCAAAAACCATCCGATAAAATCTTCATATTTATCGGTGAAATCAAACATTAATTTGTTATGGGTTAGAACATAGATTATCCGTGTAATTTGATAGGGTTCAGGGAATAAGCCACTACCATTATTTTCTGAAAAGAAAGGTTGCATATTCTTAAATGCCGTATCAAGAAATTTCAATGGTGATATATCATCTATCTCTTTTTCGAGAATGGCTTGCCTATAATCCATCTTTAATATGGCATAGAGTTCACTTTCTTGGATATTCAACATTAACTTTAATAATGAACCATTGTCGGCAACTTTTTTACCATACTTATATTTAATGATATTAAATAATCCTAATAAACCTTTTTTATAAAGTAAAAAAATGCAGACTTTATTTATTGGGTTTTCGGTGTCATTAAAATTAGGGCATTTAATAGCCTTTCTTACTGAACACTTCACAATATGTAACAAGGTTTTTTCATCGCGAAGCAAGAGAGGGATTTCTTGAATGAGAAAGCACAAAGAAATAAAAACTATTACCGCCAAAATATATAATACAGAAAATATTGTTTTTAAGTATATTGCCATTGCCCCAAAAATTGTTAATATTATTGACGCAACCATTACATATAAGAATTGTAAAAGCCAGCGTTTATTTCGCAGCTTCATAAACTCTAATGCCGGAGCATTATATATTTTCTCCTTAATCATTGAAATGGAAATTGATATTATTGTTATACAGAAAATAGAGATAGAAGATACAAGTGAAATTAAAGCAAGCAGAAAATCTTTGTCATAACAAAGATTTATGTTGATTACCTTTGTTTTTTCAAAAATCAGAACAGCAATAGCAGACAAAATGACAAGTGAACCTATCATAGGCGCGTTAATAAAAATAGTAGATAAATGCCTTATGAAGTTTTTCAAGGTACTGCCAATAGTTGTAAACGATTTTATAATATGTTGGAATATGTTTAAAACAGCCTTCTTCATTTTTATTCCCACTTCTTAAAGTTTTCGTTTAAAGATATACAATAGATTTCGTCTATATTTTTATATTTGATTTTTAAGCCTTGTACTTCCAACTTGGGCATATGATTCTCTCTCCTTGAACACTTAGTTTATCAGTTTTTATTCCTTTTGTCAAAACAATCAGATTGTGACCGCTAATTCGCACGGTTACTATCATGAAACGACAAAAAGAAATGTTTGAACAATTCTGAATAGAAGAAAGAACGGCTTGTCACGAAACAGCAATTAAACTGCTACAAGTCGAAAATATTAACGCCAAAGATTGCAATCAAATCGGCATTCAAGAACGGGGATTATGTGATAGTAGTCCAATTTTTCTTAATGCCATCGAAACGCCGTGTTCTTGACAACTTAGCGTTTTGAATAGCGCATATTTTTCCAGCTCCGGATAACAGTCACCCATACATACGCAATCATGAAAGTTTTTGAACACTTCGATGTCGTTAGGACCATCACCGAAGTAGAGTATTTTTGATCCGAGTTTATAATAGTCAAGAACCTTGTTAATTGCGAGAACACGAGAATCTTCTTTGTTCTGTAATGCAATGGTTTTTGTATTCTCCCAATATTCATAATGATACTTGTCATAAATCGTCAAAGAATTCGGCTCTATATTGAACATTATAATGCTATACGGTTTATTCGCAATACCGTACTCCTCAACAAGAAAGCCATTTTCTTCCCCTTTGCGGCGTGCCTCTTGTGAAGAATAATATGCCGTTCCGCTTCCATAGGTTAGCATATCCTTAACGGATATGGCATTGTTTATCGGGCTATCATAAACGAGAGTGTTGTCGCAAACCACATAACTACCGTTTAAACAAATATAGAAATCCAACGGTGTTCCCACTACGGCTTGACAATGCTTTTGTGTTCTCATTGAACAAACGCCGACCTTAATACCGCCCTTTCTTAATGAAACAATATCCGCAACGATAGATGCAGGCGCAACTTGCATAGTGCGTTTATCATACAGCGTTCTTCCAACGTCGAAAATGATTAAATCATATTTCATTGCTCACCGATGCGAAAACTAACTTCATCATATGATAAACCGCTACTTAATACTATGCCGTCACCGTACACGGCTTTTAAAACATCAATGGTTAGTATCTCGCGCGCTTTTCCTTGTTTGAAAATTTCTCCATTTATCATGACAAGCACATTGCTGTCAAGAAGCAAGGGAATATTGGGGTTGTGGCACGAAAAAACTATCGTTTTACCCTCTGCACGAAGTTTTTCAAGTGCGGTTAAAACTATTGATTGATTTTTTATATCGAGTGCCGAGGTCGGTTCACGACAAATCTACGGCGCAATTGCTCCGCGAGGTCTTGCAAGAAGTTCAACAGCCGCAACCGCAAGGGTACGGCGTTCCCGTTCAACAAGGGTACGCGCCCGTTCCCGTCGTGCAAACGCCCGCTCCGGCTCCCGTTCAAGCCGTACAGCAACCGCAACAGACCCCCGGATCGCCGGTCACGGTCAACCTTACCGTGCCGGGCAACGCGCCCGCCCTGGCTCCCGTTCCCGATCCCGTGTATATTCCGATATCCTTGGACGGGGAAAGGACGTTTTTAATCACGCGGAAAGAGATCGCGGAGGAAACGCGCCGGACGGAACCCGCCGTCGAGGTCGTCATGCGGC
>BNZQ01000005.1 GCA_026001225.1 Clostridia bacterium
ATCCCGCGCTGACCAACCGAACCGAAATTTTTGAAACCTTCCTGTATAAAGCGGGTATCAAGGGCTTCCAATACAGCAAAACCGCCGCGCTGGGAATCTTTCAATCGGTGTTCGGCGCGGCGCTCGTGCTGACGACCAACCTGATCGTAAAAAAAATGGGCAGCGAGGGCATTTGGTAATATGGAGACACAAACGACGGCAATTAAAAAGAAACGCCGGAACCGAATACGGGCGTCGGCGGGCGAGCGGGTCGGCGCGGCGGTCAATTATATCGTCATCGCCTTGCTGTCGCTGACCTTTTTCCTGCCGTTTATATATGTGCTGTCGCTGTCGTTGACCACGGAACGGGCGGTCGGCATGTACGGCATCACGCTGTTCCCGCGCGAGTGGACGTTCGAATCCTATATCTTCATCTTTCAGCGTGGTCAGCGAATTCTGCTGGCGTTCCGCAACACGATTTTCATCACGGTCGCCGGCACTGTTTTGAGCATCTTCGTCACCGCGGGCATGGCGTATCCTTTGAGCAAAAAGAAGCTGCCGTTCCGCAACGTATTCTTAAAATACGTGCTGTTTTCGATGTTGTTCGGCGGCGGCCTGATCCCGTATTATTTGGTCGTCAGCAAGTTTTTGGGTTTAAAGGGTAATTTTTTGGGTATGCTGGCGGTCATTTTGCCGGGCGCGTACAGCTCGTGGAACATGATTTTGATGCGCAACTTTTTCAGCGCGCTGCCCGACAGCTTGGAGGAGGCCGCGCTGATCGACGGGGCGAACGAATTGCTGGTGCTGTTCAAGATCGTGCTGCCGCTGTCTATGCCGATCATCGCGACGATCTCGCTGTTCAACGCGGTGGGTTTTTGGAATAACTGGTACGGGCCGTTGCTGTTTATGAGCAACGACACACCCACGATCATGCTGTTTTTAAAGGAGGTCGTGTCCAGCACGGCGAGCATCGGCGAATCGATTTCGCCGGGCGCGGAGGCTCCGCCCTCGATCAGCGTACAGATGGCGACCGTGATGGTGTGTACGCTACCGATCATCATGATTTACCCTTTCCTGCAAAAGCATTTCGCGAAGGGCGTCCTGATCGGTTCCGTTAAAGGGTAATAAGCACGAATAAATCGTTCAAATTTTGGAGGAAACGTAAAAGAAATCATGCTGCTGACGAGTGAAACGATAACGATAGATATTTGCGAACGGACGGGGCGGATCCTGTCCTTGCGGGACGGGCGGACGGAATTCATCGCGGAAAACGCATATCCGCTGCTGTCCGTACAGCTGATGCGGGACGACGGAAGCCGCCTCTTAATCGCGTCCGACAGGGCGGTCTGTTCGTTGCGGCGGACAAAGAACACGATCAAGGCCGATTTTAAAAGGTTGGGCGGCCAAGCGGTCGACGCGACGGTCAAATTCGACGCGAGGGGTGGCTTTATTAGGATATCGGCGGCGGTGCGCAACCGCACGGGCTTTGCGGTCGAATGGCTCGCGTGGCCCGCAACGGTTTTCGAGAACCGATTGGCCGCGCGCGGCGGCGACTTCAAGATTTTAAGTCCGATCTTCGAGGGCGCGGAAATCGGCAATCCAATGTTGCGCGAGAAGGTCGGCTTGCCCTATTTGCAGGTGGATTATCCGATGCGAGGCTGGGACGGCCTCTATCCGGCCTCCACGGCTTTTCAGTTCACGGCGTATTACAACGATAAATGCGGCGTGTACTTCGGCGCGCACGATCCGAACATGAACATGAAAACCATCGACACGCGCGAGGCGCCTGAGGGCGTCAAGATCGAACACCTCTTTCTGCCCGGCGCGGCGGATAACGCCGAAATCGCCTCCTACGAGATCGTGCTGGGGACGTTCGCGGGCGGATGGTATACGGCGGCCGAGATTTACCGCGCGTTCGCGGAAAGGTGCGGCCTGATTAAAATGCCGCCGGTTCGGGAGAATCCGCTGATCCCCGATTGGGTGCACGAGTCGCCCGTCGTGCTGATTTATCCCGTGCGCGGCGCGAAGGATACCGGCGCGGGCGCGAACGAGCCGAATCCGGAATATTTCCCCTATACGAACGCCCTGCCGTATATCGAGAGTTTAGCAAAAAAGCTGGATTCGAAGATTTTGGTGCTGCTGTGTCATTGGGAGGGAACCGCGCCTTGGGCGCCGCCTTTCGTGTGGCCGCCCTACGGGGGCAAGGAAAACTTCACCGAATTTTGCGCCGCGTTGCACAAGGCGGGTCATTTGCTCGGCGTGTATGGCAGCGGTTCGGGCTGGACGCAAAAGAGCATTTTGGATCCCGCCTACAACATGGAAAGGTATTTCGAGGAGCACCGTTTGAAGGACGCTATGTGCATTCATCCCGATCAATCCCTGCCCTATGCGTATATCTGCAACGGCAATATCCGTTGGGGCTACGATATGTGCACCTATACCCGACCGGCGCGGGAAATCGTCAAGGGCGAGATAGAACGGCTGGTCGCCGAAAGCGAGGTCGATTATATCCAATACTTCGACCAAAATTTGGGCGGTATGCCGTCGATTTGTTACGGCATGTCCCACGGGCATCCGCGCACGCCGGGCAAATGGCAGATCGAGGCCCAACGTACCCTGTTGCAAGAGTGTAACGAGGTGATCGAAAGGGCGGGCAAGAAGGGCAAGGTGGTTTTGGGTTGCGAGGGCGGCGCGAGCGAGCCGTTTATCGGCGAGCTGGTCTTTAACGACGGGCGCAACTACGGCGCGTACCAATTCGGCGTGCCCGCGGCGGCCTACGCCTATTTGTTCCACCACTATCAGAGCAATTTCATGGGCAATCAAAACACGACCTACGGCTATCTCGACGTGGGACGGTACCCCGAAAATATCTTTTGGCGGACGGCGAGCGGCTTTGCCAACGGCGATTTGATGACGGTGGTTTGGCGCGAGCGGGGCCGTCTGCATTGGGATTGGTCGTCGCCGTGGGATTTGCCGCAGGTCGATCAGGAGGGGTATGCCGCTTTTGTCAAGCTGCTCAACGATTGGCGCAAAGGCGCCGCGCGGGAGGAATTGCTGTACGGCAAAATGACGCGCCCGTATCGAACGGACTGCGAGCAGATCGAGGTGGAATATAAATCGGGCGTCGTCAATAAAATCCCCTCGCTGAACACGTCGGCGTGGCGTTCCGGCGGATGGTACTCGCAATTGATCGTCAATTGGCGGGACACCGAGCAAAAGACCCGCGTGCACGCGGGCGGCGTTCGGGCGTTCAGGGTCTATACCGATCCCAAAAGCGCGAAATACACAGTCGTGGCGGTCGAAAACGGCGTCTGCGTGCTGACGGTTTCGGCGCGCGGCGTGTTGAAACTGACGCCCGTTAAATCATGAAAAGACCGAAATTGTGCCTTGCGCCTTGTGAATTGATAAAAATGGAGGATAAAATCATGAAACTGAAAAGGATCGTCGCTTACGCGGCGGCCGCGCTGATGCTGGCATTCTCCGGCGCGTTGCTGGCCGCGTGCGGCAACAAGGGCGGCGGGTACCAAACGGACGACCTTGGGATTTACAAGACGGATGCCGAGGGCATCAAGGTCTATAAGATCGTCGTGTTGGATCACGGCGTCACGATCAACAGCCAAACGCTGAAATACCGCGAACAGGTCATGAAGGAGATCAACGACCGCCTATATCGCGATTTGGGCTTTAAGGCGGAGTTTCAGGTGGATACCTATGCCGACACGCAGTTCGCGGACAAGGTTTCCACGCTGATTTCCGAGGGCGCGCACGCCGATCTGATCCGGCAGAACGGGACGGACGTGCTGTTCGGCTATGTCGCGAGCAACGTCGCAAAGGATATTACGCCCTATGTGGACGCCACCCAAAATTTAAAGACCGTGATCTCGGGCCGGATTTGGGACGAGGTTAAGGCCGACGGCAAGACCTACGCGATCCCCTTGCTGTCCTTGCCCGTGGACACCACGATCTACGCGCGCGGCGACCTTTTAAGCAAGGCTGGCTTTAAGGACGGGCAGAACAATCCGCGGCCGCTTTCCACGCTGGCCGAATACGAGAGCTTTTTGAATACGATCAAGACCGGCGGTCAGGCGTATTTGGACACCTTGCTGCCCACCGTGCCGCTGATGATTCAGGCGTCCAATCTGGAAAATCTGCTGCTGCCGTGCTTTACCGAAACGCCGGGGGATTATTTCGAGAATGGGCAGTTAAAGCCCAAGATCGCGCAGGCGGGGTATAAGCAGTACGTCCAAAAGGTGCGCGAGTGGCATAAAAACGGGTGGATTGACGATTCGATCTATACGATTTCCTTTTTCGAGCTGGCCAACCTGATGAACAGCAAGATCACCGCTTTGGCGGGCAGTACCGTTTGGGATTTGGAGTTCGGCAGTATTAAATCCACCAACACCGCCCACCCCGACTGGCAAATCACGCCGATGCTCCCGCTGACCTCGGCGGACGGCGTCTATAAGGCCGGCGCGGGTCACGCCTCGGAGTATCTGTGGGTGCCGTATTCCTCGAAAAGCACGGGCGCGGCGATGAGGATACTGGATTGGTCGTGCAACAACGAGGAAAATTATATGTTGCTCAACTACGGGATCAAGGGGATGACCTACGAGCTGGGCGAGAATAACGCCGTTTCCGTACCGGAGGCCGAAAAGAGCGCGGCGGTTCGGATGCCCTACGATTTGATGGGCTTTTTTATGGTCGTCACCAACCGCGAATTCAATTTAAAGTATCCGTCGTCGCAGGCGCCCGCCGCCGCACTGGATTTTTACAAAAAATCCATGCAGATTCCGCTCAATAAAATTTACGTCGATCCGATGGTCTATGTTAAATCGTCCCTGAGCGACGCGGATTTGGCCAAGCTCAATTCGGCCAATAATACGATGAGCCTCGAACTGCAAAAGATATTGACCAATAAATACGGCGACGGCGATTTCGAGTCAAAATGGGCGGCGATGGTCAATAAGTATGTGGGCGACACCGCCGCCGTCTATACGAAATTGACACAGGCTTACAACGGAAAATTTTCGGCTTAACGCAACGGGCTTTTTCTTTGAGGAAGCGGGTCAAGGATGCCCTATAAGGAGAAAACAGCCCGCGACACGGTGAATCGGCTTGCGATTCGGAGGAGATTATCGTATAATGAATACAATGAAAAACGGCAGGTATTATGTCGGAATCAATTACTTCAACGGTTGGGAACGCCCCGACACGGGCGATTCCAAGTGGGTAATCCGGGGCGAGGATTGGCGGATACGGTATCCCGACCGGATTCCCGCGTTGGGGTGCTTCGGCAGTCCCGACACGATGGAGGCCGAAATCGAGGTTGCCGCGCGGTTCGGCGTGGATTTTTTCCAGATGCTGTGGTACGTGCAGGAAACTGTCCGCGAGCGCGGCGCGGCGCATTTGAACGATTGCTTCCCGCACTATTTCGCGGCTAAAAACAACCAAAAATTGAAGTTCGCGTTGGAGTTTTGCAATCATCCGCCGTTCGGGATCGAGGACGCGGGGCTGTGGGCCCGCTACTGCGAGGAATGGGCGGGAAGCTTGAAACACGAGGGCGCGCTGCGGATCGGCGGCAAGGTTTTGTTCAAGGTGCACGGACTGCAATACTTCTTTAACCAATGCGGCGGGAATTTGGACACGATCAAGGAGCGGCTGCGCGTTTTGCGCGAAACCGCCCGTAAAAACGGAGTGGGGGAGCTACTGATCGGCGCGGGCGTCATGGGCGACGCGGTGAACGAAAACGAGATCGCGGCGGCGGCGTGCTTCGATTATGTCACGACTTACGCCGACTTTCCGCGAGGACTCGAGCCGCGCGAGCGGGAATACCCGTGGGAGGAGCTGGAACGGCACGCGGCCGAGGGGAGGCACAAACTCGCGCCCCAAATGCCCGTGCCCTATGCGCCCTTTGCGATGAGCGGTTGGAACCCGCGCCCGTGGGCGGTACCCGGCCCGTATTATGCCTTTCCGACGCGGGAGCAATGGAATCATACGTTGACGGTTTTAAAGAGCGATCTCGATCGGAATCCGAAAATGCAGATTGTGCCCGGCGCAAAATTGTTCACGATCTACGCGTGGAACGAGTTCGGCGAGGGCGGGATCGTCGCCCCGACCTTGGGCGAAAGGACCATGAAATTGGAGGAAATCCAAAAGGTTTTTAAAAGTGGAAAATGAAGTATGAACGATAAAGAATAACGGATCGCACTCAAATGCCGCGGCGGGCAGGAAACGGGGTACCCCGTTTCGCGCGTAAAACAAAGTTTTACGCGGCGGAAGTATTCAAGGAAACAAAGCTTTTTCGGGAGAGGATAAAGATGAAAATAAAAAGAACGGTATGCTTATTTGCGGCGCTCGTATTGGCGGCGGCGGGCTTGTCTTTTATCTCCGTTACTCCGGCGCGGGCCGCGTCCAAGTATAAGATACAGGGCACGGAGCCGGCCGGCGGGGACTACATCGTCACGGATTTGAACATCAAAGACCTCGGCGCGTCGGGAGACGGCTCGGCCGACGACACCGACGCGCTGGAAACGGCGTTGGAGACCGCGCGGGAGCGCGGCGGCGGCATCGTTTATGTGCCCGCGGGAAAATACAGGTTGACGCGGACGGTCGATATCCCCTCCGGCGTGACGCTGATCGGGCAATGGCGCGCGCCGACGGCGGGGGATTACGCGGGGCAGACGGTACTGATCGCCGACCTTGCGGGCGGCAAGGATGACGGCGCGGCCTTTATCGGCCTGTCCGAATGCTCGTGCTTAAAAAATATCAACGTGTATTATAAGAATCAATCGGTTGACAAGCCGATCGCGTTTCCCTATGCGATCCGCGCCTTATCCTATTCCGTGGCGGTCGTCAACGTGACGCTGATCAACGCTTATCGGGGCATGGATTTCGGCGGCGTGACCGGCACGGCGACGCATATCGAAAACTTTTACGGAACCGTCGTCAAGCAAGGAATTTATATCGACGTGAATTACGAGGTTTCCGATTACGTGAATCTGAATTTTTCGGGCAGCTTTTGGAAAAGGTACGATACGGGCTTGAACGTCGAGTCCTTGAAAGCGGCCGTTAAGGACGCCGAGGTTTTGCGGATCGGCAAGGTGGACGACCTCTTTTTGTACGAGGTCAGGATCGACGAGGCCTATTATAAAAACGAGATTATCTTTCAGCTGAATCCAGCGATTCCCCAGGTGCCCAAATTGGCTTACGGGCACGTGATGCGGCTGAACGGCGCGAGCGTTTGGGTTTCCGAGCCCGACAATTCCCCGCGCCTGTCGATCTTGGATTTGGTGCCGGGCGCGGGCTATTATTCTCACGAGCGCAGCGGCGAGCAAAGGCCCGCGTCCGACAAGCTCTACGTCGTCACCGACTACGGCGCGCAGGGCGATTACGATAAAAAGACCGACCGCGGAACCGACGACACCGACGCCTTTATCGACGCGCTGGCGGCGGCGGGCAAGACGGGCGGCACGGTCTTTGTGCCCGTGGGCAAATACATTCTGACCGATAAATTGGTCGTTCCCGCGGGCGTGGAGCTGCGCGGCGAATGGGATTCCCCGATGAACAAGTCCCCGTCCGAAATCATCGTCAAATACGGCCGCGGGATCGGAGAAGCGGAAGCCGGCGAGGCGCTGATCACCTTGTGGGGCGGCGCGGGCGTTCACGGACTGACGTTCCGCACGCCCAATATGAAAACGCCCGATAAAATCGGGCCGACGGACAAGGCCGAGCCTTGGGCGTGGCTGATCGAAGCGACCGGTGACGGGCCGTGGATCGAGTACGTCACCTTCGTCAATACCTACAACGCCGTTCATATCAAGGGCTGTCAAAATTTCGTCGTCAAGGGCGTGTGGGGTAGCGCGCTGAACCGCACGATCCTGATCGACGGGGGTAGCGCGAACGGCCGCATAGAATATACGATGGGCACCTTCGGCGCGTGGTGGGAGGACACCGGGCGCGCGGCCGATCAGGATGCGTTCTCGACCTATTTCTACGAGAACGCCGTGGTCTATACGTTCAGGGATTGCGAAAACATCGCGGGCTTTGCGGCGGATATGTTCGGAGAGAGCGTCGCCTTGTCGTTCGAGGCGGATCAAAACGGCAAGGGGCCGCGCAATATCCGCCTCATCCGTTCGGTGGCCGACCTGCCGGGCGGCAAGGCCTGCGTCAATTTCCACGCGGGCGACAATATCGCTCTGGTCGGCTTGTCGACGGGGACGATCGGCGTGCTGTACGATGCGGAGGGCTTTACCGGCAAGGCCGCGATCTACGGGCATGTCATTTGGGGCGGCACCAAGGTCAAGCTGTATCCCGGCAAGGATATCTCGATCTACAACCAAAGCTCCGATGTCGTGGAGATTTTAAAATTCGACTTTCCCTTTGAGAGAAAAACGGCGGGCGGCCTGTCCGGCCTCGAAAAAGGCTTGATCGCCGCGACGGCGGGTTTGTTTGTCGCGGCCGTCGCGCTGCTGATTTTGCGGCTGTTCGGGTTCAAGAAGAAAGCATGATCAAATATATCGAACTGAAAGAGCTTTGTCCCTATATCCGTTTGGGCAGCTTTGTGGATGCGTCCGCGGAGGAGTTTCATGTGCCGTGGCGCATGATCTACGATTACGAGCTGTATTATGTCACCAAGGGTGCGATCACCGTGGAGACCGCAAAGGGCGCCTATGAGCTGACCGAGGGCGACTTGCATATGATGCGGCCGTTCACGTGGCACCGGCGGTACGCCAAGCACAATATCAAATACTATAATCTGCATTTCGATTTCGTGCCGCCCACGGCCGAGAACGATTTTTCGGCCAACGACGAATACCGCATTCCCTGTATCTTAAAGGCGGATTCCTCGCAGATCAACACCCGACTGGAAAACCGCACGATTTACGAGCCGCGCAATATCCGCCTGCCCGACAAGATGAGGCTGAAAAATCCCGAAAACGTCGTCACGATTTTGGGCGGCATCGTCAATCATATCAAGCAAAAGGATATCGGCTACGAGCTGATCCTGACGGCGGAAATGTTAAAGCTCGTCCATATGATCGTGTGCGAATCGGAGAATAAAAATTTGGCCACTTTTCAGAGCTATTCCAACAACGTCATCGCGCAGTACATGCAGTTTATCTATGAAAACTTCACCGAGAAGCTGTATTTGGAGGAGCTGGCCGCGCAGTACGGGTTTTTCCAATCCCACATGCGCAACCTGTTCACGCGGATCAACAACGTTTCGCCGCGCGAGTTTTTGATCAATCTGCGGATCGAGCGCGCAAAGGAAATGTTAGAAGAGGGCAAATACCGCGTAAAGGAGATCGGCGGCAAGGTGGGCTTTGAGGGGGAACATTATTTCAGCCGCATCTTCAAGAAAAAGACCGGCCAAAGCCCGCTGGCCTACCGCAACGAAAAGCTGGATTTTAAGCGGAAGGAATGCGAATCCGCGGAGATTTGAAGGACATAGACGTAACGATTCGGGAGCCGCAAGATTCCTCTTTAAAAACAAAATAAAATTTTCGCTTGCATATTTCCGTCGGATATTGTATAATATCGTCAGGACAAGTTATGCGCGGCCGTTTATTATTATTTTTCCGATTCGGCGGCAGGCGGAACTTGTTTCGGATTTATTTATTTTTTTATAAAGGAGACCTTGTATGGCCGTTACCAATCGGGAAATTATCCCGATCTTTTTCGCCACGGACGATAACTATGCGCCGCTTTTGGCGGTGGCGTTGCGTTCTCTGTGCAGTCAGGCGTCCGATGCCTACGATTACCGCATTCATATCCTGTGCGAGAATCTGAACGACGAAAACAAGCGGATTTTTGCCGAATACGGCAAGGGTCGCTTTCGCGTGTTTATCACCGACATGACGGAACGCATCGCCGCTCGCGCGGGGCAGATGCACACGCGGGACTATTATTCCAAAACGACCTATTTCCGGGTTTATATCCCCAACATGTTTCCCGAATACAAAAAAGCGATTTACCTCGACTGCGATATCGCTTTAAACGCGGACATATCGGAGTTCTATCGGTTCGATATCGGGGACAATTACGTGGGGGCGGTGACCTGCGAGGCCGTGGACACGACGCCGGTATTCACCGAGTATGCCGAAAAGTATTTGGGCATGAATCTGCCGATGTATTTCAACGCGGGCGTACTGCTGATGAATTTGGAGGTTTTGCGGAACGTTAAATTCGAGGACAGGTTTTTCGATATCCTGTCCAAGGTCAAGTTCGAGGTCGCGCAGGATCAGGATTATTTAAACGTCCTCTGCAAAAGCAAGGTTGTTTTCCTGCCCAAGGTTTGGAACAAGATTCCGATTCCGATCGAGGGGATCACCTCCGAGAACGTGAAACTCGCGCATTACAATTTGGCGTTGCGGCCGTGGCGGTACGACGGCGTTTTATTCGGGGATTTGTTTTGGAAGCACGCCGAGAAAACGGCCGTGTACGGCAAACTGAAAGAGATGAAGCGCAATTTTTCCGAGCGCGACGCCGCCTACGATCGGCAATGGATGGAGAATTTACAGCGTTTGGCGGCAAGCCTTGCCGTCGGGCCGGATCGGTTTATCGATTTGGTGAGGAGCGGGAAGCTCGTCTTAATACAGTAGAAATTTTTGAAAAGAGCGCGAGAAAAATCTTTTTGCAAAAAAGTTTTTTTCGCAGGGGTAAAAAATAAAATGGAAGAGAGCATAAAAGCGCCGGACAGGTTGGCGGTTTTACAGAGAATAGCCGAATACGAGAGGAACGGTTTTTTTGATTTGGATGTGGAGGACGACCCGCCCGGAATCGATCTCGACCCCGAAAAGGTGGATTTTCTGGACAAACGGATCGTGAACAAGGTCAAGACGCGCATCGCGAATTATCTGGGCAAACGGTTTTTTGAAAAGATACTGGATAAAAAGCACGTCGTTTTCCGCGGCGTTTCCGGTCTGGAAAATTTAGAAGGTTATCGGGGCGGGGCGATCGTGACCTGTAACCATTGTCACCGGTTCGACAATTATGCGGTGTACCTCGGATTGAAAAAACATTTCAAACGGTTTCGGCTCTACAAGGTCGTCCGAGAGGGGAACTACGCGTTTCCCGGAAAATTGGGCTTTATTTTGCGGAACTGCGACACACTGCCGGTCGGCGGCGACCACAGACTGACGGCGGAATGTATGAAAGCCGTCAAGACGTTGCTTGATAAGAATAAAAAGGTGTTGGTGTACCCCGAACAGGGAATGTGGTGGAACTATAAAAAGCCCCGGCCCTTAAAGAGGGGCGCATTTTTGTTCGCGGCCAAATCCGACGCGCCGATCATACCCTGCTTTATCACGCTGAAAGACTGCGACAAGGTGGGGGAGGACGGCTTTCCTGTGCAGGAATTTACGCTGCATATCCTGCCCTTGATTCGCGCCGATAAAAATCTGTCGGTCAAGGAAAATTGCGACAGGATGCGGGCAAAGAATTTCGAGCTGTGGAAAAATCTTTATGAGAAGGTCTACGGCGAGCCGTTGCGCTACGGGGACGGAGCGGCAAATTTTAGTTTTCATTAAAAAAACATGCTGTTATATATTATCGTTATCATAGCCTGCGCGTCCGTTTTTAACGCGCTCGATTGCTTGGTTTTCATCCCGCCGCCGGACACGCCGGTTTGGTTCGTTTCGTTGGGCGTGTGGGGCAGTACGGTCGCCGTGATCGCGTTGGACGCCCTGCTCGCGTGGGCGTGCCGCGCCGCGCGCAACCGCATGAATCCCTTTTCCCGGTTTTTCGCCGTGAGCCAAAAAGGAAAGAGGGTTTTAACCAAATTAGGCGTCCGACGGTTTAAAAGGTTCCTGCCCGATTTGGGTAAGGTCGTCAAATTCGCGAAGGGCAAAATCGCCGAGCCGGACAACAAGGACTATATTTATCAATATATGTTGGAAAGCTGTTCGGGCGAACTGGGTCATTGGGCAGGGATTTTGTTCGGCTTTCTGATCGTCTTTTTATTCCCGCTGAAATATTGCTTATATTTCGGTATTCCCGTGGCGTTCGTCAACGCCGTTTTGAGCCTGCTGCCCGCGTTGTCCCTGCGGTACAACCGCTACGCGCTTACGCTACTGTATAAAAAACTGGAACGCAAAGAACAAAATTAAGCGTGCGTGTGAGAGGCTTCCGTTTTTTCGGCCTTATGCGCCGCGGCGGAGGATGTGCGTTTTCTCGGTTCCTCGGGCGTATAATTCAATAAAATGTCGATCGATTCGTCCTCGGAGACGACGACGGCGGCGAAATTGCCGCCCGTCTTTTTGCGGTTGTCGAGGTAGCATTTCGAGGAATTGTACCGCGCGCCGCGAGCCGAAGAGCCGCCGTTTAAGGCGATGCCGTCCAAAATCAGCCCCACGCCGTAGACGACGAAATTGGTGTCCATCAGAATAGCGCCGTCGATCGAGGTCAGGTTGCGCATGAGGGTAAGCTTGTCGTAATTGCCGTGCGCGTCGGTGTGTTTTAAATTGATCGGTTCGATCTTGTAGCCGCGGTCAAGACCGGATAGGCGCTCGGTCTCGGCCATGATGTTTTGCGGGTCGGAGATGACGACCAACGCGCCGTGCTCCTGTTTCTTTAAAATGCCGATCAACTGCTGGTTGGCAAATTTATCGTTGCGCTCGCCCGCGAAAACGTTTTTCGGGAAGTAGCTGCCGTTTTTAACGGGAATCGTGAACTTGCCGCGCCAATAGCGGAGTAATTCGTCGTTGCCGTGGGAAAGGGTCCATTTTTGATGCCCGGCAAAGCGGATCGTGCGGATATTTTGCAGGGAGGAGCCGAGCCCCGTGACCTTATTTTTACTGATGACCAAAAAGTTGGAACGCCCGGTCATCTGCAACAGCTTGCGGATCTGCCGCAGATTTTTCAGTTCGAATTCGATTTGCTTCCCGAACACGACGTTATAACGGATTTGGCTTTTATTTTTGGAGAATAGAATGCCGCCGCTGACTTCCTGCCGCTCGTACAGGCTGCCCGACAGGATGTTGATCAGATCGGGGTCGCAATAGTTGCGCAGCAAATCCGAAACGACGTCCCTTAAGATTTCCTGCATATCGGGCAGGATTTCGTACAGGTCGTCCTCGCCCGTGCCGCGCACAAGCTTGTCCAAGGACAGCGCCATGCGCAACGTAAAGGTCCGTATAAATTCCTGTATCATGACCGGCGCGCTTTCGTTCAGGTCGCAACACATGCCGAACAGGGTATAATCGCCGTCGGGGATATCGCGTTCGGCGGGCGAGGAGTCCATCGTTTTGATTGCCTCGGTTTCTTTGCGGTTGGACAGATTGATTTCGGGTTTTTCGGCCGCTTCGCTCCGCGCATGGGGAATCTTGACAAACGCGCAGCTCGAGGTAGAGGGGTTCATGTTAAAATAGGCCGCCGCCGCTTCGACGTTGGGGGAATACAGGGTATAATCCTTGTAGAATTTGTATTGAATGAGATCCGAAACCGGCGCCGTCAGATCCCTCCGGATATTTTCGGGGTCGTCGGCGTCGTAGACATACGTCGCCGACGCGTGGTTTTCGGTGTAGAAAGCGATCATGCGGGGGTTTTGCGGGAAATAGCCCAAATCGGACTGCAAAAAAATAAAGTCCTCCCGCAACTGCGGGAAAACCAACCGGCACAGGGATTCCCATCCCTTCGCCCAACGGAATTTGAATTTGCCCTTGCTTTTGGACTTTTCATTGCCCATAACCCTAATACTCCCTACAAAGTATACCTTAAATTTTGTGAACTGTCAAAGACTTTTTGAAAGTTATCTTACTTTTACGGGCATTTTTCTTTGAGAAAGTCCCTCGAGAAAAGCTCTATAATGAGAAGTCCGATACGGGAAAGGTCAGGAATTTACGGAAGATCTTGGGCGTGTAGCCTGTGAACTCGCGGAACGCGTTGTAGAAGGACTGGCGGTTGTTGAAACCAACCTCGGCGGCGATATCGATAAATTTCAAGCCGGTGTTGCGCATGAGGGCGATCGATTGATTGACGCGGTATTGCGTGATATATTCGAACACGGTGCGGCCGGTGGATTTTCGGAAAATTTTCTGCATATATGTTTCGTTCAGATTGACGGCCCGCGCGATTTTGGTAATCGACAACTCCTCCTGATAGTTGCGCGCGATATAATCGGTGACCGATCGGACGCAAGGATTGTCAAGGAGCGTCTTTTTATAGCACTCGTCGACGCTCAAAAACAGCTCGGAAATCAAAATTTGCGTGAAATAGTGGTCGATATATTTCAGGCGGTCGGAGTTGACCAAGGCGAGCATTCGTTGGATCGTCGCTTTCAGGGACGTCAGGTCGTTGACCAACGCGTATTTCTGTTTTTTGAACGCTTCGGCCAAGGCCTCGCACGCGCCGAACGCGGCGCATCCGTCCACATACGCCGCGCCCGCGTCGGCGGGCAAGGTGCGCAATTCCAAAAACAGCGCACGGCAGCCGTCCTCGGCGACCAATTTATGGACGTGGCCGGCGTCGATCAGGATCAGGTCGCCGTGCTTTAAGGACACGGTTTCGCCGTGCAGGCCGTCCTCGGCGAACGTATAGCGCGCCTTTCCGTCCGCGATATAGAAAATTTCCACGGTGTTGTGGCTGTGGTAGTCGGCGGTATAGCCCGGCAATTTTTGGTCAAAATAGGAATGTACCGCAAAATGCCGACCTTTTAACGTTTCCTTATTCCTGAGTAAGGACATACCACTACATTTTACAATATGATGATTAAATTGTCAACTAAAGCCATTGTGTTTTACATTTATTTGCGGATTGGCCATTTTAATTGACGCCGTGCGCGACAAAGCGTGCTATACTTAAAATATCAAAAATACGAAAAATTTTTGGGAAAGAGCGCGCGAGAACTTTTTTATAAATAAGGTTCTCTTGCAAAAAAGGAAAAAAGGGAAATGGCAAAGAAAAGCTTTACCAAAACGGCTTACGCAAATCTGAACGATTTTGTGTACGGCAAATCCAAGAAACCGGTCGCGCTGAAAAACGGCATGGTGATCGGCGGGGGCACGGTGTACCCCGAAATCAACTTTACGTTGCCGACGATGGAAATCACGCAGGCGACGATGCCGCAGGTGATCGACAATTATAAGCAGATCATCACGGGCGTCTGCGAACGCGCCCAACGCTTGTACGTGCCCGGCTTTGTGGCCGAGATCGAAACGTTGCCTCCGATGACCTTCAATCCGAAGTGGGGTATCGAGGTCTGCAAAACCGTCGTGGACATCGTCAAAGAGAATGAAATCAAATACGGCGTTAAAGGCTCGGTGCGCATTACCCCCAACGATATCCGCGAGGGGCGCGACCTCGTGCACATGTGGCGCGGCGAGCACTGGGACAATATTATGGAAACATTCGAGGGTTGCGCGAAAGCGGGCGCGGACTTTTTGGCGATCGAGTCCGTGGGCGGTAAGGAAGTCCATGATGACGCGATTATGTACTGCGATATCGCCAAATCCATTTTCGCATTGTCCGTTTTAGGCTGTACCGATATGGAAAAGCTGTGGACGGCGATCGTGAAAATCGCCAATAAGACCGGCACGGTCGCTTCGGGCGACACGGCTTGTGGCTTTGCCAACACCGCGATGGTGCTGGCCGACCGCAATTATATCCCCGCGGTGTTCGCCGCGACGGTGCGCGTGGTCACCGCCGTGCGCAGCTTGGTCGCGGTCGAGTGCGGCGCGAAGGGTCCGCATAAGGACTGCGGCTATGAGGGCGTTTACGTCAAGGCGATCACCGGCACGCCGATTACGATGGAGGGCCGCGTCGCCGCGTGCGCGCACCTCTCGCCCGTGGGCAACGTCGCCGCGTGCCTGTGCGACTGTTGGAGCAACGAATCCATTCAAAATATCAAGCTGTTGGGCGGCATGGCCCCGACGGTTTCGTTCGAGCAGCTCGTTTTCGACTGCCGCTTGATGAACCAAGCGACTGCCCACGGCAAGAAGGCCGCGTTGCTGCTCCGCGATTTGAATGCCGACAGCGATTCCAAGCTCGATCCGCAGGCCTATGTGTTGCGTCCCGACATCGTGCTGGATATCTCTAAGGAATTGGTTAAGGTCGAGGGCTATTATCCGCGTTGCAAGGCGGCCGCGCAGCTGGCTTTGCAGGCGATGCGCAAAGGGTATGAGGAAAAGAAACTCGATTTGAACGACAAGGAATTGACGTGGCTGGATAACCTGTCCGACAGCGTGGACGCGTTGCCCAAAACCGCCGGCGAGCTGACCGCGCAGGTGATCGACGATTGCGATAAGCTGGATCCGAAGAAGTATGATTTGAAGTTTTAAATATTTATAAAATTCGCGAGAAAACTTTTGCTTTATAAATAATTAAAAATTTTTGAGAAAGATGCGGAAAACCTTTTTTATACCCTAGGAAAAATCGCCAAAATTGCTTGCAAGATTGGGCGATTTAGACGACGGATTCAACAAAAGCGGCGCACATAGTGCGCGACCGCAACGCGGGTGAACATAGCGAACACGCTGTTGTTCTAAAAAAGGTTTTCCGCAGGACTTTCAATGAATAAAACAGTATGATCAAAATCGACATCGTATCGGGATTTTTGGGAGCCGGCAAAACAACCTTCGTTTGCCGGCTCTTAAAGTATTATTTGGCGCGCGGCGAACGGCCCGTGTATATCGTCAACGAGTTCGGGCAAACGGGGCTGGACGCCGATATCGTCCGCGCGGAGAATTTCAACGCCGTCGAGCTGTCGGGCGGTTGCGTCTGTTGCACGTTGAGGGGCGAAACGGCCGCCGCGATTTCCCGCGCAATCGCGGCCTACGCCCCGACGCGGATCGTGTTCGAGCCGTCGGGCATTTTCGTATTCGAGAACTTTTCGGAAGCCCTCCGAAATCCTGCGTTAAAGGATATATGCGAACTCGGTTCGGTGGTCACGGTGGTGGATGGCGTCAATTTTAAGGCCGCCCGCGCGCCCTACGGCGGCTTTGTCTACAATCAGATCAGAAACGCGCCCGCGCTCTTTATCAGCAAGGCGGATCAGTTGCGGGCGGCGGGCCGCGACGTGCAAGGAGTCGTCCGCGTTTTAAGAATGATCAACCGCGTCGCCGTGATCGCGGCGGTTTCGCCCGCCGAGTTGGACGACGCCGTTTTGGAAGAATTACTTTTACCCGCACCTGAAATTTCAGCGGGGCATATGCATGCCCACGATACGTTGCAATCTTTCACGATTACGCCGGAAAAACCCTTTACCAAGGAACGAGCCGACCGATTCGCCGAACGCTGCACGGACGGTACGTTCGGCGCGCTGTGCCGCGTCAAGGGCGCGGTACGCGTGGACGGCGAAATTCTGCTGTTCAACGCGGGAATCGGGGACGCGCGTTTTTGCCCCGCGCCCGGATTGACGGCGGGAGCGGTGACCTTTATCGGCTCCGAAATAGACGCGGATAAAATACGGGAGTTCTTTGCGGGAAAGGCTTCGTTTTGAACGGAGGTTTATTGCAGGGGCGCCTGAATTTGTTTTTTGAGCGGGAACGAAAAGAAATCATTACGAGCCGAGGTTATACCGAGGTGTCGTAAGCTCATCCGTATTAAAGCGGTTGAGATTTCACGGGTCGCTTTCGCGTCCTTCGGAATGACACTCTTTGCGCGTTGCACTCCTCCGATACCAACTTTCCCTCAATCCATAAAGCAAATGCCGTTGTCCCTGATTTATTCCTTACGTTCATTGCTTTTTTTGTTTTTCCTTGATATAATATCTTTATGAATCTCATCATACGCGAAACGTCGCCTGCCGACTGGCCGGAGATGGCCGCGATTTATAAGACGGGCATGGAAACCGGCCTCGCCACATTCGCGGCGGACGTTCCGGCCTATGCGGACTGGGACGCATCTCATTTGCCCGTTTGCCGCCTGACCGCCGTCGCGGACGGCGGGATAGTGGGCTGGGCCGCTCTGTCGCCTGTTTCCGAACGGCCCTGCTACGCGGGCGTCGCCGAGGTCAGCTTGTATATCGCGCCCGCATTTTGGCGGCGGGGGATCGGCGGCGCGCTGTTACAACGCCTTTGCAAGGTTTCCGAAAAGGCCGGCTTTTGGACGTTGGAATCTCTGATCATGAGCGATAACGCCGCGAGCCTGAAATTGCACGAAAAATGCGGTTTCCGTTTGCTCGGCGTCGGTGAGAAAAGGGGCAAGGATCAAAGCGGCCGCTGGCGCGACGTTGTTTTTATGGAAAGACGGAACGGAATCGGATAAGGGAATCGGTAATTTGCTTTTTTCCTTTTTCTATGATATACTATTCGCATCATGAATCAGAAGTCTTACGCGTTCGGCAACTATAAGTTCGAAACGATCGCGTTACACGCGGGACAGGAAACGCCCGACAGCGCGACTGACGCGCGGGCCGTGCCGATTTATGCTACGACCTCGTATGTCTTTAAGGACTCCGCCCAAGCGGCGGGCCGTTTCGCGTTGACCGAGCCGGGCAATATCTATACCCGCCTGATGAATCCGACCAACGATGCGTTTGAAAAACGGATCGCCGCGCTTGAAGGCGGTGCGGCCGCGCTGGCGACGTCCTCGGGCTCGGCGGCCACGGATTACGCGATACGCAATATCGCCGGCGCGGGTGACCATATCGTATCCTCCAACCTTATCTACGGCGGCACCTACAATCTGTTCGCTAACACCTACCGCGAAATCGGGATCGAGACCGCTTTCGTTTCGGGCTGTGATTTAAAGGCCTATGAAAAAGCGATTCGAAAGAACACCAAGGCGATTTTTGTCGAGAGCATGGCCAACCCCAACTGCGACCTCGTCGATATCGAGGCCGTCGCGGAGATTGCCCACAAATTCGGCTTGCCGCTGATCGTAGACAACACGCTGGCGAGTCCCTATTTATTGCGCCCGATCGAGTACGGCGCGGATATCGTGGTGCATTCGGCGACCAAGTTTATCGGCGGGCACGGCGCCGTGCTGGGCGGCGTGATCGTGGACGCGGGGCGGTTCGACTGGGCGGCCGCCGATAAATTCCCCGGCTTGTCTAAACCGAATCCGAGTTATCACGGCGCGGTGTTCACGACCGTCGCGGGGAATCTGGCCTATATCACCAAAATCCGCACGGTCATTATGCGCGACACCGGCGCGACATTGAGCCCGTTCCATTCCTTCCTGTTCCTGCAAGGCCTTGAATCGTTGTCCTTGCGCGTCGAGCGGCACACATACAACGCGCTCAAAGTTATCGAGTACCTGCAAACACACCCCAAGGTGGAAAAGGTCAACCATCCGAGCGTTAAGGGCCACCGCGATAGCGCGATTTATAAAAAGTATTACAAGAACGGCGGCGGCTGTATCTTCACCTTTTCTATCCGGGGCGGCGCGGATACGGCAAAGAAATTCATCGATCGTCTTCGGTTGTTTTCCCAACTTGCCAACATCGCGGATATGAAATCGTTGGTGATTCACCCCGCTTCGACGACGCATTCCCAAATGAGCGAAAGGGAGTTGGCCGAATCGGGCATCGCGCCGAATTCCGTTCGTCTGTCGATCGGCACGGAGCATATCGACGATATTTTGGCGGATTTGGAAAACGCTTTCGCGGCGGTTTAGATTGCGTTGACGATTGATTTAAGGCTTAAAGTTTTTGGAAAAGGGTGCGGGGAAAACTTTTTTACAAAAAAGTTTTCCCCGCAAGCCCCTTTCAAAAAATTTCAGTTAATAAAAATAAAAAAGGAGCATAGTATGAACGACGTATTAAAAGCGATTCAAGAGCGCAGGAGCGTGCGGGCCTTTAAGCTCGATCAACTGAAAAATGAGGATATCGAAACGATTCTCGAGGCGGGACGGCAGGCGCCGAGTGCGAAGAACGGTCAGCCGTGGCATTTCACGGTCGTCCAAAAGCGGTCTTTGAGCGATCGGATCAGCGCGGCGGCGCAGGAGGTCTATGCGAAGGATCCGGAGATTGTCAAGAAATCGCCGTGGATGGTGAATCCGGAGCTCAGCTTGTTCTACAAGGCGCCTACGGTCATTTGGGTTTCGGGTCAAATCGGCAACCCGAAGTCGGCGGGCGACTGCGCGATCGCGCTCGAAAATATGACGTTGGCCGCTCACTCCTTGGGTTTGAATTCCTGTATCGTCGTTTCGGTTCTGCCCGCGTTCGGCACCGCCGTCGGCCCGGATTTGATCAAGGACTTGGGAGTCCCCGCGGGATACGAGCCTTTGTACGCGCTTTCCTTGGGCTATACCGCCGTGTCGTTGCCCGCGCCCGCGCCTCGGAAGGACAATGCGGTAAACTATGTGAAATAATTCGGTTTATGAGCAAGATTTTTGTTTTAGGCAGTTTAAATTACGACTTGGTCATTCGCTGCGACCGTATGCCGGAACAGGGCGAGACGTTAGCGGGCTATGGTTTTATGGGCAATTGCGGCGGCAAGGGAGCCAATCAGGCGGCCGCGGCGGCCAAGGCGGGCGGCGAGGTGTATATGGTCGGTTGCGTCGGCGGCGACGTTTACGGGCAAATGCAGCGGGCGGCGTTGACCGAATACGGCGTTCGGACGGATTTTGTGGAGACCGTTTCCGGCCTGACGGGCATAGCGGTGATCGTGGTCGCGGAGGGCGACAACCGCATCCTTTTGGACGCGGGCGCCAATGCGAAGGTCGCGGCTCCGCTGGTGGACAGGGCCTTGCAATCGGCACGTCCCGGCGATTATTTGGTCGTGCAATTCGAGATCCCCGACGAGAGTAATATATACGCCTTGCAAGCGGCTAAACGGTTGGGCATGACGACGGTGGTCAATCCCGCTCCGGCGCGGCCCGTTCGGCCCGAGCTGTTGCATGCGACGGATTACTTCATTCCTAACGAAAACGAATTGCTGAACGTGGCGGGGCGGCGTACGGAGGCCGAGGCGGTTCGGGAGCTTTTTGCCAAAGGCTGTCAAAAGATCGTCGTGACGCTGGGCGCCAAGGGCGCGGCCTGCTATGACGGCGCGACGCGCGTCGAAGCGCCGGCCCGCAAGGTGAAGGCCGTGGACACGACGGCGGCGGGCGACACGTTTATCGGTTATTTCACCGCCTCCTTGGCCGCGGGAAAATCCGCCGCCGAAGCGTTAAAGGCGGCCAACGCGGCCGCTTCCCTGACGGTGCAGAGCGCGGGCGCGGCGCAGTCCATTCCTTATTACCGGGACGTTGCGCCGTACCTGTTGTGATCCGGTGTGCCGCCGCAGAGCCTTATGAGCTTTAAAACGGCCGATTGCCCTTATAATATTGCCGTTCTATTTATTTTCGGCGTTTGTTTGGTTGACAAATCGATAAATTTACGATAAACTATTAAAACCGCTCAAAACGATGGAGTGTAGCTCAGGCGGTTAGAGCACCACCCTGATAAGGTGGGGGTCGGTGGTTCGAGTCCACTCACTCCAACCAGAGGTGTCAAAGTTTGAACCGCACAATACGGTATGTATTTGTGAAAGGTTATGCAGGCTTTGCCGGCAAAATAGCCGAGAGTTAATCTCGGCTATTTTGTTACGCCCGATAATTATTTGAATGTTTTCAATAGCGCAATATTACCTGCCTGCCCGTGAGGGTCAAAACGGTAAATCGCCGTCGTCCCTTATCGGTATCAATTCATCAATACGCCTTTCAAGCGGTGTTGCGAAAATGCGGGGTGCGGCGGTTGCCGTTCCACTCGCTCCGTCATACCTTTGCGACGCGGGCGTTGGAGTGCGGCATAGACGTGAAAACGGTATCCCAAATCTTGGGTCATTCCAACGCCGCCTTTACCCTCAAACGGTATGCCCACAGTTTCACGGAACACCAAATCAAGATGATGAATCGTTTATGACGCATGCGTTCTACAACTGCAATTTCTTTACAAGAATTACATTTGACAACTGCGTACCTGTACCATAAAACCGCATAAGATAGCGGTTTTAAGCGCAAGCAGAGGTCAAAATAGATATTTATTAAGAGTGATATGTGTGAAATGTGTGTGAAACTTTTTGTTATGTTATGCCGTTTTGCCGTTCAATAACTCTATAAACTCCCGTTCTGCGTCATTGGATATGTGCGTGTAAACGGCTTTTGTCATTCTTGACCCGATTTGATGACCTACCCATTTTTGAACAATCATTTCGTCAATTTTCTTTTCATGGCAACGGGTTATAAAAGTATGCCGTAACTCGTGTACCGTGAACTTTGGCAGATTGGCTTTCGCTTGCAATTCCTTTAACGCTTTATGCAGTTTCGTTGAATAAAACTTTTCATATATGCGTTTGCTCGGCTCTGCGGTAACGTATTTTGACAAAATCTTTCGGGTCAATTCAAACATGGGCATTGTTCGGTTACTGTCGGCGTTTTTGGTCAATAGGTCGGTGGGGTTTTGCTCGTCATAACTTTCGTCAATCCGCAAGGCGTTCCGTTCAAAGTCAAGGTCATTCGGTCTTAACGCAAGCATTTCGCCCTTTCTAACGCCCTGCAACAAACAAATCAACAACGGCTCGTATTTGTCAATATCGGCAAGCGCGGTATCAATAAAGCGTTGCTCTTGTTCTACGGTCAAAGCGTTTCTTGACCTTACGGGCGGCGTTGCTTTGGGGCGCGGCAAGTACAATGTCGGGTTACTGTCAATCAATTTGTCATTGTGCGCGGCTGAAAACATTTGCTTTAACATGCTTTTCATACCGTCTTTTGCTTGTCTGCACAACGGCTTTTCATTCAAGACCTTTGCCAACATTGCGCTTGTGACGTCGGTTAATTGCTTGTCGCGCAATTCGGTAAAGTGCTTGAAAAACGCTTTGTAACCGTTAATTGAATTTGCCCTTAAATTGCCCTTGTAACTTACAAGCCACTCGTCAAACCACTCTTGCAATGTGTACGCCTTGACTGTCGGGGCTGTCGGGGCTTGGACAATTACGCTTTGCACAATCGGCGTTGCGGTCATTCCGGCAAGTTTAGCCAAAAACTTCTCTTGCTCTACCTTGTCGGCAATAACCTTTAATTTCTCGTAACACTCTTGCTTTGTCCTGCCGTAAATCGAGATATACTTGCCGTTGTAGCGGACACGCACAAACCAATTACCCCGCGCGTGTTTTGTTGCCGAAATGGACAAGGATAGCAAGTTGCAGTCCAGTTTGAAAGGCAAGGAAACAAGAGCAAAGGACAAATATATTTGGGAGCGTGATAGTGAATTATCGGCAGTTAAAAAACTTGTTGCTATTTATAGTGACGCTGTAACATTGAAAGATACGGAGTTTCGAAAAAAATATCCTAACGATTTGGGTATTGAACTTGTTGATAAATTGCTTGACCTTTACGCACGAGTTTACAATATCAAGTCACTAAGAACTAAAAACGCCGGCGAAATTAAAGCACTTACGGCAAGCATTCACCAATTAGAAAAAGACTTAATACCTGAGGAGGTTTATATCAAAAAGAATGCGGTGCAGGCTCGTCCACAAGAGCCAGTCTATATGACTGTACCCGAATGCCCAAAGCCTATTGTGCTATTGGAAATTATAGAGCCTAAAAAACCTGTTGAGCCAGAGGGTTACGGAGCGATTAGTGATAAACTATCCGAAAACGAACAATGCAAAGAAGTGTTGCGTAAAAAAACAGGTATCATTTCAAGTATAACAAAAAAATACTTTGATAAATTAAAGCCCGAAATAGAGGAGATTGCAAAAAAACTGCACCTCGATTTGACGGTTGAGATTACAAAAAATATGTCAATCGGCTACACTTATAACGGTGTCAAAATGGACTCTTTTAGTAGCGGAGAGCAAACCGCCGTCAATATTGCCGTGTCGCTTGCTTACTCTTACCTTGAATGCGATGTACTTTTTATTGACGAGGAATTAGACACTTTGGACAAAGAAAATTTTGTTGCAGTACAAAGTGTTCTGAAAGCGGCTATAACCGAATTAGGTATACGGGCGTTTGTCATTATCTCGCATAGAGAACTTGACAATATGGACGGCAGGATAACATTATGATAATGGCTTCAAGCGGTATCGCCGCTCAATCATTAAGAGAACACTTGCTACAAACCTTGCCGAAAGATTTGCCCTTTTTAACAGAGATAAGGTTTTTGCTTGCCGCTCACGACATTGGCAAGGCTGACGAAAGGTTTCAAAGAAAAGTGACGGGCGAACCAGTAGAATATAGACACGCTGACGGAAGTTATGAGTATCTTTCAAAAGAGTTGGGCGACAATGTACTAAACTGGCTTGTAAGAAGTCACCATAACCCAGACAGCGTACAGTTTGAGTTTTTCAAGGAACAATCCGTATCAATTCCAAAGTTATTTACTGACGAAATAGGAATTGCCGCATTAAAAGATAAACTACCGATAAATAAGGTTTACACACCAGCAGAGATACTTTTTTTGTTTTCGTGCCTTAAATACTTTGACCGCTCGGATAGATACTATCATATAAACAATTCCGAAAGACCGTTATTGCAAATACCTCTATCTTTGGCGAAAATAGAGGACTTTCGCAACTCACTTAAAAAGGGTGCGAGAAATAAAGTCTACAATGATTTATGGGCGGCGATTGGCAGTTTTCATTGGGGCAATAAAAAGACTTGCTTTATCAAATCGCCCACAGGTTCGGGCAAAACTCTATCCGCATTAAGATTGGCATTAAAAGACAAGATTAAAAAATTGGTGTATGTTGCACCATTTTTATCTATAACCTCGCAAGTATCAAACCAGTTAAAAAATATTTTTGGCGAAAGTGAAGTTGTAGACTTTACTTCATTAGGTCAAGACGATAAGTGTGAGAGTTTAGACAACGGATTTTTGGAGTATTCGTTTACGAAGCCTATCACGATTATTACGGCTTATAAATTCGTTGAAGGTATGTTTTTTTCACTGCCTATTACTTACGGTTATCTCAATTCAACTTACCGCCCTGATTTTGTCGGAACGGACAAATGGGGGAATTATCATGTCTTTGAATCAAAGGGCTATTCGAGCGGTTATCGAAAAGCAACAATGATTCACGCGAAACAACAAGTATCAAGGATTGCCGCTATTAACGGAAAAGCACCGGATACGCGGGTCGCTTGTGTTTTTGATATAAGAAATAATATCAAAGGCTATATTGAAGATCCCGACGGCAATGAGCGCGGAATAAATATAGAGTTTAATTTGGATACTGTTATTAAAGAGTATTATTCCTATTTCGAACCCGAATGGCTTGAAGGTGCGGAAAAGATTGATAGGAACGGGCACAAGTTTTATGTAAAGAATCTTTTTGATAACGTATTTTATGGGATAAGTGTTGAAGTATATAATATATTACGAGAAGAAGAAATCAAGAAAGGAGAATTGATTGAAGCGATTGATGAAATTCCAAAGGACGAAAGCGAAAGTTATTCAATTGGTTTAGATGGCATTATAGCATTTTTTAGTCAATAACAAATAAATAATCGGAGGAAAACGGTATGAAAAAACACACAAGCGGGAGTTCTCATAGGGAAAACGCACAAGGCTTTGCCGCCCTTAAAAAGCGCGTTTATGACGCGCTAAACCTCGATACCGCCGAGCGCGGTTAAAGGCAAGCGCGGCATTTCGGAACGAGGCGGTCTATCAGCGTAAATTACTTACGGCGGTTGGTTCGGGGACTAACTTGGCCGAGTGCTTTAACGCCCTTATCGGAGCGGTCTTGACAAAGCGTAATATCCCCGAATACAAGTACGGTAAAGTCTTTTTTGACATAACGGGCATAAGCGACAAACTGTTCCGTGATATGCGTTCCGCAAGAGCCGATTACAGTCCGTCGGATAAAACGCTTGTCGCTATATGTGCGGGGCTTGATTTGGATATTTCCATTTTTAAAAAATGTCAAGTATATCCAAGAAGTTTATCTCCGTAAAGCCTGTTTCATCTTTTTAACGTAATCGTATATGTACGGACCCGCGTTTGCGCCGTATTGCTCGACGAGGCGGACGATCGCGCTGCCCACGATCACGCCGTCGGCATGTACGGCGAGGGCGGCGGCTTGGTCGGGCGCGGACACGCCGAAGCCCACCGCGGCGGGGACGCTTGTTTCCGCCTTGACCGCGCGGACGAGGGCGGCGACATCGGTTTCGAACCGCGAGCGGACGCCCGTGACGCCCATTGAGGATACGACGTAGACGAACCCTTTTGCCGCTTTTGCGATCGCGCGGATGCGTTCCGCCGAGGTCGGCGCGACGAGGGAAATTAAATCCACGCCGGTCTTTGCGCCCGCGGCGCGCGCCTCGCCCTGTTCCTCGAACGGTAGGTCAGGAATGATCACGCCGTCCACGCCCGCTTCGGCGCAACGCCGAAAGAAATTACCGTATCCGCAACGGAACACCGGATTCAAATAGGTCAGAAACACCAACGGTACGTCGGCTTTTTGCCGGATACGCGCCGCCGACGCAAAGATTTTATCCACCGTCGCTCCGTCGTTTAAGGCGCGGATATCGGCCTTTTGGATCACGGGACCTTCCGCGATAGGGTCGGAGAAGGGAATGCCGATCTCAATTAAATCCGCGCCCGCCCGCACCATCTCTAAAATAAATTCCTCGCTTTTTTCTATGCTCGGATCGCCGCCCGTCAAAAAGCCGATAAACGCTTTGCCGTTTTTAAATGCGTTTTGAATTCTGTCGTTCATATTTTTCCTTTTATCTTTAATTATTGCGAGAGAAACTTTTTTCGGTAAAAAAGGTTTCTCTCGCGCTCTTTTCAAAAAACATTCGCTATGAAGGTCGGGCTTCTTCGCTTCGCCCGAAATGACGATCGCCCGAAACGCTCAACTTTTCAAACCGCCGATCGCGAACCGCTCTCAACCTTCAACCAAGTCTTTTCCTCTGTATCGCGCGATGCCCGCCACGTCCTTATCGCCGCGTCCCGACAGGCAGATGATGACGCTTTCCGATCGGGGCAAGCGCGGCGCAAGCTCCCGTGCGTGGGCAACGGCGTGCGCGCTTTCGATCGCGGGGATGATCCCTTCCGTCCGCGCCAGGTATTCGAACGCGGATACGGCTTGCTCGTCGGTCACGGGGACGTATTCGGCGCGGCCGCTGTCGTACAGGTGCGCGTGTTCCGGCCCGATCCCCGGATAATCGAGGCCCGCCGATATCGAATAGACCGGCGCGATCTGTCCGTCCGCATTTTGGCAGAAATAGGATTTCATGCCGTGAAAGACGCCGGTCTCGCCCTTGGCGATCGTCGCGGCGTGGAAAGCCGTGTCTACGCCGCGGCCGGCCGCCTCGCAGCCGATCAGGCGCACGGATTTGTCGCGGATAAACCGATAAAACACGCCCATTGCGTTGCTGCCGCCACCCACGCAAGCAATCACGGCGGCGGGCAGCTTGCCCTCGGCTTTTAAAATTTGGGCGCGCGCTTCCTTGCCGATCACGCTTTGGAAGTCGCGGACGATCGTGGGGAAGGGGTGCGGCCCCATGACCGAGCCCAACGCGTAATGCGTGTCGCTGACGCGGCCCGTCCATTCGCGCATCGTTTCGTTGACCGCGTCCTTTAAGGTCATCGTGCCGCTCGTGACGGCGTGCACCTTTGCTCCCAACAGCTCCATGCGGTAGACGTTGAGAGCTTGCCGTTCGGTGTCCTCCTTGCCCATGAAAATTTCGCAGTCCAATCCGAGCAAGGCCGCCGCGGTGGCGGTCGCGACGCCGTGCTGACCCGCTCCGGTTTCGGCGATCAGGCGCGTTTTGCCCAAACGTTTAGCCAACAGCGCTTGTCCCAACACGTTGTTGATCTTGTGCGAGCCGGTATGGTTCAAATCCTCGCGCTTTAAATAGATTTTCGCGCCGCCCAAATCCCGCGTCATCTTGTCCGCGTAATAGAGGGTGGAGGGACGCCCCGCGTAGTTTTTTAGCAACGCGCCGAGTTCCGCGCGGAACGAGGGATCGCGCTTGCAACGCTCGTATCCCGCTTCCAACGAGAGCAGCTCGTTCATCAACGTTTCGGGAATGAATTGTCCGCCGAATTTGCCGAAGTATCCCTTTTTCATGTTTGCAGAGCTCCTTAATATAGCTCAAATTTTTTAAAAGGGCTTTACGGGGAAAACTTTTTTGCAAAAAAGTTTTCCCGCGACCCTTTCCAAAAACTTTGGCTGATTTGATTAGTATGCGCGGCGGCAGATTTTCGCCAGCCGCAATATCTTTTCGCGGTCTTTTACGCCGTCGGTTTCCGCGCCGGAGCTGACGTCGATTGCGAACGGCGAAAGTTTGAGCGCGTCCTCGATATTGTCAAGCCCGATACCGCCCGCCAAAAAATACGGTTTATTCGCGCGGGGGAGCAAACGCCAATCAAATGTCTTGCCGGAGCCGTTTCCGCTGTCGAATAAGAGGTAATCCGCGCCCGCGTTCGGAACGGCGTCCGGCGGCTTGACCATTTTGACGACGGGCACGCCGCATAAAGCCTTTAAACGGTCTATATACGCCGCGTCCTCGCCGCCATGCAGCTGCGCTATGCCGATAATACCGTTTCGGTACAGCGCGGCGATATCCCGCGTATCCGCGTTCACAAACACGCCGATGGGAACGATGCCGCCGCGCAAATTTTTGCGAAAGCTTTCGGCTTGCGCGGGCGTGATCCGGCGGCGGCTTTCCGCGAATACGAATCCGATAAAGTCGGGCTTCGCTTCGTTGACGTATTCGATATCTTGATTGCGGAACAGGCCGCAGATTTTTATTTTTGTCATCTTTATCGCTCCGCTTTCCGTTTGACGGGTTTGCTTGCAAACCGCCGCAAGGCGAGGTAACCCGCGGTATTATACCGATTTATCTTACGCGCAACATGTCAAGATAAGCTTTTTTATTGTCCGCTTTCATCAACGCCTCGCCGATCAGAACCGCGTCCGCGCCGATCCCGATCAGCCCGCGGACGTCGTCCGCCGTGTGAATCCCGCTCTCGGAAACGAACAGGATCGGCGGAGGAATCAACGGCCGCAAACGCCGGCTGATGTTCAGATCGACGTTAAACGTCTTTAAATCGCGGTTGTTGACGCCAATCACGCGCGCGCCGCTTTGTACCGCCGCCGCAACCTCGTGCGCATCGTGCGCCTCCACAAGGGCGGAAAGTCCCAATCGGCCGCACAGGCTTATATATGCGGTCAGGGTTCGAATATCGAGCAGCGCGCAGATCAGCAGCACGGCGGACGCGCCCCACAATTTGGCCTCGTAAATTTGGTACTCGTCCACGATGAAATCCTTGCGCAAAACGGGAATTCTGACCGCGCGGGCGATCTCTTGCAGGTACTCTCCGCTTCCCGAAAAGAAGTCGGGTTCGGTCAGCACGGAAATTGCCGAAGCGCCCGCCGTCTCGTATTCCCGCGCGATCCATAAATACGGAAAATCCGCCGCGATGACGCCCTTGGACGGCGAAGCCTTCTTGACCTCGCAGATAAACGAAAGGCCCGGCGCGCGCAAGGCCGCCTCGAACGGCAAGCCCGTGTCCGTGCACAGGGTATCGACCTGCTTTTTGAGTGTGGGTAAGGGGACGGCGCGTTTGGCCGCCTCGACCCGTTTACGGGCGTTATCCGCGATTTTATCCAATATCGTCATGATCATTGAAGTGAAAATTGAAAACTGAAAATTTTGGTCGATTGCAAATCGTAGGGGCCGATGATGACGAGGAACTTACAGCATAATCAAAGTAACTTTTTCGATAGACTATAATTTTCAGTTTTCAGTTTTTATTTGCCGTTGGACAATTCGATAAACCTATCCAACAGCCTCGCCGCCTTGCCGCCGTCTATGGTCTGTCGGGCAAGCTCGACGGCTTGCGCGATCGACAGGTTTGAGTCCGCGACATGGATCGCCGCCGCCGAATTGAGCAGCACTGCGTCGCGTTTCGGGCCGGTCTTTCCCTGCAAAATATCCCGCGTGATTTGCGCGTTCTCCGCGGGCGTGCCGCCGGTTAAATCTTCCTTTTTACAGCGTTTAAATCCGAATTGCTCCGGCTCGATCGTATAGGTATTCAACACGCCGCCGCGCACCTCGCAAACGTCGGTCGGCGCACTCATCGAGATTTCGTCCAGGCCGTCCCGCCCGTACACGACCAACGCGCTTTGCACGCCGAGATTGGACAGCACCTGCGCCATCGGCCGGACGAGCGCGGCGTCGTACACGCCCAACAGCTGCATCTGCGCGCCGGCGGGATTGACCAACGGCCCCAAGATGTTGAAGATCGTACGGATTCCCAATTCCTTGCGGACGGGGGCGACGTACTTCATTGATATATGATAGTTTTGCGCGAACAAAAAGCAAATCCCGATCGTCTTTAAAAGCTCCAAACTTTTTTCGGGCGGCGCCGCGATATTGACGCCCAACGCTTCCAAAACGTCGGCCGCGCCGCATTTACTGCTGGCCGCGCGGTTACCGTGCTTGGCGACGGGGTAGCCCGCCGCGCCGACCACGAGCGAGGAGGTCGTCGAAATGTTGAAAGAATCCGACCGGTCGCCGCCGGTGCCGACGATTTCCAGCACGTTCATATCGTGCAGCAGGCGGATACAGTGCTTGCGCATCCCCGCCGCCGAGGCGGTTATTTCCTCGATCGTTTCGCCCTTGCAGGACATAGCGGCCAAATATGCGGCCAGCTGAATGTCGCCGGCCTTGCCGTCCATAATCTCGTCCATCACGGCTTCGGCCATCTCGTAGGTCAGGTTTTCGCGTTTCGCGGCTCTCGTTATCGCTTCTTTAATCATTTTTCTTTTATTTTCTTTCTTTAATTTTTTATTTTGCGGAAAGACTTTTTTAGAAAAAAGTCTTTCCGCGGCTTTTCAAAAAATTTCATTTTAAAATCTTTTTACGATCGGGCAATCGATACGGACAGGAAATTTTGTAATATCGTTTGTCCGTTCGGCGTCAAGATCGATTCGGGATGAAACTGCAAGCCGTACACGTCGCAAGCTTTGTGTTTCACCGCCATGATCTCGCCGTCATCCGCGCGCGCCGTTACCGACAAGATATCCGCCGGAACCGTGGAGGGGATCGCCGCCAAGGAATGATATCGCGCCGCTTGAATCGCGGGCGGCAGACCGGCGAAAATCGGACAGGTTAAGTCTAACGTAACCGCCGAGGCTTTGCCGTGCATTAAGGTTTTGGCGTAACTGACCGTCGCGCCGAACGCTTCGCAGATCGCTTGATGACCGAGGCATACGCCCAGGATCGGTAACTTGCCTGCAAAATACGCGGCGACCCGCTCGCAGATCCCTGCGTCGGCGGGCCTGCCGGGCCCCGGCGACAGCACGATATGCGACGGATGCAGCTTCTCGATTTCTTCAAGCGTTAATTCATCGTTACGCGCCACTCGAATATCGGGATTCAACGCGCCGATCAGCTGATACAGATTATAGGAAAAACTGTCGTAGTTGTCAATGAGTAGGATCATGATAGCTTACCTTATATTTACCTTTTACTAACCTTCGTTCTACGGGCTTTTTTCTTTGAGCAGGCGGATCAAGGAAAGCCGGTCAAAAGAAAACCGCCCGACTGAAAAAGAAATAAGCGGATAGAGTACAAAGGAAAAGTCCGTTGCCGGGTCGATATCTCGCGGCTTGCCGCGGGGTCATTCGTTCCGTGCGGCGGAACGCAGCGCGTTGATGACCGCGCGCATTTTGTTGCCGCATTCCGCGTACTCGTTTTCGGGTACGCTGTCCGCCACGATTCCCGCGCCCGAACGGACGAACACGCGCCCGTTCTTTTTAAAGGCGATGCGGATTGCGATACAGGCGTCCATGTTGCCGTTAAAGCCGATGTATCCGATCGCGCCGCCGTAGAGGCCGCGCTTGTTGTTTTCCAATTCGTTGATGATTTGGCAGGCGCGCATTTTGGGCGCGCCCGACAGCGTTCCGGCGGGCAGCACCGCGGCGATCGCGTCGAGAGCGGTCTTGTCGTCCCGAATCCGTCCCATAACGGTCGAGCCGATGTGCATGACGTGGGAAAACCGCTCGACGCCCAAATATTTATCCACCTTAACGGAACCGAAACGGCTGACCTTGCCCAAATCGTTGCGTCCTAAATCGACCAGCATATTGTGTTCGGCCAGCTCTTTGGGATCGGACAGCAAATCCTTTTCGAGCGCGGCATCCTCCTCCTCCGTTTTGCCGCGCGGCCGCGTGCCGGCGAGGGGAAAGGTCTGTAATTGTCCGTCCCGCAGGCTGACCAACGTTTCGGGCGACGCTCCCGCGATTTCAAAATCGTCGCTTGAGAAGTAAAACATATACGGCGATGGATTGATATCCCGTAAAATGCGGTAGGTGTCGAACAAGCTGCCCTCGGCGCGTGCCGTTTCGCGGTTGGACAGCACGACCTGAAAAATATCGCCCTCGCGGATATAGCGTTTGGCCCGCTCCGTCATCGCGCAGAACGCGGCTTTGTCGAACAGCGGGGTGAATTCCGACAAAAGGCGGAGTGGCGGAATCGCGGCGGGCGTGCCGCTCTCGATGAGACGCGCCATGTTGTCCAACTCGGCGGCCGCTTTGTTGTAATTTTCGACGGGGGAGTCGGTCTTCATGTTGACAATCAGCAGGATTTGGTCGGTCAAACGGTCGAAAGCGATCACTTTATCGAACAGCATGAGGTCGACGTCCTTGAAATTTTCCTCGTCCCGCGCGTCGAGATTGAGATTGGGTTCGGCGTACTTGATGTAATCGTAGGAAAAGTATCCCACGAGCCCGCCGGAAAAGGGCGGCAGCCACGGGAAGGAAGGCCCTCGGTTTTCGTCGACGATTTGCCGGATATATTTTCCGGGATCGCGCGTTTCAATCGACAGCTTCGCGCCGTTTTTAATCGTCAAGACCCCGTTCAGGCAGGATATTTCCAATTTAGGGTCATAGCCCAGAAACGTAAACCGACCGGTGCGTTCCTTGTCCTCTAAGCTTTCCAATATATAACATTGACGGCTCAGATTTTTCAGGATTTTGAACGTGCTGATCGGCGTCCGTCCGTTTGCGGGCAGAATGCGGGACACGGGAACCGACCGAAATTCGACGGCGAGGGCGGAGATTTCTGTAAGCGCAGGTTTGATCATAAAAAAATACCACAATAAAGGTACCTTATAATTTGCATTTTGTCAACAGAATTTCGGTTGACAAAACGATTATTTTATGTTATCTTATCTACGCTTTGATAAAATACCGTTTCACGGGGGTATAGCTCAGTTGGTAGAGCGCTTGAATGGCATTCAAGAGGTCATCGGTTCGAATCCGTTTATCTCCACCAAAAACCAAAATTTTCAGCAAAAAACCGCTCAATTAGAGCGGTTTTTTGTTTACAGAAACGATTCAAGAGGTCATCATATTTTAAGGAATTTTTTAAGACGTTTTAAATAATCAATTATCGGAGTTTCGCGACCCTCGATAATATGCGTATATCTGTCCATAGTCATCGAAATTGTAGAATGTCCCGCCCAAACCTGAACCTGTTTCGGGGATATCCCTATATAATGGCAACAAGATATAAAAGTATGTCGGAACGAATGAGGGACAGCGGGAATATTCATTTTTTTAAAAAGCCGCTTAAAATAACTTTGCGCCGCCGATTGAGAAAACTCAAACAGCTTTCCCGAAAGCCTCCCGACAGGAATAATATCCGGCAAAAATGGGATATTGCGCTTGTGCTTCTTTTTAGAAGTATCATCAAGAGGAATAGAAATAACCTTTTGCCGAAAATCAATATCCCGATCGATCACAATAGAAAATGCTTCACCCAACCGCATACCAGTACAACAACAAAACACAAACAAATCACGATAGCGATCATCTTTAATAGCTTTCAGAATTTTCAATTGTTGTTTCGGTTGGATAACGGAATAGCTTTCAGACCTTAAAGGAACAATCTCAACGGCTTTGAACGGATTGAAAGAAATCAAGCCGGTATCAACAGCTTTTAAAAAAGCACCGCCAACAAGAACAGCAAGCTTTTTTTGCGCGTTTGGAGTATTTTCAAAACGGTTGATCAACTCTTGCAATTCTAAAGTACTATAACTATTCAACGGTTTGTTTTCAAGATTTGGCTTTACTTGTTTTTCAATACGATTGAAATTTTCGGCAAGCGTCAAAACGCTTTGGAATTTACGGCGGTATGTATTAAGGTATTCAGCAAGATAATCGTAAAGCAACGGGGCAGGGGAAACAGGAACAGGAGCGGAAGCAGAATCACGCAAAAAATAGCGGTCAAAATTATCGTTCAGCCGTTCGATAGATTTTATAAGCTTTTCAATTTGATTCTCCATATCAAAAACTTAATTGCTTATCGGCAATTTTTGCATAATTTACAAGCCGCCACATGAGTTTATTATATTCTCGTCGTTCAAAAGCCTTATTTATCCGCGACAAGGCAATTATTTTTTCGCACATGCGGAAAAGACTCGTCAGCCATGCCCAAACCGAAAGCAAAGTTTTTCGGTTTTCGTCGATTATGTTCACACAAGACAAGTCGGGCGGGGGGGCTTCGCCCCCCGCGCCCCCCGACACAGAATATACAACGCTATAACGATCGCCGCCATTATCGTAATTGACAAAAAAACCATTTGCCGATAAATGCCGCTTGACATGACGAAAAACGGCACGATCAACCAAATGAGAACTTTCTAAGCCGCCGCCAAAATCAACGTCGATAGTGTCATCGACCGTCAAACGATTCAGGCCGCGAGAGCAAAAAAAACGACGAACGAAAGGAAACGTATGCCCTTTACTCATGTACTTAATTAAATAATATGTATTGTTTTTGATAACGGGACTAAAATCCAAAAAACAATCCCCAACCCAAAATGGGAATTTCTCTGTTTTTGGATTCTTATAAAGACGATAGGCCCGATGACCGTCACGCATACCGATAGAACAAAGCTTTGGCTTTGTCTTAAAATTAATCAGCAAATGACAATGGATTGCGCCGTCCTTATGAAATTCAGGAACGCACAAAAAAGAAAGAATACCAAAAGCGTATTTCAGGCGTTTCATAATATTCCGATAAGCGATATAAACCGAAAGAAAATCATGACGGTCAACATACATTTTGTTAAACGTCATCGTAACGAACCACTGAAAAACATTGCGCTTTGAAATCTCTTTAACCGTATCGATAGAACGGCAAAGACCCTTTTCATAATTCTTTATACGCTTTTCGCAATCCTTAAAGGTATATTCGAAAACCTCGCCCGTGCGCTTATCGACATATTGCGTATCGGAAATTTGCTTTTTAAAATTCTTAACCGCGCCGCGATGAGTGCAAAAAGTGACTCTATCGTCGTACAGTTTCGCGCCGTACTCCAAAGAATTATTCATTATACGTTCCTCTTTTTATAAAAAATAATAACTAAAACTTGACAATCAAATGTCAAGAATATCAAGGGGCATTGCTCAAACTGTTAAACGGTTTCATTTCAAGCGGGTCATTCAAACATTTATAATACGGCATATACCCACGGGACGAATACCGAAATTCGAGGTTAATCGGAATATAGTACTTGCCTTTCCCAAGGTCACGGATACCTTTTTCGTTGTTACCGTAATCACGATAACGGATTTCAAAAAAACCTATCCGCGAAATCTTAGAACCTAATTTTTCAAGCCGCCGCAATCGCCGTTGCGTGCAAAAACCCTTTAAAAGGATTTTCAGGGAATGCCGATTATACAACCGCAAAAGAAATTGCGGTAGACAAACCTTGTCACAGCTTTGCAATTCACGATTGATACCGACAACACGCCGTAAGCCGTTAAACGGTTCGCCACTGTTCTGTTCCGCAAAAAACATATACCATTCGCCATAATGGCGTTCTTTGCTAAAGGTATCCGAAAGAATTTCATTTTGCAACTGTATAACCGGATCACGGGACTGCGAACGGCGATTGCTTAAATCATCGGCACATTCATCATCGGATATAACACCGCGCTCGGGCAACCGCTTTTCTTGCAAGAAATGCGCAAACTCCAAACGGGAACAAAAACGATCGCCGTCCTTAATAGCATAATTCGCGACAAGCAAGGGAATTTGCTCGGGGTGACCAACATAATAATCAACCGTTTCCAAAATCGACTTATTCAAAATTTCATCGTACACGGTTTCCATATCACCGCGCTTGCGTCGGGCCTTAATCAGATAATATTCAATCAGCAATTCGGCCCAACATTTTCGCGCCATAAAATGCGCGTTGTATGTTTGCGTCAAGGTTTTTCCCGTTTCCGGCGGCCCGTCGGAAAGACGGACACGACCGCCATTTGAAAGATTCTTCTCATACTTCAAAACGCCGCGAACCGCGAACAAGGGCCGCGCAAACCGAATAGTAAAAACAAAAGAGAGAACGCCCGCGACAAAAGCCCAAACGATATAGCCGACAAACAAAAACTTAATCGCCATAATCAACGCAACAATTAAATTTAAAAGCCCGATGAAAAACGGCAAACCAAAATAGACAAGCGTCGGTATAAACCGCCAATATTTTGCCTTTAAACGAGCCGCAAAAGGTAGATACCCGTAATACTCATATTTAATTTTTACGTCTTTTCCTTTTCTCATTTCTTAAAGAACCGTATCAATGCGACAACGCAACACACGGGCAAAAAAACGATGAAAATAACCGCTTCCACGACGGAAACGATTATTTTCATCATAAACAGCAACAAAGAATATATCACCCGCCCGATAACCTTTTTACCACACGAACCAACAGCGAGAGCAACCACAAAGCAACAATCACCCCTATAACGGCAAGCAGGACGATACCGACCACTTTCAAAAGCTCAACCACTTGATCAAACCAATTCTTTTCCTCAAAGGGATCATCGGGATTGTGAGCGTTGTAGCTTGCTTTTGACAGGTTCGGCCATGTCAAATCGCTATTGATATCCACGCCATTCAGCGTGGTATAATCCAAATCATCACCCGCCGCATTCTTTTTGCCCACGGCGGGAATTTGAACCTGTCCGGGGTAAAACGTATTCTTCCGCAGATACGGGAAATAGATATCTTTGCGTTTTTCCTCTAAAATCTCTTCAAGAACACTATGCACCTTTGCACCGTCCGAATCGACAAGGAAAAACCGATCCGTTTCAAAAACAAACGACAATTCCGCGCCGCTCGTCGAAACGTACTTTTCATCATAAAGATAAACGGGGAAGTAGTCCGTCGCGGAAATCAAGGGAAATCCCAAACCGTCGACAAGCTGACCATTCACAACGCTAACAACCGTCCCGAAATCGTCATAAACATAATTACCCTCCGAGGTTTTCAGAACGGTATCGGAATCATAAGGACCGCCCTCAACGAGGATATCACGAAACAATTCCTCAACCGTGCCCATTGAGGGATTATAACCGAAGCTCATAACGGTTAACAGGTTGCCCAAAACCTTATCGAAACCCGCACCCGCAAAACCGAAATATGTTTTCAGAAACTCTGAAACAAAAGCCCGTTGAACGGTTTCGATATCGTACAACGAACGATCATAGCGAACACCCGTCATGTTAAAATAGTCATAGGAATTTAAAAGCACACCTGAAACGCCGCTTGTAACAGCGTCCCAAAAGGACAAGCGAATCGGAACGCGCGTCGCATATGCGGTATTAATCTCACCCGAACGCCTGTTTGTAATCTTAACCATATAGTATTCGTCATCAACGCTAACAGTCCCCAAAGTATAACCCTTATCGGTCAAATACTTTGAACCCTTTTGCGTCGTAACAAAAGGACGCGCGCCGCCAATACTCGCGAACGTGCCGCTTTCCGGCTCGTACGTAATCGGGGCATATGCCATATTATCGATAACAGGGTCAAAATTTTCGTCGTAAACGACGTTCGTTTCCACGTTATACCGAATAGCCAATCCCGCATTCGTATACACGGGCACGCCGTCAACGGTCAGCGGAGCCAACACCATAGGCGGAGTATTGTTATCGACGTACGGATTCGGTTTTATCGGATTCAGAGAGCCACCGCCCGAACCTATATCGGGGGGATCGGGATTCAACGGAACGTTCGGATTCGGCGTAACAGGCGGCAAAAGAACCGTACCACCGCCAAAAATACCACCGCCAAGCCCTACACTTGGATTTGTCACAAGGCCGCCCAAAGGAGGCAATAAACCCGCCGAAGCCGACCGAACCGAACCAAACAGTACACCCGCAAAGCAGAAAACCGCGACGGCAAGAAAAGAGATACGATACCAAATAATTCGCTTCTTCATTTTTTTACAACCCTCCAAATGATAAATAAAACGACAACGCCCGATAAACCGATAACCACCCAAAGCCAATTTGCCGTAAAGAAATCCGCAATCGGTGTAAATAAAGTATCGTTAAACCAATCCTTGACGGTACGGAGTAAGGTTTTTTCAACGGTACCGTCGACCGTTGTATCGTCCTCGATCACACTATCGCCGCTAACACCACTCGCGAAAGTAAAATACAAACCGCCCTCCGCAAGGATATTTGCCGCCGCCTGCAACTTAGACCCATAAGGAACCGTAACAGACGCATACAAAGAACCATTCACCATGAAAGACACCGTACACATTTTAACGTCCCATTTTGCATACAAGGTTATATTACCCTCGGCCACCGATTCCGAATCAAAAGAAACGGTCAAATCCTCATCGTAATACCAACCCGAAAACACCTTACCGACCACGGACAATTCAGGCCGATCGCCGTAAACCGTCAGCGCGTTAATCAGGCCAAGCGGCAACGTCAAACCGTCAATATTTGTCACGTAAACAATCGAGTAAACGTTTATCGCGAATTTCGCGTAAAATTCGGTATCGTCCGTGATTTCCCCGCCGTCGTACGGTTGCGTTAATTCCTCGTCGTAGTACCAACCGACAAAATGATAATGTGGCGGGGGGACGGGATCCGGCGGGAGCAACGAATAATTGCCGTAAATAAAGCTATCATCGGCAGTAACGTTCCCATCAACGGACACAAAATGCAAATCATAAGTATTACCGTCAACAAAACCAAAACCATAAACGTCGAACGCAACCAAATAATCTTGCCAAACAAAAGAAGCGTTATTCGATATCGTATCGCCGCCGCCTAACTCACTGAACGGAATTTCAAAATCCGTTTCGGAACCAATAGACAAATCATTGTTGCCACCGTTTGCCAGAACGGTAAACGCGCCCGAAATATAGCTGTTACTTCCCGAAACGGGAACGCCGTCGGGGAAAGACAAATCAACCGAAACGCTACCGTTCGACTGAACCACCGCGAAATGCGGCGAATCCGCCCGCGCGATTTTGTCTGCCCCTAAGCCACCGCTGAAACTCAATAGCCCCGCGAAAACCGTGACCGCAAACACCAACACCGCAAGCCAAGCCCATACATTTTCTTTCAAAATTACTTTTTTCATGTTCTTTACCTCGTACTTCCTTTATTCTTTTCTTTCATTATTCGGATAGATAAACAACTTTCGCGGAATAGAAAGTAGCCCTGCCATAAGTCAAAGAACCCTCATTCCGGCCAACAGAAATAACGTCACCAACAGCAACCGGAAGAAAAAAGCTATTATTCACAAGATCAAGGGAATCTGCGGCAGATATCAAAAAAGAATGAAGTGTCTTACCGTTCACCTTAACGATCAAATCAATTTGCCCTTCCCCATAAGCATAACTGTACATAAAAAAAACAAAGCCCGAATCCGTTGCGGTCCATACATAAGAGTTTTCAGAGGACGCCTTAAAATCCGAAATAACAACAACGCCATTTTTCGACGTGTCCGGCACAACCATAAACGGCGTCGAATAACCGTCTTGACCGTCGACACCGTCCTGACCGTCCTGACCGTCTTGACCGTCGACACCGTCCTGACCGTCCTGACCGTCTTGACCGTCGGCACCGTCTTGACCGTCGGCACCGTCCTGCCCGTCGGCACCGTCCTGCCCGTCCTCGCCTTTTTCGCCCCGCTCACCCTGTTCGCCGACCACGGCCGACAACTCGGTGTTGACCTGCGCGAAAACGTAATAACCGCCTACGAACGCACCGCCAAGCAACACCAAAACCGCAATGAATACCGCCAAATACTTCATGATAAATTACCTTTTCCCCGTGTGGCCGATAGGTAAGCCTATTTTATGGAACGGAGGCTTTCACCGTGGAAGAGGAACAAACCACGGCAGGGGGTACCGTTATAGCCCCGTAAGGAATAGCGGACAAAATTAAAACAACGGCTTCTTCTTCTCGTCGCCGCCGACATAGGCCGCGCCTTTCGCGTATGCGTCACCAATGACGGTACCGCCCTTGTTTTTCGCCTTATAGACAATACCCTGTTCGAAAGCATGTTGCTTCAGACGCTTCGGCAAACTCTGCTTGCCGCCCTTGCTTTTACCGCCGCTACGATTCGAGCGGCCGCCGTTATAAGAACTTCTGTTTTTCGACATTTCTTTTCACCTACTTTTCTTGCAAAGGTTGCAACTGTTTTTAAACCCTAATCGGTTAAAGCAAATCTTGATCGTCGGGATTCCTACGATCAACCCACACTTGACGCACCGTATATTTCGCGTAACCGTAATCACTCGACCGATTCGCCTTTGCTTGTTTCCTAAACTCACGGCCCGCCTTGCGAGGATTCAACGGCTTTACCGTTTCCCGAGCCACAAACGAAGAATCATTATTGCGCTTTGACATGAAACACCTCCCTTTAAATTGACACGCAAATGTCAAGATACTTTCGGAACGACGGCAACGCCATCGACGGAAACAACGTCGTAATAATTGCGAATATCGCTTCCGAACGCGCGCGTGGTCATAACAACGTCGGCCTTGACGTTTTTGGGCGATACGTATTTTTCGTAATCCGCCCTCGGCAAGGAAGCCGATAAAATTTTCGGTTCCCTGTCAAAAAAGCCCGCTTTGTCCTTGTCGCCCAAGCACAGATACAAGACATAGCTATCGGGCCGCGCGGGGTACGATTTATTGTTAAACGTACTCGCCGCTTTTGCGGCGATAAATTCCCGACCCACAATGTAAAGCTCCTGACCTTTCAACGTGATTTTGTTTTCCATGATACACTTCCTTTCGCGGTTTCCAACCGCATTTTATATACTCATACGGCGATTCACGCCGATATGGCCTTAATTTTGTTGACGGTATATAACCGCCCTATTTTCGCCCAACTTCTTGTCAATCTGTTCCAAACAACCATATATAAATTCCCTGTCCTCGCTATCGGACTTCTCATAAAGCAAGATGAATTCCAAACGGTCACGTTCTTTACGCAAACCCTGCCGTTCGGCGTATTTGTTTCTTTGCTGTACCGTCATCTTCCCGACCTCGTATAATAGACCACTTTTTTCAGTATTTCGGGATCCACCACGACTTTCGGACATTTGTCCGTGAAGCACAACGACGTACCCGTTTTATAGAAAGACCTGCGACTTGCTTTACAACAAAACCTAAGATCACATATTTGATTCGTGTTTACGTACATGTTGATTTTCCTTTTTTTCTATGCTTGCATTATCGTTTGGTCAGTTTCACCGCTTTCGCGCCTTATGTGCCCGTCATACAGCTTGCAAGTTACCCGTCATTCGCCGCATTTGCTCCGCAGGCCCGTCATGCAAGGGGACTTTCGGTGCATTGGCTCCGCGTCCCCTTGTACCCCTCGCAATCATGCGGCGCGGTGTTACGTTCCCGCAAGTGCTACGGTTCAATGCACTGATGAAGTGATATCAGCCGAACACAGGTTTGTATTTTACCGAAACCTGACGGCCTGCAGAGAGGAGCCGAAGCCCCGCCCCGCAAACGTCTATACTGATTAAGATATCTCGATCAGTACCGAGTCCACCGCCTCGCAATTTAGGCAAACAAACCGTAAGCCGCTTTTCCCGCGCACGGTTGCGCCGCACTCCGGACACTCATATTTAACAACCGTACTTTCACGGGGCTTTTTCGGCCTTTCCGCCTCAACCTGACGACACAAGGCAATACCGTCGGCGGGGAGTATACCCGACGCAATAGCCCGTTCCACAACGCCAAGAGCGACCTCGCCCAACGCCGTAACACTGTAACCAATTTTATCGCCCATACTCACAATCAAACCATGCTTTTCAGCCGATTCCTTGAATTTTTTATTATGCCAACGTCCTTGACGGCTAACGTCCTGCACGCCGTGGACAAGGTTATAATGGTGTACCATCTCATGCAACAACGTACAAGCCGTATCCACAATCGGGCGATTCAGCGTTTCCGCGCTGATATTGATTTCATGCCGTTTTACGGCCGCACAGTCCCATATCTCGGAACGCGAGTACCAACCCAAGGCGGGACGCTTCCCGCGCGTTTGGATCGTGATTTGCGGACGCTCGCCGCCAATATGGAATAATTCCGTGTCGGCGAAATCGTAAAAGTTTTCCAACGCCATCAATGCCGATTGTAATGTGATTACCGTACTCATTTTGCGACCGCTCCCGCTTTCCACTCTACAAAATCATCACACTCGCTATTAACAACAACTTCCACGCTATTACAAAACGGGCAATACTTCTCCAAAGGTCGCTCCCAACCCTTACGAACATAGCGATATTTCAACTCATCAAACTGATTAAGACAATCCGCACAGTAATACCGCTTTTCTTTCCTTTTCGTCATGTTTCTTTCCTCTCTTTTTCGCCCGTCCGGTTTCTCCGGCACGGGAATAAAATAATCTAAATATCTAAAATTTAGATTACACCTTTTTTTAGTCAAAAACGAAGTTTGGAATCGCCTAAATCATCAAAATGCAATTTTGCAATCGGCAATCCCCGAACGGATGAATTGATATACCGCACAGAACCGTCAAAGCAACGAACGGAAAGCTCAATGAATTTACGGCCCGTCTTTATATCTTGACAAGACTGCGATGACACAAGGAACCCAATACGCTCGGCAATAATTTTACGGTCAATGATTTCGCCATACCAATCCCCACCGATACCACCGGATTCGTATCGGACAAAATCGCCTTGTTTCAAATTTAGAAATTCCACGCTTGTCATATTTGCTTCCTCTTTTGCCACCCGTCCGACTTCACCGGCACGGGATTTTGGGGCGGAGGCTTTAAGGGTACCGCCATAGCCCTCTTTTTACTTTTTAAGATCTCGATTGTTACAATGACCACATAAGACTTGCTTACCAAATGACCATTTACGCACACGACGCAAATATTTGACGGCATATTTTGCAGAAGCACGATCAAACAACTCAACATGATCACCGCATTTACTGCAATGGTAAGAAATTACAACACTCATGTTCTTTTCCTCTCTTTGCACCCGTCCGAATTCACCGGCGCGGTTAGCACAGTTATTCTGTACTTTCCTCTATATTATAACACAGAATAATTTACCTGTCAAGCGTTTTAACACAGATTTTCTGATATAATATTTGATATGGATAATTTTACGATAGAACTAAAAAAAGCAAGGAAAGCAAAAAGCATGACACAAAAAGACCTTGCGGAAGCAATAGGAATAACCAAGAACGCAATAACAGAGTGGGAAAGCGGCAGAAGTAGACCAACAGGGAAAAACCTTGAAAAACTACTCATAGCACTTGAAACAGATAGCAATACCCTTTTCGGCTATCCGCTTGAAAAAAACCACATATCTTTTGAAACATTCATCGCCGCCCTAAAAGAATGTAACGTAAAAGAGGAAAGCATAAACAAATTGACCGAGGAACAAAAGAAATCAATTGCCGAACTCATTAAAAATTTTACGCAATAATTCCACAGTAAGAACAATACCAACCTTATCACAAAAAACAATCAACCAAAAATAAAACTTCAACAAATCCATACCAAACACCTCAAACATTTATTTGTATTTATATAGTATAAAACAACCGTTTCAAATTGTCAAGCGTTTAAACAAATATTCTATAAATCGAAATATTGACAAAAACGCAAAAGCATGATATACTTTGCATATCCTAAAAGAAAAGGAGCATATCACTATGGCACCGATTAGCGCAACAACCTTACAAAAAGACTTGTTCAACTATTTGAATAGAACAATCGACAAAAACGAGATTTTGAATGTTTCCACACAAAAAGGAAATGTCATCATTCTTAATGCAACGAAATACGAGGAATTAGAGGAACTCGAAGCGATACGGCAATCCGATGAGGATATAGCCAACGGCAGAACATACCCGCAAGATGAAGTTTATGCAAGGCTTGACGCAAAAATAAAGGCAAGAAAGGAAGCGTTAAACCATGCAAATTAGATACACGCACCGAGCAGAAAACGACTATAACGACATCTTTGAATACATCGCAAAAGACAATTTAGAAATAGCGGTTAAATTTACGGAACTAATTAAAAAGGCCGTAAATAATTTATCCTTTTTTCCCAATCTGGGAAAAAAGGGAACAACTCAAAACGATAAATATATCATACATAAAAACTATAAAATAACATATGAAATCAAAAACGATATAATTTATATTAAACATATCAAACACGGCGCACAAGATCAATCCTAAAACAAGCCACAAAAACCGCCATTTCAAAACGTTTGACATTTCCACAAAAACGTGTTAAACTTTGCGCCATAGGCGCAACACTCCGAAAATACGTTCGCAAGAATGGCATTCAAGAGGTCATCGGTTCGAATCCGTTTATCTCCACCATAGTGTTCGGTGTCGAACCACCGAGAGAAATAGAAACTGCGTTTGCGGTTTCTTTTTCGTTTTCGGGGGGGGGCGTCGCCGTCGGGGTAGTCGGGGAAAATGAGGCTCAACAACAGTTCGCCCTTATGCTGACCGCCTTTGAGGTGCATTATGACTTTCATTTTATCGTCGTATAATATCACCTTATAGACAAGGCTGTCAATCAGATATTTGCGGTTTTTAATCTCGGTATAGTCAAGGTCGCGGAAATGCAACAGCCATTTGCGAATATCGCCGTACCCGTAATCGGTCTGCATAGCCCGTTCATACTCAATACAAGCCTTTAATTCCTTGTTTTCGGTTTCCAATTTGTCTATTTGCGCAATAACCGTGTCGGCAATCTTGCCTTGCATAAGAACCTGCATAAGGTTGTTAATCGCCTTTTGATTTTCGGCAACAAGGTTTTCAAGCCTTGCCAACTCGGTGTCGTTCCGTTCGGCTTGTATCATTAAGTACATTTCGGCGGCAACAAGGTCAATCAGTTCGTCGTTTTTCAACTGCTCCAAAACCGACGGGCTATCTTAAAGAAAAAAGCGATAAAGCAAGTCCCCTTTGAGGAGGAATAATTTTATGACGTGGGAATGGTACGTATTCGGCATATTGGCGGGATTGGTTCTCATCACGCTGATTACCCTTTTGAGCCGTAAAAAGAAGCCCGTACAAGCGAGAGCGACGGCGGCAAGCGACGGCGCAACAGCGGAGACCGCACCGAAAACGGAACCCGTCCGCGCCGACGCCCCCGCGCCCGCGGGCGTGACGCCACTTACGGGCGTTCACGCCGACGCAACCGCGAACGCGGGCGGCGATCCCCGCGCTCACCATGAGTATTTTCCGTTGGTGTTCCAAGACGATCCCTACTACCGGCAACGGCAACAAGGCTATGCGGCGGTTCCTCCTCCGCAAGCCTGCTCGCGGTTAAAGATAAAGCTTTAATTTTTCCAAGACCTTGTTAAAATCCAACGGCTTGCCGATATGGTCGTTCATGCCGGCCTCGCGGCCCCTTGCGATATCCTCGCGGAACACGTTCGCGGTCATCGCGACGATCGGAACGGTTTTGGCTTGCGGCGCGTCCAACGCGCGGATCCGGCGCGTCGCCTCATAGCCGTCCATTTCGGGCATCTGTACGTCCATGAAAATCAAATCGTACCGTTCGGGTCCGGCCGAAAACAGGCGGACGGCTTCCGCGCCGTTGAACGCGCAGTCGATCGCGAGGCGGGTCGGCTCCAACATAGCCAAAACGATTTCGCGGTTGATTTCCACGTCCTCGGCCAACAGGACGCGGCGTCCGCCGAAGTCGGTTCGTTCGTTGTCCGCTTCCTTTTGCGGCGCGTTTTGGGGCGCGGATTCCCGCCGTAGGCCCCGTTTCATTCGCACCGTAAAGGCGAACGTCGAGCCGCCGCCCAATTCGGATTTGACCCAAATTTTTCCGCCCATCAGTTCGATGATATTTTTGGAGATCGAAAGACCGAGGCCCGTACCGCCGTATTTACGCGTCGTGCTGTTTTCGGCCTGCTGAAAGGATTGGAACAGGCGGTCGCGCTGTTCGGGGCTGATGCCGATCCCCGTGTCCGTCACGGAGATTTGTATCGTGTAAACGCCGTCCGCCTCGTCCGTCAACCGCGCTTTCAGGAGGATCGCGCCGCCCTCGGGCGTAAATTTCACCGCGTTGCCCAACAAGTTGGTGACGACCTGTGCCAACCGCTGATCGTCCCCGATCAGGATTTCGGGGATCGCGCCGTCGATTTCCGTCGTCAATTTTTGGTTTTTCTCGGCGGCGCGGAAGCCGACGACGTTTTCGGCCCGCCGCAAGGTTTCCGCGAAATCGAATTCCGCAGAGGACAGCTCGAACTTGTTGGCCTCGATCTTGGACATATCCAAAATGTCGTTGATCACGCCCAACAGGTGCTTGGACGCACCGTCGATTTTGGTCAGGCAATAATCCTTTCGTTCGAATGCGTCGGCGGTCAGGCCCAATGCGGTCATACCGATAATCGCGTTCATCGGCGTGCGGATTTCGTGGCTCATGTTGGCCAAAAAGTCCGACTTGGCGCGGTTCGCGCTCTCTGCGGCGGCGGCCGTGCTTTCCAATTGGGCGAGCGTGGCGTTCAGCTCGGCGGTGCGCTTGTTGACCACGCTTTCCAACCGCCGTCCTTCGTTGCGCTTCCTCAAAAAGAAAACGAACAGCAAAGCCAACACTACAAAAAACAGAGCGGCCGCGCCGATCAGCCACGGCAGCTGCGCTTGCGCCAGCTTCGTGCGGTAATCGTAGGTCTTGCGCGTCCATTGCCCCGCAACGCCGGCGGTGTCGACCAAATGCAGGGTCTTATCCACGATGGAACACAGGACGGTTTCGTTTTTGTTGAAGCCGAACGTCGAATCGAACGTATAGTCGAATACGACGTTGGCTTTATAGCCGGGCATCTCGCGGTAGTTCGTCAGAAGCAAAAGCTGATTTTGGCTCGACATGAGCAGATCGACATCGTCGCGCTGCAAGGCGTTGAAAGCGAGATCCCAATTTTCGTATTCCGTCATATTCAGGTGATGAGGGAACCAGCTGCGGAACAGGGCGGCGTTCGCGGTGTCTTGGACCAAGGCGACTTTGGTATACAAAATCTCGTTGATGCTGATATTGCGGAAATCAGACTTGGACAAAAGCGCGTAACGGTCGGCAAAAAGCGCGGCTTTCGGCCATATGAAGGCCCCTTCGCGCTCCGGCGAATGGATCAGCTCGGATACCATGGACGCTTCTCCGTCTTCGAGCATTTTCAGCAGGACGGGCCATTCGGTTGTCTCGTCGTTGGCGGGCTTGAAGGTCAAGCCGGTCAGAGCCTCGATTTCGGCGAGGATATCGAAAACGATGCCTTGCCACTGTTTTTCGTGGGTGTTGTAAAAGCACATCGGATAATTGTCGTATTCGGCCAAAAAGGATACCGTAGGATTGCTTTTGATATATTCGCGTTCCGCGTCGTCGAGTTGCAGGGACAATTTATGATGCACGTAATCGCGGTATCCTTTGTTGTACAGCTCGGTTAGGTACCGGACGCCGCCGCTTTCCAATGTTTTCTGCACGATCGAGACGATCGGCCAAAGCTCCCGCTTTTTCGCCGACAGCGAAACCGAACTGCAGATCAGCGGAAAGAAGTCGTGAGCGGCCACGTCGCCGTACACGTCGAATGCCGCCTCCGCGGTGCTTTCCTCAAAAAAGCCATCGATCCTTTTACCGGGGTCGTTCGATTTCAACAGGTCATAGGCGGTATCGTAGTCGTCGATATAGACCGCGTCGAATTCATACGCCGCGGCGGCGATGACGGCGGCGGCCGTCGTGGTATCCGATAAGAAAGCGTACCGCAATCTCCGCGACGCCGCGATTTCCATAAGGGGATGCGCGTCTTCGAGGCGCATAATTTTAATGACGCGTTCCGCGATGGCGTCGGTCATCAGATAGGCTTGCCGCCGTTCATCGGTGGCGGTCAGGTCGCCTGTAAAATCGATCGCGCCGCCGTCGAGACCGGCGATCAAATCGCCCCATTCGTATGTTTGAACTTGAAACGGGATACCAAATAACTCGGTCAGATATTCACAGAACAGAGCGGCGTATCCGCCGATTTTGCCGTTCTCTCCGTCAAACGCTTCGGTACCCGGATTTGCCCCGAACACAAAGGATGCGTATTCCGCGGATAGCTTGTCCACGGCGGCGATTTCCTCGGCCGTCACCCCCGGTACATCCCGAAACGAAGCGTATTTCACCGAGCCGCCCGAAACGTGACCGGAAGACCCGCAGCCCGACAGGCAACTCAAACAGAGTATAACGGCAAGCGCCGCGCACAGTATACGGTTGATTTTTCGCATCGTTTTGCGCCTCGTCTATTGCATAGTGCGGATCCGGGATTTCAACGGGATATTTTGATAATTTTTGTGTTCTGCTGTGTTATTTTTCCTTGTCGTAACGCTACGTAGTCTATGGAAAAATGCCTTGTATAACGCAAAAATTATCTGAAATCCCCTCGTTGCCCTCTCGTGTTCATACTATTTAGTATACCATATTTTTAGAAAAAGGGTACGCCGATCACATGATTCGTCCGAAAATGATCCGCCCCGCCGCCGTTTGCAGGGCGGTGGTGATCGTGGCCTCGACCTCTTGGCCGAGCAGCTTGCCGCCGTTTTCCACGACGATCATCGTGCCGTCCGCAAGGTAGCCGACCGCCTGTCCGGATTCTTTTCCCTCTTTCACAAGTTTCAGTTTCAGCTTCTCTCCCGGCAAAACCACCGGCTTGATCGCGTTCGCCAACTCGTTAATATTAAAGACGCGTATTTCCTTTAAAGACGCGATTTTATTCAGGTTGTAATCGTTGGTCACGATCTTGCCGCCGCGCTCCTTGGCCAAACGCAACAGGCGCGCGTCGGCGTCGCCCTCCTCGTAATCGGTTTCGTCCATGACGACCCGAACGGCCTTTTCCTGCCGCAGGGCTTCGATCACGTCGAGACCGCGCTTGCCGCGGTTGCGCTTTAACAAATCGGGATTGTCGGTGATATGACGGAGCTCCGCCAAAATAAAGGCGGGCACGATCAGCGCGCCGTCGAAAAAGCCGGTTTTGGCCAAATCCAAAATACGACCGTCGATGATCGCCGAGGAATCCAAAATCAAGGGGCGGTCGACCGGCGCGGGGACCTCCGCGGGGGCCGCGGGAGCCGCCGCGTGCGGGCCGCCGAACACCTCGCTCATGCGCCGCGCGCCCAGCATCAGGCCGATGAAGCCCAACACGACGCTCAGCACGATGGTGACGGGCAGCGGGATATCGCGGAAGATCAGCTGAACGATCAGCACGAGGCCGAGGCCCAACACAAGGCCCGCGAGCCCCATTAAGATTTGCCGGCCGCTGTAATTGGCGAGCGACCGTTCGATCAGGCGGTACAGCCTGACAAAGGAAACGAGGATCGGGCGCGCGGTAAACAGCAGGATCAAGCCGAACAGGACGGAGCCCGCGATTTTGATGAGGGTTACGATCCATGCGTCGATGTTCGGACCCGCGGCGGTTTTCCGGTTCGTCCAAACGAGGATATTGTCCACCAGCCAAATCCACAGCAGCGCGGCGGCCGAGATCAGCACGATCCGGCCGATCCACAGCGCGAGGCTGCCGATAGACATTTTTTCCTTGTCGGGTTTTTGGATAACGGCATCGGTTTCTTTCATTGTAAAATTCAGATCTTTCCGAATCTATCTATCATATCACAAAACGCGCTTTTTTGCAACCGAATAATCCTTTGTTCGGATCGTTTTTTGTCAAAATTCTTTATCAATTCGTTAACATGTAAACAGATCACGGCGCCTGCATGACCTGATAAGACGGCGCAAAGAATGTCATTGCGTCCCTCCGAATGACGGCGGGGCGGCCGCCTTTGTGTCATTCTTCCGTGAGTGAAGAATCCCAACCGATAAAAGGATTCCCCTCTTCGAGGGGTGCCCCTGAAAGGGGCGGGGTGGTCGGTTGAAAGAAACCGACCGAGCCGTGTCAAACGGATAAGGTGTGCGTAAACAGTGTCTATTTTTGGTGTGTGCAAGAGTGGTTTTCAGACGGGCAACAGTTGTTTTGCCGCCGAAGGGGGTGTATATAGACATACATGACCGAGGCGGCAAGACAAACGTAGCCCGTATCAAAGACACTATTGCGCATACCGAACGGATAAAAACACTTGCGAAACGGTTGTCGGTGTGCTATACTACTTAAAAACTTTATAACGCTCCCGCAGGGGGCCGTCGGAAGGTTTTAAAAAAAAGAAAGAGGAGAAAATGTCACTATGTCCAAACTGAAAAACGTTTACCTGCAAGGCGTACTGGAAACCGTAAAAAAACGCAATCCGAACGAGCCGGAATTTCAGCAAGCCGTCACCGAGGTTTTGGAATCCTTGGAACCGGTTATCGAAAAGCATCCCGAATATCAAAAGGCCGGTATCATGGATTGCCTCGTCGAGCCCGAACGAGTCATCAAATTCCGCGTTCCGTGGATGGACGACGCCGGCAAGGTGCACGTCAACCGGGGCTACCGTGTGCAATTCAACAGCGCGATCGGCCCCTACAAGGGCGGCCTGCGCCTGCATCCGACCGTGACCGAAAGCGTCATCAAATTTTTGGGCTTTGAGCAAATCTTTAAAAACTCGCTGACCGGCCTTCCGATCGGCGGCGGCAAGGGCGGCAGCGACTTTGACCCGAAGGGGAAATCGGACAACGAGATCATGCGCTTTTGCCAAAGCTTCATGACCGAACTGCAACGGCATATAGGCGCGGACACCGACGTTCCGGCGGGCGATATCGGCGTCGGCGGGCGCGAGATCGGCTTTATGTACGGTCAATATAAAAAGCTGCGCAACGAGTTCGTCGGTGTGCTGACCGGCAAGGGCTTGCCGTACGGCGGCAGCTTGGCGCGCACCGAAGCGACCGGCTACGGCTTGTGCTATTTCGTGGACGAGATGATCCGCGCGAAAGGCAAATCCTTTAAAGGCGCGACCGTGGTCGTGTCCGGTTCGGGCAACGTCGCGATCTACGCCCTGCAAAAGGTCAATCAGTTGGGCGGAACGGTGGTCGCCATGAGCGATTCGGCGGGCTATATTTACGATCCGAAGGGCATCAAATTCGACGTGATCCAAAGACTGAAAGAGGTCGACCGCAAACGGATTTCCGAATACGCGAAGCTGGTTCCCTCCGCCAAATACGTCGACGGCTGCTCCGGCATTTGGACGGTCAAGTGCGATATCGCCCTACCGTCGGCCACGCAGAACGAGATTGACAAAAAAGCCGCCGAGACGTTGGTCAAAAACGGCTGCTTCGCGGTCGGTGAAGGCGCGAACATGCCTTCGACGCCCGAAGCGATCGATGTGTTCCTGTCGAACGGCGTGTTGTTCGGGCCCGCCAAGGCCGCGAACGCGGGCGGCGTTGCCACCTCCGCGCTCGAAATGTCCCAAAACAGTATGCGCCTTTCGTGGACGTTCGAGGAAGTGGACGCCAAATTGAAAAATATCATGATCGGCATCTACAAGAACGCCAGCGAGGCCGCCAAAAAATACGGCGCGGAGGGCAACCTCGTGGCAGGCGCGAATATTGCGGGCTTTTTAAAGGTCGCGAACGCGATGCTCGCCTACGGCATTTAGCGCTCCGTGCTTTTCCGGCAACGCGGATTCTTAATCTCGCAAAAACTCAAAAAAAGCCTCGCGGTGCTTTTCACCGCGAGGCTTTTTTTGAGTTTGAAGGGCAAGGATTATTTATTCAACGACATTGTAATAGATAGTGCAGGTGACGGGCTGGGCGACGTATTCGTACAGGAGGTTGTTTTCGTCGCCCAAAGGCTTATCCATAAACAGAATTGTATCGCCCGGATAAGAAAAGGTGATGACATAAGAGCCGAGTTCCATGGGCAGGGTAACAAGCTTGCTGTCGTCTTCATACGTGATATCGATCAAAACGTCGTCAATTTTTTTGCAAGTCATTTTAATCTTGCTGATATAAAACGGTTGGGTCAAACTCGTAAGATATTTAGAATTGCAAGTCAGATCATATCCAACTAAAAACTTGATGCCGACATGATTTATAAGCGTGTTCTCGCTGTTTAAATAGGTTAGAGTTGACGGATGAGTCGAGTCATCAAAATTCAAGACCGTGATAACGGGAGTAAAGACGAACTGCTCGCGGTCGGCGACGGTGACGGAAATGTGCAAGAGGTACTCCTCGCCCGCCAACAGGCCTTTTAGGGTATACGATACGCCGTAATTGCCGGGCCAGCACGGCACTTGTTTGTCCCTAAGATTCACGATTTTGGCCGTTCTCGCCGTTTTGACGGCAGCGTGCCTGTTCTCGCTCCCGTCGTTGAGCGGGGCGACCGCCGAGAATGCAGGCAATCCCCGAACCGCCGCGTTTCAAAACGTCAACGTAACCTACGCCGACCGAAACACGCCCTTGACGGTTTTGTCAGGGGATTTCGACGCGTATACCGACAGCGACGAATATGTGCGCGACGGCGCGACATACAAGATTAACAACTATACAATTCCGCTTTATTACCGTTCGCATACCAGTCCGGACGGTATATTCTATGAGTTTACGACTCCCGCTATCACTGCCGACAGCGATATGGGTTTAGGCGGGAGTCTTTACGAGCAATACGATCCGATCATTCATATTGTACCGAAACAGCTTTTCGTGCAACGAGGTACATATTTTTATATCGGTAAGAAGTACGGTTTTTATGTGCATACGAAAGCCGATCGGGAAAGACGAGGCGAATATTTCCGAGGTGCTGGTATTCGATGTACAAACGGTGATGAGCGATGACAGAATCGTGACCAAGGTTAAACCGGTTTTTTCTTACAGATACGCATATCTTTGAGCCCCGCGCCTATACCCTGACGGGCGGCTATCAAATCTTTATGTTCGAGTGCGGCGCGTCGGGCGAGTACGTCTTTAACCGGCAGGGCGCGGGGAACCGGCTCATCGTCATGAGCGCGGTCTTGAACGTTTTAAAGGAGTCCTACGCGAATGAAACCGCGTACGCCTTGAAAAAGGGTCAGACGTATTACATAAAGTTGGAGGGGATCTCCTCGGCGTCTCTTACGTTCACCCTGTTGTATCGGCCGATCGAATTACGGGTACAGAAGAACCACAACGCGGTGGACTGGGACGAAGCGACCCGCGAGCAATTTTATATTTTTCATCCTACGATTTCCGCCAATTACAGTATCAAGACCGTCGGCGATACGTATCAAACGACGCGGGGCTTTACGAGCTGCGGCTTTTTAAATACAGCACGGCGACAAAAACGAGTTATTCCTCGTTGGTTTTCCAGAATTTTGAGACTTTGAATTACGGCACGAACATTGTTTTCTACGCCACGCGACAGGCGGGGTATCCCTGATTCAGGCGCAGACCGACGGTTTGGATTACCTGCTCGGTTGGTTCGCCGACGGCGAGGATGCCACGCTGTTCGGGTATTTCACGCAAGGGACCGAATACCTGATTCGTGTCGAAAACAACACGGACAGGGGTCAAGCGTTACGTTTAAGCACGCGTACGTGCAACTCATCGGCGGCAACGGTTCCAACGGCGTTAGCTACACATCTCCCGGCGGCTCCGGCACAAATGCGACTTCTTCTGCGGGAAGCGGCGGCAACGGCGGCAATAGCGGAAAACCGGGCAAGGCATTTTCCGGTTCAATCTCGTTGCTTGCCCAAACCAACGCGATCTATCTTGATGTTTATGCGGGCAACACCGGTAAACCGGGTAACGGCGGCAACGGAGGCAACGGCGGCGGTATCGGCGGCAAAGGCGGTAACGGTGGCGACGGCGGTATTTGTTATTATTACACTTCGGCCAACGCTTATAGCGGATATTTGCAGTCTAGCGGCAGTAATTTTATACGCAATGTATACGGTTCCTCTAATAATTACTATGGCTACGGCGGTTCGTACGGCTACGGCGGTGCGGGCGGTACGAAAGGTACAGGCGGTAAACAAGACAAAAACGCCAACGGTTCCGCCGGTTCGAGCGGCAGTTCCGGCGCGAGTAAAGCGCCCGTATCGTGGTCTTGAAAGCCTTGACGGAAAACGGACTTTATAGTATAATAAAAACGGTTTCTAGAATTGTACTACATACGTAGTCGGCGCCTTGTAAAAGACGTTGCGCGATTACTCGCCGCCCAAGATCGGCAGATCCACGAAATCGTGGATCTGCCGATCGGGTAGAAACCGGTTTTAAAAAAATGGAACTGATCGAATGGTTGGCCAAAGCGACGGGCTATGACGCTGGGTATATTCACGATCTCGCCAAGAATTCCGAATCGGCGTACAACGTCTTTTACATACGGAAAAAGGGCGGCAAGCGCGAGATCGCCGAGCCGCGCGAACCCCTGATGAAAGTCATGCGCGCCCTCAACGATCTGATTTTCCGCAAATTAAAGGTTTCCAAATACGCCACGGCGTACAACAAGGGCGATGGCATTTTAAAGAACGCTTCGCGCCATAAACGGGCCGAGATCGTCTATTCCTTTGATTTAAAAAGCTTCTTTCCGTCGATCGCGTTTCGGCACGTCAGCGAGCTCTTGTCTAAAAAATACGGCGAAAAGAACGTCGATTTGATTTGGCGGCTTGTGAGCTATAAAAAAGGCTTGCCGATCGGCGCGCCGACCTCGCCGTTCATTTGCAACGCGGTGTGCTATAAAATGGATTTGCAAATCGCGAAAAGGCTGCGACGGGCGGTCTATACGCGCTATGCCGACGACTTGACGGTTTCCTATGCCAAGCGCAAGCACGATAAGCGCGACGTGCCCGCCGTTATTAACCGCATCGTGCGCGACCACGAGTTTCGGTTGAACGACGCAAAGACGCGCGCGGCGTGGGCGGGGCGCGCAAAATGCGTCACGGGCCTGACGATCACGGCGGGCAGGAGTATCACGGCGGATCGAAAAATCGATCTCGGCGGGCGTGTCACGGTCGGGCATAAATACAAGGACGCGCTGAAAAAGCAAATCTATAATTTGTTGGTTTTAAAAAAGGGGCATCGGCAAAAGATCGCGGGCCGCCTGAATTTTGTCCGCCAAATCGAGCCGGACTACGCGCGGCGGTTGGCGGCAAAGTACGAAAGGTTTGATGAGGTCGGATTCTTTGAGTAGGTTTTCTTGCTTTTTTTTCACGAATCCTGTACAATATATAAACGGGGGCGTCGCGCCCCGTATACGGCATGGACGTGATACAGCAAATGATACACGGCTCCGGCGAGATTTTGGCCAAATTTCTCTTCCATAAGGAGGAGGATCACGAAATTGTCGTCGAGTACGCGGCTTCCTCGCGGGAAGTCGGCATTTTAATTTGGTCGCTGCTCGCGTCGAACGACTACGGCGAGGCCGAAGCGCTCTTGCTTCGGGAATTGGACGATCGGTTCGATTTCGATTTATACGATACCGGTTTGGAATTTTTCAACGCTTTGGCTCAATTGACGGACGGGGAGTTGGCCGAACACAGTTACTCCCGCGAAAAGATCGACGAGGGGGCGGGACGGCTTTTCGGCATTTTAAAGAAAAAATGCGGTTTGAAGGCACAAGCATCGCCGGATTCGGGCCGCGCTTGATTCGCCGCCTCGGTCATGTAGGATGGGTCTACTTCCGTCGATTTTCACATTTCTCGTTCTTTCCCCATATGATGAAAAGGAAATAAACTTTTTACGATAGCGGAGGTCATGGAAACCAATGACGGAACAGAAAGCGGAAAATAAATACATACGCAACGGATTGAACGTCGAATATTTAAGGGGATTTTTGAACGAAGCGAGCGTTTTGCATATCGTGCCGGAACAGGCGCCGCCCGAAAAAGAGCTGAAAGAGCCGGAGCCCTCGAAAACCGACGGCGCGTGGCGGTTCGACCATCACAATTTCGAACAGCATTTTCATCAATATATGAACGATAGGCGCCGGCAGGCCCCGGAGCCGCTTTTTTATCCCGTTTACCCCGTTCGGCCGATCGAAACGATACCCGGCGAAACGGCGCCGGCGGTTCCCGTTCAGCCGATCGAAACGATTCCCGCCGTTCCGGTTCAGCCCGTCGAGCCCGTTCAGCCCGTGTTACCGGAGCCGATCGCGCTGCCGCCGGTCGAGCCCGCGCGGCCCGCGCCGCCGTATTACTGCGTGCCGTGCCGCCCGCCCGTGCAGCCGGTTTTTCCTGGATACGCCCGCAATCTGCCGCCGTATGTGGTGACCCGTATGCAGGAAGCGTTGGACGATATGAAGAGTTTTAAATACCGGTTGGATTATTTAGGCAATCAAGCGCGGTTTGAGAATTTGCGCGCGGATTTTCGGCGGATCTCAGACATCAAGGACCGCGATACCGCTTTGGCGGAAGCCTTTTTCCGCGACATAACGGGCCTGCGCCCCTTGGAATACGGCGTTGAGGAGTATCGCGGCGTTCCGAGTGAAGTCTTGCTTCGGCGCGTGGCGTTGGATCAGCGCGCGTTGATCGGCAAATTGGCCGACCTGAACCGTTGGTTTTCCCGCACCTACGCCGCCGGACGGTTGGACGGGATCGTCCGCGCGGAAGCCGCCGCCGCCGATGAATTAGAGAGATTGATTCGTATTTATTAAAGATGAAAACTTTTTAAAAACTTTAACTAAAAACTTAACGCTTACTTCCCGACGCAAAATCTTGAAAACAGCGTATCGATGATCGTTTCCGGCGTCGCGACGCCCGTGACCGCGCCGAACGCCGTCCAAGCGTCCTTGATATCCGTATACGCAACATCCAACGGAACGGAGGAGCCGATTAAATCGGCGGAGGCGCGGGTTAAAGCGTCCGCCGCCCGTTTAACAGCGTCCCGTTGGCGCACGGTGGTCAGGATCAGCCCACCTGTAAAATCGGTTACCGCCGCCTTTTCCAAAATCATATCGAGCAACTTGTCGAGGTTTTCGCCGGTCTTTGCCGAAACGATTACTGAATCGAGAGCGGAGAACGGAGAACGGCGAAGCTCGGATTTTTCCTTATCGCTCAACAAATCGGATTTATTGTGGACCCGTATATGATTTTTCAATGCACAATGCACAATGCACAATGCACGATTTCGGTTTTGTTCCTTTAATTGTCCATTGTCCATTACTTGTTCCCTGTTCTCTGTTCCCTTTAACTGACCATTGACCACTGACCGCTGACCGCTATCAAAGACTTCCAACACCGCGTCCGCGCCGGCCGCGGCCTTTTGCGCCCGTTCAATCCCGATTTTTTCGGGCAGGCTTTCCGCCTCGCGCAGTCCCGCCGTGTCGGTCAAATGAATTTTGAAGCCCTTATAGACGATCGTTTCGGTCAATAAATCGCGCGTCGTGCCCGGCGCGTCGGTGACGATCGCCCGCTCGGTTTTGGTCAGCGCGTTCAGCAAGGAGGATTTGCCGACGTTCGCCTCGCCCGTGATGACGCATTGCACGCCGTCCTTAATCAGCCGCCCCGTATTATACGAGGATAACAGCGTTTCGGTTTCTTTCAAGATTTCCCGCAGTGCGGCCGCCGTGCGGCTCCGCAGGTTCTCGCCGTCGTACTCGTCGGGGTAGTCGGTCGCGGCGTCGCATTCGGCCAAAATTTCGGTCAAAAGGTTCAGCTTTTCCGCGCAGAATTTTTTCAAGGCCCCCGCCAAGAGATGCCCGCCCGCGCGTAGCTCGGCGTCGCATTCAGCCTCGATCAGATCGGCGATTCCTTCGGCCTTGGTCAGGTCCAATTTGCCGTTTAAAAAAGCGCGTTTGGTAAACTCGCCCGCCTCGGCCTGCCGCGCCCCGTGTTTTTTGAGTTCCTCGACGACGGCCAGCGTCAGGGCGACACCGCCGTGACAATGAAATTCTGCGGATTCCTCGCCCGTAAAGCTGTGCCCCTCGGGGAACAAGACGCACAACGCTTCGTCGCGCGCGCAGCCGCTTTCGATTTTGCCCGCCGTCAGGACGCGCGGGGGCAGGGCGGGGACGGGCACGCCCGAATACGCCTGAAAGATTTTGCCCGCCGCCAAAGCCGCGCCCTTGCCCGAAAGCCGGATCACGGATACAGCCGCGGGGGACAGCGCGGTCGCGACCGCCACAATCAAATCATGTTTCATCATCAAAACAAATCGAGGTTCTTGTAATTCCTCATGCCGTAAAACACCCTCGCGACCTCGACCGCTTTTTCTTTGTCGTCGAGTTTATAGAGCGCGATATAGTTGCCGACGACGCATTTGCGGTATCCGTCCCGTTTCAGTTCGGGGATATCGGATTCGGGGCATTTTCGCGGCATATCTTTTAGGCCGTTTAACGCGGCTTGTATCGCGTCGATCAAATCCGTCGCCGCTTTTTCGTTGCAAAGCTCGAATGTTATGTAATCGTCGATTTCGTTCAAGTCGCGTTCGGCTTGCGGCATAAGTTTCAGCGTGTATTTATTTGGCATGTTTCGCCCTCAAACGCGCGAAAACGGCGTCCCCGTCCAACAATGCCGCGCCGTTTGCAACCTCCGTTTCCGCCGCGCGAACCTTCGCGACAATATCCGCGCGCGCGAACCGTTCCTCATAGGCTTTCATGCTCATCACGACCAAATCGCCGTAGCCGTTTTTGGTCACGAAAATCGGTTCGTTCGTGGCGTGGCATAAGTCGGATATATCGGTTGTGTTCCTTAAGTCCCGAATCGGTATAATTTGCGCCATGTGGATACCCTCCGTACTTTAATTATAACGCGATTATAGCATAATTATGCGGCGGCGTCAAGGGATTGTGCGTCTGATTTTCGATTTCAAACCGCCAGCTTCCAAACCGCCAACCCGATTAAAATCAATCCCGACAGCCACGCCAAATTGACGCGGGTCAATTTCGCCACGCGCCGCCCGAAATACCCGCCCGAATAGAGGAAAGCGATATCGGTGATCAGCGAAAAGCCGACGACCGACCAATAAAAAGCCACGCCCGTATCGGCGAGACCCGCGCCTAAACCCGCCGCGAGGCCGTCGAGCGATACGGCGAGGGCGAGGGCGGCGGCTTCGGCGGGGCGCAAGGTTTTGGAATCGTCGGCGTCGGCGGCTTCGGGCTTGGCGCGGATATGCAGAATAAATTTCAGCGAAAAGAGGGAGAAACGGATTTCCTTATGCAGTTCGGGGCGGCGCGCGGCGAGGGCTTTGAAACAGCTGTCGGCTATTTTGGCAAGGCCGAGGACGATGAGCAAAACGGCGCAAACGGTTAGCGTGACGGCGCGGGGAATAAACGTCCCGATCCACGAGCCGGCGAACAGAGCCGCCGCTAAAACCGCGCCGGAAACGACATTGACGATCATCGCCGAAACGAAGGGGATTTTGATTTTATTCGCGCCGTAAGCAAAGCCCGACACGAACGCGTCCACGGACAGCGCGCACGTGATCGCGGCGGCTTCGAGCAGAAGTTGCCAGGTTAACATAGCTCTATCAGTATATTCGGAAATTGGCGCGCGTGCGCGGAACCGCGGAGCGGGCGCGCAACCGGAGAAAGGGGTAAAACTATTTCAGCGAATGTTGTGTCCGGAGGATATTCCGTCTACACCTACAAAAAGGATGGCGTGGGTACGGGCAAGTCAATGCGGCGAGAGGTATACGCACACCTCTCCGAAAGAGAAACCGCACGGACGGTTTCTTTTTCATTTAAGCCGGTTTTTTCATTTGCGGCGTCCTTATTGCGAGGCTCCTCGGAATCTCCGGTTAGATCGGGGGTTCAGAGGAGGGTACAAGCTTTGGAAGAAAAACCGCTCAAATCGTTACAACTTTTCCCCCGAAACGAAGGAGCGTGCGGCGGAGAGGATCGTGAAGACGGCGGCCTTGTCGGAGAAGGAACGATCGACAAGGACAAGATACCATTCGGGGCCGTGCGGCCACTTCGCGCGGTGTACATTCGGGTGGGAACGGGCGACGGTGGCGGCGTAGAAATCGGGGATACGGACGATCATGCTCACGTTCTCGTCCGTGGTGT